>NZ_VTYA01000011.1:0-168994 GCF_013114135.1 Vibrio sp. 03-59-1
AAAGACTTGCTGCGGTCGTGGCGGAATTGGTAGACGCACCAGATTTAGGTTCTGGCGCCGAGAGGTGTGAGAGTTCAAGTCTCTCCGACCGCACCATTATTTCTTGTAAAAGAAAATTAGAAACCCAGCTTTTAGTTGGGTTTTCTTTTATCTGTTGTTTATCTATTTCTACCAGTCCCCATTTCTTTCTATACCTACTTATTTCTAAGTCTATACCCCTGTCTATATATTTCTTCAGCAATAAAAAAGAGCCTATTAAAGACTCTCTTCTACTCTATTTACTCTTCGAGTTAGTTAAACTTACAGCATTGCCCGAAACCGCTACAACCCTAAGGCATATTTCAGTACTTGCTGCTTCATTGGCCCTGAGTTTTCAGCCACTTTAAGCACTGCATTTCTTACCATCTTTAAAGGCATAAGATCATTGCTGAATGTTTTGTAGAAAAAATCCATCCCGCTTTGCATCAATAAATTATCACCACGGCGACATCGCTCATACTTTCTCAGTAAGTCAGTCGTGAGCTCATCTTGTTCAGCCGTTATATCTAATAATGCTGCGACATCTTTAAAGCCAAGATTAACGCCTTGTCCCGCTAATGGGTTAATCGTATGAGCAGAGTCACCCACAAGAACACATCCATTTTTGTGATATTGCTGAGCATGACGGCGAGTAAGTGGAAATGATCCGGTTTGGAGCACTTTGATATCACCTAACTCGCGAGGGAAAACACTCACAATTTCATTACGCAATTGTACATGGCTCATATTCATTAGCTGCTTAACTCGCTTTGGTGAATCATACCAAACGAGTGAACCTTGATTCCCACACAATGGTAGGAATGATCGAGGCCCTGAAGGGGTAAACTGTTGCCACGTAATATCTTGCTGCGGAAGTTCCGTTTCAACATTAATTAACATGCAGTGCTGACGATAATCCCATGCGGTTACGCCTATATTTGCTTGTTGCCTAACTACAGAATTAGCTCCATCAGCACCAACAACCCAATTAGCTGTGAGTTTGGTTCCTGATTCTAGGGCTATTTGATTCTCTTCGACTCCGAATGCAATTGATTTCAATTTATCCGGACAGAAAAGGGATAATGAAGGTTGCTGTTCAAATTGCTCCCATAACCCTAATTGAATCAAACGATTTTCAACAATATAACCAAGCTGGACTAAATTAACGTCATCAGAACTAAAGCGAGTTCGGCATTCAGGGTGTTCCCACGTTTCCAAACGACGATATGGGCACACTCTCATTGAAGAAACAGCCTCCCATGCCCCTAACGAGCTCAATAGATTCACTGATGTCTGAGATATTGCAGAGACTCGAATGTCCATTGGTTGGTCATGTTCGTACCCCTTAGGACGTGCACCTTCAATAAGAGCAACGCTCCTACCCTGCTTTGCAAAACCAAGTGCAATCGCAGCACCAACCATGCCACCGCCCACCACTGCAATATCAAATTTGTTCATTTTTTACACTTCATCATGTTGATTTATCGCCTATTTTTAATTGTACGATTTCGTAACCTTATTGCGAAACTATTTAACGATAAAACTGCCCTTTTTGAGCAGTGAACACCTTGTGGAATGGTGGCTTGAAGAGATTTACGTCGACTACTAGTCAGTTGGTTTTTAAAGCAGTACAATACGCGGCTTGCCGCCTGAGCACAGCTATAGCTGACATATTCTAGGCGGAGAAATACTGGGCGATTTGCTCCCTTAAATTAAACTAACGATCGAGCGAACAAAAGATGAGTAAGAAACTGCTAATAAAAACTTGGGGCTGCCAGATGAACGAATACGATTCATCAAAAATGGCTGACCTGCTAAATGCTGCAAATGGCTACGAGCTAACAGAAGTACCTGAGGAAGCAGATGTACTCCTACTTAATACTTGTTCGATCCGTGAAAAAGCTCAAGAAAAAGTATTCCACCAGCTTGGTCGTTGGAAAACACTGAAAGATAAGAAAGAAGGCGTTGTGATTGGCGTCGGTGGTTGTGTTGCGACTCAAGAAGGCGACCATATTCGTCAACGTGCTCCTTATGTTGATGTAATTTTTGGCCCACAAACGCTGCACCGTCTACCTGAGATGATCCGCTCATCGCTATCAAACGAAAAGCCAGTGATGGATATTTCTTTCCCTGAGATCGAAAAATTCGACAATCTTCCTGAACCAAAAGCAGATGGCGCAACGGCGTTTGTCTCTATCATGGAAGGCTGCTCAAAATACTGCACTTACTGCGTTGTGCCTTACACGCGTGGTGAAGAAGTGAGTCGTCCGATGGATGATGTACTTTTTGAAATTGCACAATTAGCAGAGCAAGGCGTACGTGAAGTTAACCTGCTTGGCCAGAACGTAAACGCCTATCGTGGTCCTATGTTTGACGGCGATATTTGTTCATTTGCTGAATTACTACGTTTAGTGGCTTCTATCGATGGCATCGACCGTATTCGTTTCACCACTAGCCACCCGCTAGAATTTGGTGACGACATCATTGAAGTATATAAAGATACTCCAGAACTTGTGAGCTTCTTACACTTGCCAGTACAAAGCGGCTCAGATCGTATTTTGACCATGATGAAGCGTCCTCATACTGCTATTGAGTACAAATCAATTATTCGTAAGCTACGTAAAGCGCGTCCAGATATTCAGATCAGTTCAGATTTCATTGTTGGCTTCCCAGGTGAAACCGACAAAGATTTCCAAGACACAATGAAGCTGATTAAAGAAATCGACTTCGATATGAGCTTCAGCTTTGTCTTCTCTCCTCGCCCAGGCACTCCTGCGGCAGACTATCCATGTGATACTCCAGAGCAAGAGAAGAAAGAACGTTTGTACGAACTACAACAAACGGTCAACGCTCAAGCGATGCGTTTTTCTCGTCTAATGTTAGGTACAGAGCAGCGTATTTTAGTGGAAGGCCCATCGAAGAAAAACCTTATGGAACTTCGTGGTCGTACTGAAAACAGCCGTGTGGTTAACTTCGAAGGTTCTGCAGACCTAATCGGTCAATTTGTAGATGTTAAAATTACCGATGTTTTCACTAACTCATTGCGCGGTGAGCTGATACGTACAGAAAAAGAGATGGATCTTCGAAGCGTTACTTCTCCAACAGAAATGATGGAAAAAACACGAAAAGAAGATGAATTAGGCGTTGCAACCTTTACACCCTAGTTGCAAAAGCATAATCTCAAAATAACAATATAATGTATCAATAAAGCCCGATGTCCTCGGGCTTTATTAGATAGTCTGAATGTGAGGTCGCATTGAGCAATAAAATAGTAACTTTAGAAATTGATCTAGAACCTTCTGACAACCGCCGTTTATCCAGCCTTTGCGGTCCTTTCGACGATAATATCAAACAGCTAGAGCGTCGCTTAGGCGTCGAAATCAACCATAGAAATAACTATTTCAGTATTGTTGGTAAGGCATATTCAGCCTCTGCTGCACTTGATATTTTAAAAACGCTATATGTTGAAACCGCTCCTGTCCGTGGTAATACTCCCGACATCGAACCAGATCATATCCACTTAGCGATCAAAGAGTCTGGTGTATTAGAGCACGTTGCCGATTCAGTCATGGAGCACGGCAAAGAGGTGTTCATCAAGACCAAGAAAGGCGTCATCAAGCCACGAACGCCTAACCAAGGCCAATACTTGGTCAATATGGTCACTCACGACATTACCTTTGGTATTGGCCCTGCTGGTACGGGTAAAACCTACCTGGCTGTTGCGGCTGCGGTAGATGCACTAGAACGTCAAGAAGTTCGTCGCATTCTACTGACGCGTCCAGCGGTCGAGGCTGGAGAAAAGCTAGGATTTTTACCGGGCGATCTAAGCCAAAAAGTCGATCCATACCTACGCCCTCTTTACGATGCTCTATTTGAAATGCTTGGTTTTGAGCGTGTTGAAAAATTAATTGAGCGTAACGTCATTGAAGTTGCACCGCTGGCCTATATGCGCGGACGTACTTTGAACGATGCCTTTATCATTCTTGATGAAAGCCAAAATACGACTATCGAACAGATGAAGATGTTCTTAACTCGTATTGGTTTTAATTCGCGAGCGGTAATTACTGGCGATGTTACCCAGATAGACTTACCACGTGGCGTGCGTTCAGGTTTACGCCATGCCATTGAAGTGCTCAGTGATGTCGATGAGATTAGCTTCAATTTCTTCCTAGCTGACGATGTTGTACGACATCCAGTGGTTGCTCGTATCGTTAACGCTTATGAGAAATGGGAAAACAACGATCAAAAAGAGCGCAAATTAATCGAACAGCGCCGCCGTGAAGAGCGTGAATCTGCCCTTGCACAAAATACGCAGACAAACTAATTCAATTATTATTACGCACTAAGATTACTGGTGAACCAATGTCAATCGAACTAGATCTACAATTAGCGGTCGAAAATGAAAGCGGCCTTCCAAGCGAGAAAGATATTCAGGGATGGTTAGACAAAACCATCACTCAATTTCAACCTCAAGCTGAATTAACGGTTCGCATTGTGGATGAACAAGAAAGCCACCAGCTAAATTATGACTACCGTGGCAAAGATAAACCAACGAATGTGTTATCTTTTCCTTTTGAAGCGCCTCCGGGTATCGAAATCGATCTCTTAGGTGATCTCATCATTTGCCGCCAAGTTGTCGAAAAAGAAGCAGAAGAGCAAAGTAAGCCTCTACTGGCACACTGGGCGCATATGGTTGTACATGGTAGCTTGCATCTGCTAGGTTATGATCATATCGAGAACGATGAAGCTGAAGAGATGGAAAGTCTCGAAACAGAAATCATGCAATCTATGGGTTATGACGACCCGTACATCGCAGAAAAACAGTAGTATTAAGTATTTAGCTTAGATCTACTTTATGTGTGCTATCACACATCTGATAGCGTTATTTTTTGAGAAATCATGAACGAAGGTAACCCCCCCACTTCTGAGGGAAGTAAAAAGTCTGAAGGTCCGAGTAGAAAGTCCTTCTTAGAACGCATAGGTCAAATATTTCAAGGTGATCCAAAAGATCGCCAAGAGCTCGTAGATGTTATTCGAGATTCTGAAGTTAATGACCTTATTGACCACGACACCCGCGACATGCTTGAGGGTGTAATGGAAATTTCCGAAATGCGAGTACGTGACATCATGTTGCCACGTTCGCAAATGGTTACAGTAGAACGCACTGATGATTTAGATACATTAATTGCGTTGATTACTGATGCTCAACACTCTCGCTACCCAGTGATCAGTGAAGACAAAGACCATGTGGAAGGCATTCTATTAGCGAAGGACCTACTTAAGTACTTAGGTTCAGGAAGCGCACCATTCGATATTGAACAAGTGATCCGCCCTGCGGTGGTTGTTCCCGAAAGCAAACGCGTTGATCGACTATTGAAAGAGTTCCGAGAGGAACGCTATCACATGTCGATTGTCGTCGATGAATTCGGCGGTGTTTCTGGCCTAGTCACCATTGAAGATATCTTAGAAGAGATCGTTGGCGAAATTGAAGATGAATTCGACGATGAAGAAGAAGAGCTTGATATCCGTAAGCTGAGCAAACATACCTTTGCAGTTAAAGCTTTAACCACAATTGAAGATTTCAATGACACTTTTGGTACTCAATTCAGCGATGAAGAAGTAGATACTGTAGGTGGGTTGGTTATGACTAACTTTGGACACCTCCCTTCACGCGGAGAAATTGTCGAAATAGGTCGCTATAGCTTTAAGGTAACGGCAGCAGATAATCGAAGAGTTGTCCAATTGCAGGTAACAATTCCAGATGAAGAGCCTCTTCCGACTACCGAAGAGTAACGCTAGTTTCTTTATATAGAGAACATAGAAAATAATTAGATGAATAATAAACTTACTCATCGCCTACTACGGCCGCTTGCGGCCGTTTTTGTTGGCGCAACAACCACACTTGCCTTTGCTCCATATCAAATCTGGCCGTTAGCCATTCTCAGCCCTGCCATTTTTTTCCTGTTAATTCATAATCGCAGCCCTAAAAGTGCATTAGCGATTGGTTACGCTTGGGGAATTGGTCAATTTGGTGCTGGCATCAGTTGGGTATACGTCAGCATTGCAGGCTTCGGTGGAATGCCACTCATTGCTAACCTATTTCTCATGGCAATGCTGGTCGGCTATTTAGCCATTTACTCAGGCTTGTTTGCTTGGTGTTTAAACAAATTCTTCCCACATACTCAACAGCGCGGATCTCGATCTCGATATTTTCTCGTGCTGCCCGCTCTGTGGTTAGTCTTCGACTGGCTACGAGGCTGGGTAATGACGGGCTTCCCGTGGCTTTGGCTGGGTTATAGTCAAATTGATGGCCCCCTCGCCCCGTTTGCTCCTATTGGAGGTGTGGAGTTACTGACTCTTTTAATTGTCATTTCTGCATCTAGCTTAGCCTATGCAATCATTCATAAACGCTGGGCAGTCTCAATTATCCCAATGGTGATCCTTGCATCAGGTTTTGGAATTCGAAACATCGATTGGGTAACACCAAACCCAGAAAAAACAACGTCGGTGGCACTTATTCAAGGTAATATCGATCAAGAGCTAAAATGGTTACCAAGTCAACGCTGGCCGACCATCATGAAGTACACCGATCTAAGCCGTGAAAATTGGGATGCTGATATCGTCATCTGGCCAGAGGCTGCAATCCCGGCTTTTGAATCTGAAGTCTCATCCTTTCTAAGCAACTTAGATTCAGCGGCCAAAATGAACAGCAGCGCTATCATTACAGGTGTGGTTAACCAAGCTGAAAACCGAAAGTATTACAATAGTGTACTAGCAATAGGAACCACGCCTTACGGTGACTACCGCTATGATGTAAATCAGCGTTACCATAAACACCACCTATTACCATTTGGCGAATTTGTTCCTTTAGAAGCTCTATTAAGGCCATTAGCCCCTTTCTTCAACTTGCCGATGTCTTCGTTCAGTCGCGGTGATTTTGTGCAACCGAATATTGTGGCAAATGGGCGTCACTTAGCTCCTGCACTCTGTTATGAAATCATCTTCAATGAACAAGTTAGGCAGAACGTAACCGAAGAGACCGATTTTATCTTAACCTTGTCGAATGATGCTTGGTTTGGCCGCTCTATCGGGCCTTTGCAACACATGGAAATTGCGCGAATGCGTGCCCTAGAACTAGGCAAACCTCTGATACGTTCAACCAACAATGGCGTCACAGGTGTCACTGATTACAAAGGAAAGATAATTGAACTAGCACCACAATTTGAAACCGCGGTTCTTAACACTGAATTAACCTCAACGGATGGCATGACACCGTATCGAACGGTAGGCACTTGGCCGCTATATATTTGGGTACTATTAAGTTTAGTGATAGGTTGGAAATTCAGAAAAGAATAATCTAAGCCCTATCGTAATGGCATTAAAAAGGAGGTATGAGTGGATCATACCTCCTTTTTTTAGCTATAAAGCCAACTGGCCTCGCTATGGTTTTAACGCTTGGCGACTAAACCCGTTATTACCACAACGAGAACAGGTTGAAATAATAGTTGGGTGGCTATATTGCACTTTATGTCCGCAGTTTTCACAGACCAAAATACCTAGTCCGATCACCTCTCCTGATTGATAAAGCCCCTGATGTTCTAAATCTTTAAATAACTCGACCCATTCAACTTTGGTTCGGTCGGTAATTTCCAGTAACCCCTGCCAGATAGTATCGGTGATCATCAAATAAAATGGACCGCTTTTACTCTCTTCATAATTATCAGCAAACTCTTTCAAGTCAGATTTAACATAGGCAGAAACTAATGAGAGCTCATCTTTTGTCATATCATTGGCAGCATTAACAACTTTGCCCGAGGTTTCAAGCACATTGCCTATCTCATCAGGGCTGTGTTTGAGAGTTTCAACCACATCCTCTAGCACTTCTTCATAACCTTTTTTACGCTTTGGCATACCCCACCTCCGTGAATTTACCTTCATTCTATTGATCATAGTAGAACTCTTCGCCTACAGATAACCAATGGAATAGGTATTTCTATTGTTGTACTACGCTCCTTTAGGTATTCTATGACGATCAACTAGATTCTGTTCTAACCGAACTCACAAATTCCAAGATAACCGGATACCATCGATGCAAGAACAATATAACCCGCAAGAGATTGAACAAAAGGTTCAACAACACTGGGATAACAGCGAGACTTTCGTTGTAAGTGAAGACCCAAACAAAGAAAAATTCTACTGTCTTTCTATGTTCCCTTACCCAAGTGGCCGACTGCACATGGGTCACGTGCGTAACTACACCATCGGTGATGTGGTATCTCGTTTCCAACGACTGCAAGGCAAAAATGTTATGCAACCTATTGGTTGGGATGCATTTGGTCTACCTGCAGAAAACGCAGCAGTAAAAAACAAAACCGCTCCAGCACCGTGGACTTACGAAAACATCGAGTACATGAAAAACCAACTTAAGCTTCTTGGCTTTGGTTACGACTGGAAACGTGAATTCGCGACTTGTACTCCAGAGTACTACCGCTGGGAACAAGAGTTCTTCACTAAGCTTTACGAAAAAGGCCTAGTGTACAAAAAGACTTCTTCTGTTAACTGGTGTCCAAACGACCAAACTGTTCTTGCGAACGAGCAAGTAGAAGACGGTTGTTGCTGGCGTTGTGACACTCCAGTAGAACAAAAGAAAATTCCACAGTGGTTCATTAAAATCACTGAGTACGCTCAAGAGCTACTAGACGACCTAGACAACCTTGAAGGTTGGCCTGAAATGGTTAAAACCATGCAGCGCAACTGGATCGGTCGCTCTGAAGGTGTTGAGCTATCTTTCGCTGTTAACGGCGAAGAAGCACCACTAGAAGTGTATACAACACGTCCAGACACGCTAATGGGTGTTTCTTACGTTGGTATCGCTGCAGGTCACCCTCTTGCAGAGAAAGCATCTAAGAACAACCCTGAGCTTGCTGCATTCGTTGATGAATGTCGCAACACCAAAGTGGCAGAAGCTGAACTTGCAACGATGGAAAAGAAAGGTATGGATACTGGCCTAACAGCTATCCACCCTCTTAACGGTCGTGTTGTTCCTGTTTACGTAGCAAACTTCGTTCTTATGGATTACGGCACAGGTGCGGTAATGGCGGTTCCTGCTCACGATCAACGTGACTATGAATTCGCAACTAAGTACGGCATTGATATCATTCCAGTAATCAAGCCTGAAGACGGTTCTGAGTTAGATGTGTCTGAAGCAGCTTACACTGAAAAAGGTGTACTGTTCGATTCTGGTGAATTCGATGGCCTAGCGTTCCAAGAAGCGTTCGATGCAATCGCTGCGAAGCTAGAAGCTGAAGGCAAAGGTAAGAAGACAGTAAACTTCCGTCTACGTGACTGGGGTGTATCTCGTCAACGTTACTGGGGTGCTCCAATCCCAATGGTAACCACTGAAGACGGTGAAGTTCACCCAGTACCAGCAGACCAACTGCCAGTGATTCTTCCTGAAGATGTAGTTATGGATGGCGTAACTAGCCCAATCAAAGCTGACAAGTCTTGGGCTGAAACCACATTCAATGGCGAACCTGCGCTACGTGAAACTGATACGTTCGATACGTTCATGGAATCTTCATGGTACTACGCACGTTACTGTTCACCACAAGCTGACGACATTTTAGACCCAGAAAAAACAAACTACTGGTTGCCAGTTGACCAATACGTTGGTGGTATTGAACACGCTTGTATGCACCTGCTTTACTCTCGTTTCTTCCATAAGCTTCTACGTGATGCGGGTTATGTGACGTCTGACGAACCGTTCAAGCAACTACTATGTCAAGGCATGGTTCTGGCTGATGCGTTCTACCACACCAACGAGAAAGGCACGAAAGAGTGGATTGCTCCAACTGACGTGACTATCGAGCGTGATGGTAAAGGTCGCATTGAAACAGCGGTTGATAACGAAGGTCGTAACGTAGAACACTCAGGCATGATCAAAATGTCTAAGTCGAAAAACAACGGTATCGACCCGCAAGAGATGGTAGACAAGTACGGCGCAGATACAGTACGTCTATTCATGATGTTTGCATCACCTGCTGACATGACGCTTGAGTGGCAAGAGTCTGGTGTTGAAGGCGCAAACCGCTTCCTTAAGCGTGTTTGGAAGTTGGTTCACGCTCATTCTGCTAAGGGTGCAGCTGAATCTGTTGACGCTTCTGCGCTATCTGGTGACCAAAAAGCACTTCGTCGTGATATCCACAAAACTATCGCGAAAGTGACAGACGATATTGGCCGTCGCCAAACGTTCAACACTGCGATTGCGGCAATCATGGAACTGATGAACAAGCTTGCGAAAGCACCTCAAGAATCAGTACAAGATCGTGCAATCCTTGATGAAGCGCTTAAAGCAGTAGTTCGCATGCTTTACCCAATGACTCCACACATCTCTTACGAAATGTGGATTGCACTTGGTGAATCAAACGTAGACTCAGCAACATGGCCAACATTTGACGAGAAAGCACTTGTTGAAGACGAGAAAACGATCGTTGTCATGATCAACGGTAAGCTACGTGCGAAACTAACAGTTGCAGCTGACGCAACAGAAGAACAAGTTCGTGAACTTGGTCTAAACGATGAGAACGCTAAGAAGTTCCTAGATGGCCTAACGATTCGTAAAGTTATTTTCGTACCAGGTAAGCTTCTAAATATCGTTGCTAACTAAGATTGCGACGTTAATTTAATATGGCAGATTAATTACGAACTATTTTGTAGTTAGTCTGTCTCTAAACAGGACAGCCATTACTGTCCTGTTTATTATTTATAACTAACCCACTATTTATCTCAACCTATTCCATTATCACAACAGTGGGCTGAGATAAGTATTCCACTATATGAGAGCCATCAAACAATGCGCCTATTTTCCCTACCGTCAATGAAGATTTCACTTGTTGTCTTACTTACTAGTTTAGTCAGTGCATGTGGCTTTCACTTACGTGGCGAATACACCATTCCACAAGAGCTTGCAACACTCTCACTAACCAGCTTCGACCAATACAATGAGTTAACTCGTGAGGTCAAAGATCAACTAAAACTCAACAACATCACTCTTGTAACACCATCGAGCACCACTCCCAATATTCACCTCCTCGATGAAACCATCGATGAACGGACTCTTTCTCTATACCAAAACAGCCAAGCAGCAGAGAAAGAGCTGACCTATAAAGTCTCTTATCGAGTGACTCTGCCAACTATTGGTTCAGACGTTTTTTCCACTACCGTTAATCGTAATTACTTAGACAACCCATTAACGGCCCTAGCAAAATCGGTTGAACGAGATGTCATTGAAAGTGAAATGCGTACACAGGCTGCCGCTCAAATCATCCGTCAGCTTGCTCGAACTCGGGCTCAAATCAGTGAAGCTGAACTGAAAAAATCTCGTGATATCGCGACGTCAAGCTTGCCTAATAGCAATAACCAATCAACAAGCAGTAATTAAGATCAATAATGCGCATTTATGCAGACAAATTAACCGAGCACCTTAGCCGTCAACTTCAGAACGTCTATTTGCTATTTGGAAATGAACCATTACTGCTTCAAGAAAGCCGCGAAGCGATTCAACATATCGCTAAAGAGCAAGGGTTCGATGAAAAACATCGATTTTCAATTGATAACAGTTTGGATTGGAATCAAGTTGCGGATTGCTGCCAAGCTCTTAGCTTATTTTCTTCTCGCCAAATTATTGAATTAGAGCTTCCGGAATCAGGCGTAAATGCGGTAATAGCAAAAGAGTTGCTCGCACTATCAAGCTTGCTTCATGGCGATATTCTACTGATCCTTGTCGGCAGCAAACTGACGAAAGCGCAAGAAAATGCCAAATGGTTCAAAGCCCTCTCTGCACAGGGTGACTGGGTCAGCTGCTTAACACCAGACATCCAGCGTCTGCCACAGTTTGTTCAAGCTCGTTGTCGAAAACTAGGCTTAAAGCCAGATCCAGAAGCACTACAAATGCTTGCTCAGTGGCATGAAGGTAACTTATTTGCACTGGCTCAGAGCTTAGAAAAATTGGTTCTACTCTACCCTGACGGACAACTTACGCTCGTTCGCTTAGAAGAAGCCTTAAGCAGACACAATCATTTTACGACTTTTCATTGGATCGACGCCCTATTAATAGGCAAAGCTAATCGGGCTCAACGGATATTACGTCAGCTTGAAGCTGAAGGTGTCGAAACGGTCATTCTACTTCGAAGCATTCAAAAAGAGTTCAGCCTACTGCTTAGAATGCATCAACAATCGAAGCTGATGAATATGGCTCAAGTCTTTGAAAAAAATAGAATATGGCAATCAAAGCGACCGTTTTATAATGCCGCGCTTCAACGTTTATCTGTAGCGAAGATTCATCGACTGCTCATTTTGCTGACTCAAATAGAGCTCACAGCAAAAACGCAATATGAACATTCACCTTGGCCGCAATTGATACAGTTAAGCCTAGAAGTATGTAAGCCTGAGCATGAGATACCGTTCTCGACCGCTTTTCACAACTAAAATCGTGGTATACACTGCCCGCGAAATGAATTTCATTTTTACCATTTTATTTAAAGCTTATATCTAAGCCCCAGAGGAACACACCGTGTTACAAGCAGAATTGAACAACTTCTTAGCTGATAAAGCTGACGACATGAAAGCAGAAAACATTGTTACGATTAATGTAGAAGGAAAATCAAACATCACAGATTACATGATTGTTTGTACGGGCACTTCTAAGCGCCATGTCGCTTCTATCGCAGAACATGTAGCCGATGAAATGAAAAAATCAGGTATTGAACCTATCGCGATTAGCGGTGAGCAAGAAGGTGAATGGGTCGTTCTAGATTTAGGCACAAGCATGTTACATGTGATGCAAGAGGAACACCGTGAGCTTTACCAACTAGAAAAGTTGTGGAGCTAGTCTTTTGAAAATTCAATTAATCGCAGTCGGAACAAAGATGCCCAAGTGGGTAGAGGAAGGCTTTCAAGAATATCGTCGTCGATTCCCACATGACATGCCACTCGATTTAATTGAGATTACAGCAGGCAAGCGCGGAAAGAACGCTGATATTGCTCGTATTCTGCAAAAGGAAGGGGAAGCGATGTTGGCTGCCGTACCTAAAGGCAACCGCATTGTTACGCTCGATATCCCAGGTAAGAAATGGGATACCGAACAGCTAGCTGGTCAATTAGAGAGTTGGAAGTTAGACGCTCGTGATGTCTCTATCCTAATTGGTGGACCTGAAGGGTTAGCACCAGCTTGTAAAGCGGCAGCTGAGCAGAGTTGGTCTTTATCTGCACTCACACTTCCTCACCCCCTTGTTCGAATCGTTATGGCTGAAAGCTTATATCGAGCATGGAGTATTACAACTAATCATCCGTACCACCGAGAATAATTTGTAATGTTACGCAGACGTAGCCAAATACGAGATTACAAAGCAGAAGCACGGCTATTTTCTAGCCGTGCTGTTGTATCATTTATTGGTATTATTGTGATGATGGGGCTTCTCATTGCAAACCTATACAACATCCAAGTCAACCAATACCAAGATTATAAAACTCGCTCTAACGACAATCGCATTAAAGTCGTTCCTATCGCGCCCAACCGTGGCCTGATTTATGATCGTAATGGTGTATTACTTGCCGAAAATCGCCCTGTTTATAATTTAGAACTCACCTCTGAAAAAATTAAAAACATCGATGAGACGATTGAACGTCTTCGAGCAATTTTAGAGATCTCTCCAGAACGAGTGGCTCGCTTCAAAAAAGAGAAAAGACGCGCTCGCCGTTTTAAGTCGGTCCCGTTATTAACTCAGTTAACAGAAGAACAAGTCGCAATCTTTGCAGTTAATCAGCACAAATACCCTGGGGTTGAAGTGACTGCAACACTAAAGCGTTTCTACCCTTTTGGAAGAGAACTTACTCACGTTATTGGTTACGTGTCTCGCATCAATGACCGCGATATGCAGAAACTGATTCGAGAAGAGAAAGACTCCAATTATCAAGCAACCCGTGATATCGGGAAATTGGGCATCGAAAGCTATTACGAAGATGTCTTACATGGGATTGCCGGCTACCAAGAAGTGGAAGTCAATAGCCGCGGGCGAATTATCCGAACTCTAAAATATGTTCCTCCTGTGCCAGGGAAAGATATTGTTCTTAATTTAGATATTAAGCTACAACAGTACGTCACTAAATTATTAGATGGACGCCGAGGCTCTGCCGTTGTTCTGGATCCGAAAGACAATGGCGTACTTGCGATGGTCTCTAGCCCAAGTTATGACCCCAATGCATTTGTGCATGGAATATCGGTGAAAGGTTATAACGCACTACTCAACAACCCAGACCGCCCACTGGTAAATAGAGCCACACTCGGTATTTACCCACCAGCATCAACCATTAAGCCCTTTATTGCTGTCGCGGCATTAGAGGAAGGGGTTATTACACCAAGTACAACACGTAACGATCCCGGTTATTGGAAAATACCCAACTCAAAAACCAAACCTTTCAGAGACTGGCTTCGCTGGGGACATGGCAAAGTTAACATCTCCAAAGCAATTGAAGAGTCTGTGGATACCTTTTTCTATCAAATCGCGTTTGATCTGGGGATCGACCGCCTATCTCGTTGGATGATGATGTTTGGCTTTGGTGATTACACTGGCATTGATATCAACGAAGAGAGCAAAGCCAATATGCCAACCCGAGACTGGAAAATGGGCAGACACAGAACACCATGGTATCAAGGTGATACTATTCCTGTTGGTATTGGCCAAGGTTATTGGACGGCAACACCGATGCAAATTGCCAAGGCAACATCAGTATTGGTGAATGATGGCCAAGTGACAGCTCCTCACCTACTGCGTTCAACCATTGAGAATGGCGGCGAATTTTCTTCTCAACAACTTTCTGAGATCGTGACTTACCCGCCTATCACTAACGTGCCTACTCGTTATTGGGATATCGCAAAAGATGGGATGCGCCGAGTGAATCACGGCAAAAAGGGAACAGCAAGACGCTCATTTCAAAAAATGTCTTATGTGTCTGCGGGAAAATCGGGGACCGCACAAGTATTCGGCCTTAAAGAAGATCAAGAGTACAACGCAGATGAGCTCGCGGAACATTTACGCGATCACGCATTATTTACCGGTTTTGCCCCAGTTGATGATCCACAATTGATCGTGACCCTAGTTCTTGAAAATGCAGGCGGTGGTTCAAGCAATGGTGGGCCTGTGGTTCGCAAAATTTTCGACCATGTCATTCTCAATTCGAAAGAGGCTAACAAGTAATGAAACTGGATCCATCAACCGGTCGCAATCGAATTTTATTTGAGCGCTTCCACATTGATTTGCCTCTCCTTCTTGGCTTACTTGTGCTTATGGGGTTTGGTCTCATTGTGATGTATAGCGCCAGTGGTCAGAGCCTGGCGATGATGGATCGCCAAGCGATGCGTATGGCTTTAGCCTTAGGGGTTATGCTTTTTTTAGCGCAGATCTCTCCGAGAACCTATGAAACGCTTGCGCCCTTACTTTTTGTCAGTGGCGTGGTTCTACTGCTAGGCGTACTGTTTTTTGGTGAGGCTTCAAAAGGGGCACAACGCTGGCTTAACCTAGGCTTTGTTCGATTCCAACCATCAGAATTACTCAAACTTGCAGTACCATTAATGGTCGCTCGCTTTATCGGTAAGCGATCGCTCCCACCGACCTTTCAAACGCTCGTAATATCATTAGTGATGGTATTTCTTCCCACTATTTTGATTGCAAAACAGCCGGACTTAGGAACCTCAATCCTCATTGCTGCTTCTGGCATTTTTGTGATCTTTCTGGCTGGTATTAGTTGGAAGATCATCGCAGCTGCCGCAACAGCCTTAGGTTGTTTTATCCCTATCCTGTGGTTCTTTTTGATGCGTGAATATCAGAAGGTTCGCGTAAGAACACTCTTTGATCCGGAATCTGATCCTCTCGGAGCGGGTTACCACATTATTCAAAGTAAAATCGCAATCGGATCAGGTGGCATCTCAGGCAAAGGGTGGTTGCAAGGTACTCAATCACAATTGGAGTTCCTTCCAGAGCGACATACTGACTTTATCTTTGCAGTCATCGCAGAAGAATGGGGCATGATAGGTATTTTACTCCTATTAACGCTTTATCTATTTATCATCGGTCGTGGGCTATTCTTAGCGAGCCAAGCTCAAACCGCTTTTGGGAGAATGATGGCTGGTAGTATCGTTCTCAGTTTCTTTGTCTATGTTTTCGTAAATATAGGCATGGTGAGCGGCATTCTTCCCGTAGTTGGTGTACCACTGCCCCTGATAAGCTATGGTGGAACCTCTATGGTGACACTTATGGCAGGTTTCGGTATGTTAATGTCGATCCATACACATAGAAAAGCATTCTCAAAGGCAACATAAATTATGACCATGCGCAGCTGTTTCATTTTCGCTCTATTTGGCACCGTTTTAGTTGGGTGTACCTCAACTAAAGAGGATGCTAGCCGCTACTCAATAGATAATGATATTGCCCCTGATGCCCCACTGACTGTTGACCATATTGAAGATGCACATCCAAAATATGAACCTTACAGTCTAGGAGGGAATACGGACTACACACTCAGAGGGAAAGATTACAAAATAATCAAAAATACCAATGAGTTTAAACAGCAAGGAAAAGCCTCTTGGTACGGAGAGAAGTTTCACGGGCACCTAACTTCAAATGGTGAGATTTATGACATGTATTCCATGTCTGCCGCCCATAAAACGCTACCGATTCCGAGCTATGTTAAAGTCACCAATACGGATAATGGAAAATCAGCCGTTGTTCGAGTCAATGATCGTGGTCCTTTTCATGAAGGTCGAATCATAGATCTTAGCTATGCCGCCGCTTATAAACTCGATGTCGTTAAAACAGGGACAGCAAGTGTCGAGATTGAAGTGATCAATATCGATAAACCAGTAGGCGAACAAGCCAATAAGCTACTGCCTAAGTACATTATTCAAGTTGCCACTTCAAAACATCCTGAACGTACCCGAACTTTAGCGGATGAATTAGGTCAAAAACTATCAGTTGCTAGTTTTCTTGAGAGTACAGAGCAACAGCACCGAGTGTTCCTTGGCCCATTTAATGACTACGCTCTGACGCAGACAACTTTAGAACAAGTTAAAATGTTGGGCTATTCATCCGCTTTTATCAAAAAGCATACGCCAAAATTAACAATGAGTAACACTATTGACAATGAGTAGCACTGCTTCTAGTGTTACCATTTCTGACTTGCCAGAATGATTCTGTTAAGATACCGACAGTTAACCAAAGAATTGCACCCAAAATGAACAAAACTAAAAAAATCGTTACATCTATTTTAACTTCATCGGTCGCGCTTTCTGCCTCTATCGCATTTTCAGCGTTTGCCGCTCCTATTGTCGTACCTGACGCTCCGCAAATCGCAGCGAAGGGTTTTGTTCTAATGGACTTCCATTCAGGGAAAGTTCTCGCGCAAAAAGAGATGAACACCAAACTGTCTCCAGCGAGCTTAACCAAAATGATGACCAGCTACGTCATTGGTCAGGAGTTAGATCGCGGAAATATCAGCCTACAAGATGATGTCGTTATTAGCCAAAATGCTTGGGCTAAAAACTTCCCAGACTCCTCAAAGATGTTCATTGAAGTTGGCACAACGGTAAAAGTAGAAGAGCTAAATCGCGGCATTATTATCCAATCAGGTAACGATGCCTGTGTTGCGATGGCTGAACATATTGCAGGTTCTGAAGATTCATTTGTCGATTTAATGAATGCTTGGGCAAGCTCAATTGGCATGACAGATACGCATTTTGCTAACGTGCACGGCCTAGACAACCCTAATTTATACTCAACACCTTACGATATGGCTTTACTTGGCCAAGCGCTTATTCGTGATGTGCCAGCAGAGTACCGAATCTACTCTGAGAAGAAGTTCACCTACAACGGTATTACTCAATACAACCGTAATGGCCTTCTTTGGGATAAAAGCATGAATGTGGACGGCATTAAAACTGGCCACACAAGTAATGCTGGTTACAGCTTAGTTAGCTCAGCAACGGAAGGTAAAATGCGCCTTGTTGCCGTTGTGATGGGAACCAAAAATGCCAACGCTCGTAAATCTGAAAGTAAGAAATTACTGGGTTACGGCTTCCGCTTCTTCGAAACAGTCGCACCGCACACGGCTGGTGAAACGTTTGTTGAAGAGAAAATTTGGATGGGTGACAAAGATACCGTTGCTCTTGGTGTAGATACAGATACATATGTAACTTTACCTCGCGGCCAAGCGAAGAACCTAAAAGCGAGCTTTGTTCTAGAGAAAGAGCTTGAAGCGCCAATCAGTAAAGGTGATGTTGTTGGTAAACTTTTCTACCAAGTTGATGGTGAAGATGTCGCTGAATACCCACTGCTTGCACTTGAAAATGTAGAGCAAGGCAGCCTATTTAGCCGCTTATGGGATTACATCGTATTACTGCTAAAGGGCTTGTTCTAACTTAGAATTTGTTCTTTCTAATAACAAAAGCCGCTAAATGCGGCTTTTGTTATTCTTGAGTTCCAACCTCATTGCCAGTAATATCCCGCCCTTGTTATCGAAAATTGCTTTCCAACTTGGAGTCAAACATGAACATTAATTCTGATGCTAAACTAAAAGACCTACTGGAATTTCCTTGTTCGTTTACGTACAAAGTAATGGGTTATGCTAAACCAGAACTGCCTGAGTTGGTTTTAGAAGTTATCCAACGCCATGCACCAGGAGATTACTGCCCAACAGTAAAACCTAGTGGTAAAGGTACTTATAACTCAGTGTCCATTAATATTACGGCGACCTCTATCGAACAAGTCGAAACTCTATACAAAGAGTTAGGCGAGATTGATATCGTACGTATGGTTCTGTAATTCGGTATATCACCAGATTCCGAACAAAAACATCAAACAGCGGCTCAATAGTCGCTGTTTTGCTATCTAGACATAAGTTTCTTATCTAGCAGACGACTGAAACGTAACAGTATTTAAAACCAGTTGTAACGATTACTACCAACATCTGTTAATTGATACGGATTTCCGGTAGTGAGAAATGCTTTTCGAGTTTATAATGAAAACACTTTATTAATCCTTGAGGGAACGCGGTTTGCACAATCAACTGATCGTTAAAAAGTTAGGCAGACAAGATTATGAACCAGTCTGGAAAGCCATGCATGATTTTACCGATACTCGTGACGAAAATTCAGTCGATGAAATTTGGCTGGTTGAACATAACCCGGTGTTTACTCAAGGGCAAGCGGGCAAAGCAGAGCATGTCTTAAATCCAGGCGATATTCCGATAGTACAAAGCGATCGTGGCGGGCAAGTGACTTACCATGGCCCCGGCCAACTTGTTGTTTATTTTCTAATAAATATTCGCAGGAAAAAATTCGGGGTGCGAGATCTCGTTACGCACATTGAGAATCTCGTAATTAATACGCTAAAAGCATACAATATTGATTCAGCCGCCAGACCCGACGCCCCTGGTGTCTACGTCGATGGTAAGAAAATATGTTCGCTTGGACTTCGCATCCGTAAAGGCTGTTCATTCCATGGACTGGCTCTCAACGTCAATATGGACTTATCCCCTTTCCTGCGTATTAACCCATGTGGTTATGAAGGTATGGAAATGGTTCAGGTGAGTCAATTTGGTGGTCCAGAAAGCCTAGAACCCGTAGAACAACAACTAATACAAGAGCTTGTGGCTCTACTTGATTACGACCAAGTGGATATCCAAGCCGAAAGTAACATTACAGCAGAAGCATAAAATCATGAGCAAACCTATCCAAATGGAAAAAGGCGTTAAATACCGTGACGCTGAAAAGATGGCCTTAATTCCCGTTAAGAATATGCCAACCGAGCAAAAAGAAGTACTGCGTAAACCTGAATGGATGAAGATCAAACTTCCTTCTGACAGTAAACGTATTCAAGATATCAAATCGGCTCTGCGTAAAAACAAACTTCACTCGGTGTGTGAAGAGGCATCTTGTCCAAACCTCGCAGAATGCTTCAACCACGGCACCGCGACCTTTATGATTTTAGGCGCGATCTGTACTCGCCGTTGTCCATTCTGCGATGTTGCTCATGGGCGTCCAATTGCACCAGAAACGAATGAGCCACAAAAATTGGCGAAAACCATTCAGGATATGCAGCTTAAATACGTGGTGATCACTTCAGTTGACCGTGATGACCTACGTGATGGCGGCGCACAACACTTTGCAGATTGTAACCGTGAAATTCGCGCATTAAACCCAGAGATCAGAATCGAAACCTTGGTTCCTGATTTCCGTGGCCGTATGGATACTGCTCTTGAATTACTTAAAGACAATCCGCCAGATGTCTTTAACCACAACCTAGAAACAGCACCACGCTTGTACCGTAAAGCTCGCCCAGGTGCGAACTATAAATGGTCACTCAACCTATTGAAGAAATTCAAAGAACAGCATCCAGATATCCCGACTAAATCGGGTGTTATGATGGGACTTGGTGAAACCAAAGAAGAGATCGTTCAAGTACTGAAAGACCTTCGAGAGCACGGTGTAACCATGTTAACTCTAGGTCAATACCTAGCACCGAGCCGCCACCACTTACCAGTGGAGCGTTACGTGCCACCATCTGAGTTTGATGAGCTAAAAGAGATCGCTCTCGATCTGGGCTTTACTCATGCTGCATGTGGGCCATTTGTTCGTTCTTCTTACCATGCAGATTTACAAGCTCAAGGCATGGAAATTAAATAGTTCCGAGGACGAGAGACAGTGAATAGTCACTTCTCCCTGCTAGACGAATCCGATCTAAAAAGTTGATGTTTACCCATCAACTTTTTTTATGCCTATCACCTTTTCTCCTGCTCTTAGCATTTAGTTTTCAATTTTCTACAAATATAGCACGCACAAAAAAAGGAACGATTACCGTTCCTTTTTCTTTATTCTAGACATTCGATTATGCGTAAACAGGTAATCGCTTACAAATCTCTAATACCTTAGCTTTCGTCGCTTCGATAACGGACTCATCGCCCATGTTATCTAGGATGTCACACATCCAACCCGCTAACTCTTTCGCGTCTGCTTCTGAGAAACCGCGACGAGTGATAGAAGGAGAACCGATACGAATACCAGAAGTAACGAATGGGCTGCGAGGATCATTTGGTACTGAGTTCTTGTTCACTGTTATGTTCGCAGAACCAAGTGCTGCATCCGCTTCTTTACCTGTGATGTCTTTATCGATTAGGTCGACAAGGAACAGGTGGTTCTCTGTTGAACCTGAAACGATGTTGTAACCACGAGCTAGGAATTCTGCAACCATTGCTTTTGCATTAGCAACCACACGTGTTTGGTATTCTTTGAATTCTGGTTCTAGAGCTTCTTTGAACGCTACCGCTTTACCCGCGATAACGTGCATTAGAGGGCCGCCTTGACCACCAGGGAATACCGCAGAGTTTAGCTTCTTGTATAAGTCTTCGCCTTCATTAGAAAGAATAAGACCGCCACGAGGACCAGCAAGGGTTTTGTGCGTTGTTGTTGTAACAACATGAGCATGAGGTACAGGGTTTGGATAAACGCCAGCAGCAATAAGACCTGCAACGTGAGCCATATCAACGAAGAAGTAAGCACCAACTTTGTCCGCGATTTCACGCATACGCGCCCAATCACAAATTTGAGAGTAAGCCGAGAAACCACCGATGATCATCTTAGGTTTGTGCTCAATCGCAAGCGCTTCCATCTCTTCGTAATTGATCTGACCTGCTTCATCGATACCGTAAGGAATGATGTTGTAAAGCTTACCTGAGAAGTTTACAGGCGAACCATGAGTCAAGTGACCACCGTGAGCAAGGCTCATGCCTAAAACGGTATCACCAGCATTCAGTAGAGCCATGTATACAGCGTTATTTGCTTGAGAGCCTGAGTGAGGTTGTACGTTCGCGTACTCTGCACCAAATAGTTCACATGCTCGTTCAATTGCTAGCGTTTCAACTTTGTCAACGAACTCACAGCCGCCGTAGTAACGCTTGCCAGGGTAACCTTCAGCGTATTTGTTAGTAAGTTGAGAACCTTGAGCTTCCATTACACGTGGGCTTGTGTAGTTTTCTGAAGCGATTAGCTCGATGTGTTCTTCTTGACGAATCGTCTCTTCTTGGATTGCTGCGAATAGATCCGCATCGTAATCAGCAATGTTCATGTCACGCTTAAGCATCTGTATCTCCTGACTCAGATTGTACTGAAAGTTTCAAAAAAACCACTCAACGACCGAAAGCAAACGTTTTCGTAACCGTTTTTGATGAAATGCATTCTACATAATTTGATCTAGGTCATAAAGAGTAAATGCAAAATTTATCATGCAGTTTTTTCATAATGACATTCAACGCTCCTCATACTGAAACGACTTCACGCATGAGTCATTACATTGAGTGTCAATTTCACGTTTTACACCCTGTAAAACGCAGATTACATAGGTTTACCTTAATTTAACCTCTCAAGCTACCGAAAAGATCATCTTTTCTCTACTATGCACGCCATTATTAAGCAGTTAAAAATAAGAATGATGGAAAAACACTCACGTAAAGAAGATTGGATGGCAATACTGACAGGCACCTTTTTAGTTGCTCAGGGTGTTTTCTTCCTTCAGGCCGCGAACCTTTTAACCGGCGGCACAACAGGACTAGCACTATTATTAACCCAGTTCATTCCTCTGTCATTTGGCATACTGTATTTTGTGGCAAACTGCCCTTTCTACATTCTCGCTTGGCGACGTTTCGGACATCGATTTGCGATAAATAGTGCTATTTCTGGCGCGTTAGTTTCAGTTTTTGCCGATCATCTATATTTAGTGATCTCACTCGACACAATGAACATCATTTACTGTGCGATTGCAGGGGGATTACTGATGGGATTAGGCATGTTGATTCTATTCAGACACCGCTCAAGCTTAGGTGGTTTCAATGTACTTTGCTTGGTCATTCAAGACAAGTTTGGGATTTCAGTCGGTAAGACTCAGCTCGCTATCGATTGCTGTATTCTTTTCACATCTTGCTTCTTCGTTGCTCCAGAAGTCATTGCAGTCTCTGTACTAGGAGCTGTCGCGCTTAATGTCGTATTAGCAATGAACCACAAACCAACACGCTACACAGTGAAGTACGCACAAAAAAGCTAATTCCACGCAATAAGCAATAAGCAATAAGCAATAAGCAATAAGCAATAAGCAATAAATACAAAATAAGGCTTTGGTTCAATACCAAAGCCTTATTTTTTGGATCTCCTATTCTTTTAAATAGGTTCACCCGTTTTGAGCAGTTGTGGGGGTAATTAATGCTCTATCAGAATCACTTTTGTTTCATATGCTTTTAGCTCTTGATGGTGCGTCAACACTTGCTGTTCACTGGCCATATAGTTATTTAAAATGAATTTCCCTTTATTCAAATTAAGATGAGGGTCAAGCTCAACCTCTGCTTCCGTCGCGTAATAGTTATTTAAGCAAATAAGTGTTTGCGTGCTGGTCTGACGTCGATAACCAAAAACTTGCGGATGCTCAGGAAAGAGATCCACATAATCGCCATTGGTAATCACATCGAACTCTTTTCTTAAACCTATTAACTTACGGTAGAAGTGAAAGACTGAATGTTCATCAGCGACGGCCGATTGTGCATTAATCTCTTGATAGTTTTTCGCCACTTCCAACCAAGGTGTTCCCGCCGTAAAGCCAGCTTGTTTTTCTCGGTTCCATTGCATTGGCGCTCGTGAGTTATCGCGGGATTTTTGCGCTAAGATCGCCATCATATCCAGATGTTCCACCCCTTGTTGGTTCACCATAATGTCGTACATGTTAGTGCTCTCAACATCCTGATATTGGCTGATATCTGTATAATGAGGGTTAGTCATGCCGATCTCTTCACCTTGATAGATGTAAGGGGTTCCTTGCATCATGTGCAAAGACGCGGCAAGCATTTTGGCAGATTCAACTCGATATTGCTTATCATCACCCAGTCGGCTTACAACTCTAGGTTGATCATGGTTACACCAAAATAACGCCCCCCAACCTTTGCCGTTCAAGCCTGTCTGCCAATGATTGAAAATTGATTTCAGCTGAACAAAATCAAATGGCGCTTTTGTCCATTTGTCACCATTCGTATAATCCACTTTTAAATGATGAAAATTGAACACCATAGACAACTCTTTGTTATCCGTACTTGAGTACTGCTGGCAATGCTCTAACGTCGTTGAAGACATTTCACCAACCGAGACACTCCCGTATTTCTGGAAAACCGCTTCGCTGATCTCTTGCAGGTATTCGTGAACTCGTGGGCCGTCAGTATAAAAACGTCGCCCATCTCCAATCTCATCATTAAGGAAGTCTTGCTGTTTAGAGATCAGGTTGATCACATCTAGCCGGAAACCATCCACCCCTTTTTCAGCCCAATAACTGATGACTTTTTTCACTTCATCTCGAACTTGTGGATTCTCCCAATTTAAATCGGCTTGCTCTTTTGCAAAAAGATGTAAGTAGTATTGGCCTGTCGCCTCATCCATCTCCCATGCATTTCCACCAAATTTAGACTGCCAGTTCGTTGGAGTACCTCCGTTTACTGGATCTTTCCAAATATAATAATCACGATATGGACTTGTTTTGTCACCCAGAGCTGACTGAAACCAAGCATGAGCCGTTGAGGTATGGTTCACGACAATATCCATGATAATTCGAATGCCGCGCTGGTGAGCTTCCGACAGCAGACGTTCAAAATCTTCCATGGTTCCAAATTCTGGATTTATCGCGTAATAATCTGAAATATCATAACCATTGTCGATCATCGGTGATTCGTAGACTGGCGTTAACCAGATTGCCTCAATACCCAATGTTTTCAGATAATCTAATTTTGAAATAATGCCTTTAATGTCACCAGAACCTTGAGCACCACTGTCGCAAAAACTTTTTGGGTAAATTTGATAAATGGTTGCTGTTTTCCACCACAACGCATCTTTCTTTTGAATCATCATCTCGACTTACTCTTACTAAAAATCAAAAACGGAGTGACAAAAGCATCACTCCAAAATCTATTATCCGTTAACGGCAGTTAACTCACCTTTCGCTTGTGCTCGCTTGTAGCTGAGTAGTGTTAACGCCACAGGTACAACAATCGCCACCAGCATCGCTATTAAGTAAACTGTCCAGTACTGAGGTTGAATAGACAGAATACCGGGCAGACCACCAACACCGATACCGTTCGCCATAACGCCAGCGCTGCCACAAATCGCCGCCGCCGCTGCGCTACCGATCATCGCGCTAAGCATTGGGAACTTATATTTTAAGTTGATACCGTACATCGCAGGTTCCGTTACCCCTAGGTAAGCAGAGATAGCGGCAGGAATAGAGATATCACGTTCGCCCTCTTTCTTACTCAGAATAATAATACCCACTACAGCTGATGCCTGAGCAATATTAGACAAAGCAATTAGAGGCCAAATTGGCGTGCCACCTAAGTCTTGCATTAATTGAAGGTCGACAGCGTTCGTGGTGTGATGGATCCCGGTAATGACTAACGGTGCATACAAGAAACCGAAGATAATGGAACCAATCACCGCAAAATCTCCTGTCATTGCCGCTTTTGCCGCAAAAGCAACGCCATCACCTAACACACGTCCGAAGGGACCAATGAAAGCATGAGCTAAAATGACGGAAAGAATAATGGAGACAAATGGCACCACCACCAAGTACAAGTAGGCAGGTACAATACGTTTTAAGTTAGTTTCAATAAAGGCTAATGCTACACCGGCTAACATTGCAGGGATCACTTGAGCCTGATAGCCTACCTTCTCAATTACGAACAGCCCAAAATCCCAGACTTCTGGCACTTGTTTACCGATCATGTAAGCATTCATTAATTGAGGCGAGACTAAGGTAACCCCAAGCGTGATACCAAGAATTGGTGTTCCACCTAACTTCTTAACGGTAGACCAACAAACACCAACAGGAAGGAAGAAGAAGATTGCCTCACCAATCAACCATAAGAATGAGTGTACGGTTGCCCAGAATTGACTGATTTCAACAAGGGTTTTTCCGTCGAACATGCGAATGTCACCAATCACATTTCGGAAACCTAAAATCAAACCACCCGTAATAATTGCGGGCAAAAGCGGAACAAAAATTTCTGCTAAATGGGAAATTCCGCGCTCTAATATATTCATGTTCTGACGAGCAGCGAGCTTAGACTCATCTTTTGACGCTTCACTTTTGCCTGATAATTCAATGAGAATAGCGTAAACCTCATCAACTTCAGTACCGATAACAACCTGAAATTGTCCTGCATTAGTAAAACAGCCTTTCACCAAGCGCATTGATTCTAGTTCCTGCTTATTTGCAAGATCCGTATCATTTAATACAAAGCGCAACCGAGTGAGACAATGACTAACACTAGCAATGTTATCATTCCCTCCGACAAGCTGTATAAGACGCTCAACGTCTTGTCTCGCTATTTTACTCATAACTATCCACCCTATTTCTATTCCTGAATTCTGCACGTTAGTAAGGCTGTGCCCGCAAACAAGCTCTACTTTCATACCTATCACGATGGGAACATTCCCAAACACCAATGTGAGTATATTGCACAGATCAATAGAATCTTTAAATGGGAACATTCCCATTAATTGAAAGAGATCACACAATATTTTATTTTAAATGAATAAACAATAGCTTAAATAGATAGGAATCAATGGTGAGTTTCACGGCACGATTTAGGGTAACTTCCTTTAAAATCATGGATGAATAGTCATTATTTAAAAGGGTTACAAGCCTGCTTTAAACAACAGGCTTTTGGGTTACATGTGTGATACCACCCTCACCAGAAAGCTGAACAATCAACAACTTAGCTGCCTTTTCTCCAGCTTGAGAGTAGCCAGGGTCAATGCTATAGATGTTCGGAAAAAGAAAAGAAAGCAGATCATTTCCGCCGACACCTGTCACCGCAATATCCGTACGTTTCAGCTCTTGTAGACGTTTGATTACGCCTAGGGCAAGAGTATCACTCGCACAGACAATCGCTTGTGTTGTTTCCGTAATCACGTCATCGACTAACCCATAAGCACTTTCATGGTGCAGCTGGCCTGTCTTATAATTAGGCTCGACGCTCGTTCTCTTGCACCAATCAAGATAGGCACTTAAACGTAGTTCACCAGTGGAACGATCACTAGGATCTACCCCTATAAAGGCGATATCGTTAATACCCATCAGCTCTAAATGAGAAATGGCCAGTTGGATCACGGCTATGCTGTCATAATTGACCGAAGATACATCTTGAGTATCCAATGCAATAACGACGGCTTTTTCTTGCCATAAATTCAGAGCTTCAACATCACAATCAGTAAAGCCAAATACAATCACACCATCAACATTACGCTTTTGTAATACTGCTAAATGTTCATTGGTTTTACTCCGACTGAACTGGCTCTCCATAATAACGACATCATAGCCCGCACGATAAAGCTCAGCGAGCATCGTACTCACCGCTCGATTTTCAGAGGGAGAATCGAGGCGAGAGATAATAACCCCGATCACTTTTTGACTCCCACCTCGCATCAATTGCGCTGACTTTGATGGAACATAGCCAGACTCTTGTATTACTTGTTCAACTTTTGCTCGTGTTGCAGGTTTCACTTTCGGATCATTGGTTATAACTCGTGAAACGGTTGATTTCCCTACACCAGAAAGTTTGGCAATATCAAGAATAGTGAGTTTTTTGTTCATTAAGCACCTAGCACGTAATCTGGAACATTTTTAATACTATCAAGTACAACGGTGGCAATGGCTTCACCTTTTTCAGTGATTGGTTTACCTGTCCTCACTAAAATTTTCGTTCCAACCCCTGCCGCTTCGGCTGCCATCATATCTTCTGCTTTATCGCCAATCATAATGGATTTTTCCATATCGATTTTTAAGAAATCACGAGCAGAGATAAACATACCGGGTTTAGGCTTACGACAATCACAATCTTCTTTGTATTTACCCACGCCATGTTCTGCGTGATGCGGGCAGTAATAAATCCCATCAAGCTCAACGCCATGATCGACAAAATTCCAGTCCATCCATTGCGTTAAAGACAAAAAGCGGTCTTCACTGAACATGCCACGAGCGATGCCCGATTGGTTCGTCACGAGGACTAACATGTACCCCATATCTTGAAGCTTCTTTGTCGCCTCAAAGACACCATCGATGTATTCAAAATCATGCTCATCATGCACATAGCCATGATCAACATTAATCACACCATCGCGATCTAGAAAAACTGCTGGTTTCGCCAAAATTTATGTCTCTATCTACTCTATATGAAAAGAATTATTACACGCTTTATTTCTTACGGCACTACCTAATTGCCCTTTAGACGTCTAGACGTCAAAATATCTATTGACTTAAATCAAGTTAGCCCATAGCATCTTCTATAGATTCAAACTTTGAACAACATTTTCCACTGTTACTCCTGCATAGGTTTTTAGATGATTAAAATTAATCAAGTTAACAAAACTTTCTATCAAGGTACTAAAGAAATCAATGCCTTAATAGATATAAACCTCCAAGTCCCTCAAGGTGGTATTTTTGGGGTTATTGGTTCTTCAGGGGCAGGGAAAAGTACTCTTATACGCTGTGTCAACATGCTAGAAGCTCCAACCAGTGGCTCTGTCATTGTTGATGGTGTTGACTTAACACAACTCTCTAAATCTGAGCTAAGTGCTGCAAGACGTAACATCGGTATGATCTTTCAACACTTTAACCTGCTCTCTTCTCGAACTGTTTTTGGTAATATCGCCCTACCGTTAGAGCTTGCAGGAGTAGACAAAGGTGACATCAACAAAAAAGTCACTGAACTGCTCAATTTAGTTGGCTTGGCGGATAAGAAAGAGACCTACCCATCAAATTTAAGTGGCGGACAAAAACAGCGTGTCGCCATTGCTCGTGCGCTAGCGTCTGATCCAAAAGTACTGCTTTGTGATGAAGCCACCAGCGCGCTAGATCCCGCAACTACTCAATCAATTCTAGAGTTACTGCGCGAGATTAACCGTAAACTCAATATCACCATGTTATTGATCACTCACGAAATGGATGTGGTTAAAAGCATCTGTCATGAAGTGGCTATTATTGGTGGCGGAAAACTAGTAGAAAAAGGCAGTGTTGGCGATATTTTTGCTCATCCAAAAACAGAGTTAGCCCATCAATTTATCCGCTCGACCTTAGATCTTTCGATTCCTGAAGATTACCAAGCTCGACTACAAGAAACACGAGTACATGGCAGTTACCCTCTATTGCGTTTGGAGTTTACTGGGGAAACCGTTGACGCGCCGTTAATGACGCAAATCGCACGTAAATTCAATATCGATGTCAGTATTTTAAGCTCAGACTTAGATTACGCTGGCGGGGTTAAATTCGGCATGATGGTCGCTGAATTATTCGGAACAGAACAAGATGATAACGGCGCGATTGAATTTTTACGCGCACACAAAGTAAAAGTAGAGGTATTAGGTTATGTCCTTTAATTCAATCATCGATTGGCTAAGTTTAAATGGTGACCTACTACTAGGCGCAACTCTTGAAACCCTTTACATGGTCGCAGTCGCTGGCATTGTAGGTTTTGCTGTGGGGATCCCACTAGGTGTAATTCTGCATACCAGTAAAAAAGGTGGGCTGTTAGAAAATACCAAACTCAATAGTATTTTAGGTGCAGTCGTCAATATCGGACGTTCAGTCCCTTTCTTAGTTTTGATGGTCGCGATTATTCCTTTAACTAAATTGTTAATTGGCACCTTCATCGGCACGACTGCTGCCATTGTTCCTTTAACGATTGGCGCTATCCCATTTGTTGCACGCTTAATTGAAAGTGCGCTTTTAGAAGTCCCTACAGGTCTAGTCGAAGCCGCGCAATCAATGGGTGCTAAGCCACGCCAGATTATTACCAAAGTATTATTACCGGAAGCACTACCAACCATTATTAACTCAGTCACGATCACCATGGTGACGCTAGTCAGTTACTCTGCAATGGCAGGAACTGTTGGTGGTGGTGGTTTGGGTGATGTCGCCATACGCTACGGCTTCCACCGCTACGACGTTGTTATCATGGCAGTGACGGTTGTAATGCTTATTATATTAGTACAAATAATTCAATCGATTGGCGATGCACTAGTTCGCCGCGTTGATCACCGATAGTTAGATAAAAAATATAATCATATAACAAGGAGAGAGTCATGAAATTTAATCTTAAGGGCTTATTAGCCATTGCCGTTGCCGCCTCAGCACTTGTGCTTTCAGGTTGTGGAGAAAAAGAGATCGATACTTCAAAAATCAAAGTCGGCGTAATGGCAGGAGCAGAAGCTCAAGTAGCAGAAGTTGCCGCTAAAGTTGCTAAAGAGAAGTTTGGACTTGATGTTGAGCTCGTCACTTTTACTGACTATGTTACTCCTAATGCTGCGTTAGACGATGGTTCAATCGATATCAACGCGTTCCAACATAAGCCATACCTAGATCAACAGATCGCTGACCGTGAATACAAAATCACGATTGCGGGTAATACCTTTGTTTATCCAATTGCAGGCTATTCAAAGCAGGTTAAAAGTGTTGATGAAATCCAAGACAATGCACGTATTGCGGTACCGAACGATCCTACAAACCTTGGCCGCTCTCTACTTCTTTTAGAGCAGCAAGGCCTTATCACACTTCGTGATGGCGTTGGTCTTCTAGCAACCGTTCGCGATATCGTTGGCAACCCAAAGAATATTACGATTGTTGAGCTAGATGCAGCGCAACTTCCTCGCTCTCTAGACGATGTGGCTTTGTCAGTAATCAATACCACTTACGCAAGCAGCATCAACTTAACACCACAAAAAGACGGTATTTTTGTTGAAGATAAAGAGTCTCCATACGTGAACATCATTGTTTCTCGTATTGAAAATCTAGACGCTGAAAACGTACAAAACTTTGTAAAATCTTACCAAACAGACGAAGTATACAACGCAGCGTCTGAGATCTTCCAAGGTGGCGTAGTAAAAGGTTGGTAATCAACTAAACGACAGCACCCTATAGCTACCCGAAGAGGCTGACATAATGTCAGCCTCTTTTTTGTTGGTTGAGATTAGTTAGAAAAGTCGACTTACCACCAAGCTTCCACCTGCATACCAACGCTCATTTCGCTGTTTTTACCTTCACCGAAAGCATTGTCGTTTTCAGCGTCGTTTAGGTAAGTCGCAAAGATACGAAATTCAGGACGCGACCAGAAACCCACTTGCGGAACCCAAGCCTGAGCCACAGTAAGCTTGCCACCCGCACCATCTTGGTTATTAATAGTTTCAACAAAGCCACCAATTTCAAGGATGGTACGCATACGTTTATCCCACTTGTAAAGCGGGCGAATTACCGCACTAAAAGAATCATCATCACTGTTATTGGCGCCAACACCGGTTGACGCGGCATAACGAACAGTATGACCAAACTCGATGTTCTCACCGATCGCAAGTACGCCCCAGTTAATCAATCGGAAGCCATCGGCGTCATTGTTGTTTGCATCACGAACGATATTTTTACCCGTCCCAAAAGTCGTCATCTGCTCTGCATAACCAGAGTTAGCAACCTGTAGAATGGTTTTATTGAAGCCACCTGAAAGATTCTGATTCAAGCTCGCCGTTAGCATTACGCTGTCATCCGCATCCACAGTTTGACCTTGCTTTTCATTGGCAAAGTTCACATCAATACCGACCTCAAGATCAGCATTGTTCCACAGTGGAATGCCCGCATAACGTACATCAGCAATCATGGCTGTGGTTTCTTTACCATCGGCAATGTCACCCGTGACCGTGTCTTGAATCAAAGCCACCGATAATTTACCTGGGCCCATATTGATGTGTTCAACACCAGCACCAATACCACTTACATCCCAGTAATAGTTATCAACGATGTGCACATCATGACGTTGGTAGTAGCGCTCACCCGCCCAAATCCCAATATCCTTATCTTCAAAAACCCCTACAGCCTGAACATTCAATTGCACCACATCAACGTTTTTATCCGCAGCGTTCTCATCTTGTCCTTGCCAGTACGACAACATAGAATCAACTAAAAACGAAACGTCGCCCTCTGCATACACCTCTTTCTTAAAACCAAACTCACCATACAGGTCATTTTCATTGCCGAGGCGACCAACCTTACTCACCTCCCACTTGCTATTTGAACCACCTTCATTACTAAGGCCAACACCACCGCGCATGTAGCCATTAAATTCCAATGGTGCGGTTTCACCAGCGTATAAACTAGGAGTAAGTAAAGCAGTAGTAAGCGCTGCAGCAATAGGTAACAGTTTCATCGTCCATTCCTTTTAGATTTAGAATCAGGTGATTACCAAAAATGGGAATATTCCCATGGGATCGATCCCATTTATATTGAGATGAATATAAATTGAAAGAGAACTGATTGATTATTGTGATCAGGCTAACTATTGAGGTGACTAAAAGTTGATGAGTGTTGGATTATTTCAATGAATACATTGGAGCTGAAGCAAGAGGGGGATAACACGTTCTGCGCGTATTCAGGGAACAGTAGCTAACAATTAGGGAGTAAGAAATATTGGGAAAAGATCGGTATCGAAGTCATGAAATCGAGTAAGGAAACAAGAAGGTAAATAATTAATACCAAAGGGAAAGTCGATATCAGAACACTTAGGTAGTGCTCCGACATCTAAAATATGACGTTTAAATCAAAACAGGAGAGTTACTTAAGATGATCCCAAGAGATGTTTGACACCAGTCGACAATCATCACACTTGAAATAGAAAATATCGTGGATCGGCGCATCAAGCAGCCATTCACCACCACATTGAGGGCATTTGCGCTCTTTTTCATCTTTCAAGCTGATTCCACCCACACGGTATAAATAGTAGTAGGTTGGTACCTTAGTCAGATACTCAATACGCCCTCTTAACCCCCAACCACGTTTAAACAATACACTCTTAGTATCACTGATTTCAGCTAGCGTTGCATGTTCAGCACGGCAACCACCGCCCATTTGTACTTCATCACAGGCTTGCCATTCTGTCTGCCATTTCAGTACGGCTTTATGGTCGCCGTTGAATGTAGGAGGGTTGCGATACAAAGGGATTGGCAGCAAGCTATCGCCACTGCGCAAAGGTGAACAAGTATGAACGAATGTCGTGTATAACACCTGCCAACTCGGTGTTTCATCTTCTGCCACTTCTTCGGAGTTAAGATCTCGCCCTAACAAACGCATTTTAGGCGCAAGAAGGCACGCGTTAGACAAGCGATCAAAACACACTTTAACGAAGTCTGAGTGATTCCGCGGATGCAAACTATCTTGCTCTGGGCACACTACTCGAACAAAAAATTCTCCGTCGCCCATCACAATAGGAAATTCGCGGCCGAGTACCTGTCCATTGTAACGAAATGCATCCATCAAACCATTTACTGCTTTATCGACAGCTGAAACCGTCGTGTTATCAAAGCACTCAAACTGGAGTTCAACAACGTACATAATTAAACCTCAGGCTCAAGTTTCGTTAAAAATTCCGCTAAATCTTCAGCCAGTACATCACGATTGCTTGTCCCTAGGCGTTCCAGAATGACATTACCCGTTAAATTACAAATAGAGATCACATCCAACTCAGCATCGGTTGCCGCAATAAATACCGTCGGTTTTAACTTTAAACGACGCTGCGTTACTAAATGTCCCAAAATGTTCTCTTGTAAAAGTTCAAAATCATGATCGCTCCAAACTTGAAGCAGCGTCAGTGAGTTATCTTGCCATTTGGCATCCATATCCGCGCTATATTGCGTGCCATAGAAGGTTTTAATATCGTCATGTAACGTCAACTCAATGCCATTTTCAACATTCGTGAAATCCGCTTTCTGATCTCGAGAGTGCGCTCTCCATAACACGTCATCGGCACGTTTTTCTTCTACACAAGGGGAAACTAAATCCACCAGTTCTTGGTTAACTGGCAAGCTATTGTGCTGTTTTTGCCACTCATCAAGATAGCGTTGACTGAATGAATATAAAGCTTTCTCGGCAGATTGATCCATGAAGATCTCCTAAAAGATGGACAAGATAAATGTGTGACCCCACCTTTTATACAAATAGTTGAAGGCAACCAAGCAAATGCTTAATGACAGCAAAAGGGGGATTCAGTAAAATTCATGCCATTCTAATCGAATTTAAACGAAAGTATGAGCAAATATTCTGACGCAAAAGAGCTAGCAGGTTTAACCCTTGGTCAAAAGACTGAATACGCATCTCAGTACGATCCAAGCCTACTACAACCCGTACCACGTAGCCTAAACCGAGATGATCTTGAATTAGGTGACGAGTTGCCATTTATGGGGCACGATATTTGGACATTATACGAACTATCATGGCTCAATAATAAAGGTCTACCGCAAGTCGCCGTAGCTGAAGTGTATATCCCCGCGACGAGCTCAAACTTGATTGAATCTAAATCTTTTAAGCTCTACCTTAACAGCTACAATCAAACTCGCTTCAACGACTGGTCATCCGTTCAAGTAAGCCTTGCAAAAGATCTGTCACAGTGTGCAGGAGAAGCGGTTGAAGTCGAAGTAAACCCTGTTACCCAATACACCAATCAAGCGATTGTTACGATGGAAGGTGACTGTATTGACGGGCAAGATATTGAAATCACTAGCTATGATTTCGATGCTACACTGCTTTCTGGCGCGGCAGGTACTAACATCGTTGAAGAGTCTCTGCACAGCCACCTATTGAAGTCAAACTGCCTAATCACCAATCAACCAGATTGGGGCAGTGTTGAAATCCAATATAAAGGTAAACAGATTAACCGTGAGTCATTACTGCGTTACTTAGTTTCATTCCGTGAGCATAATGAATTTCACGAACAGTGTGTTGAGCGCATTTTCACTGATATTATGAAATACTGTCAGCCGAGCAAACTCACTGTTTTTGCACGCTATACTCGCCGTGGTGGATTAGACATCAACCCGTACCGTTCTACCGAGCAAGCAAAGCCAAGCCACAACTGTCGCATGGCTCGTCAGTAATCGATTTACAAATCAATCGATATATAAACTCAAAGGAATTAAAATGCGCTGGCTAAGACTGTTATTGCTATTTTGTGCACTGCTATCGTCAGGAGTAAATGCCACCATTTACTCATCGCCTCAGCTTAATGATGCAAATAAATTGGTTGAGATCTCACCAATACAGGCAAAAAAAATTGCAAGTAACTATCTTGTACAGCGCCAACTTTCCGATCAAAGTGATAAAAGCCTAACTGCACTTTCAAGAGAAGAGGCAGATAACCGACTTCGTTCACCTAGAGCCAGCATTGATGCATATAAGGTTCTGGCCAAAGCCGAATTCAATCTAGGTAATACTCGTCAAGCATTAGAACAACTCGATTTAGCCTCTACCCTTACCCAAACACATCGCCTTCCTTACCAAAAGATGGACGTTGATATTTTAAGAACTCGCCTTGTTTGGTTAACCGATCACGACTCAACAAAAGCGAAGCTATCCCTTGATAACATCGATCATAACTTACAGTTGCTAGACAACTCACAGCAACTAACCAGAGGCATTACCTACCGCCTAACCATGCTTAGAGCAAAGATCGCATCGAAAGAAAGTGAAATATCAGCGGCGGAGAATTTTTACGCCGAAGCAAAAAACTTCATTAATACCAGTAACTCCGAAAAAAACCTCATTGAATACCATTTACAAGTTGGGGAGTTCTACCTCAACCACAAACAGTACAATCGAGCTTTATCTGAATTACTGTTTGGTTATTGGAAGTCAGTAGAGAGCGATTTAAGCCCGCAACTGGCACAAGTAAACCGATTATTAGCGCAACTGTTCCTTGAAAGACGAGTGCTGGATAAAGCCATTGAGCATCTGTCTCAAGCGGCTGATTTCTACAATAAGTATGACCAGTCACCTATTCTATCTCATGTCTTAAAAATGATGGGCGAAATCTATTTTCAACAAGGAAAATATAATTTAGCCTTAGTGCACTTTTTTAATGTACTGGATCATGAAAGCACCGCACAAAACATAGAACAAGTTATCGAAGTGCGCATCAGTTTGGCGGCCACTTACCTAAACCTTTACAACTACCCTCTTGCAGAGCAGTACCTCAACCGCGCAATCGAACTTTTAGAATACACCGACATCTCAGCACTCAGAGCTAAAGCTGAACTATTAAGATCGGGATTAGCTTATCATCAGCATGAAAGTAAAAATGGCATTATTCACGCTCATAAAGCGTTAGCCATCGCGAAGAACATCAAAAACAAAGATCTTATGCAACGTTCATACGACTTACTTTCAATGGGTTACGAACAAAATGAGCAGTATGCCCTCGCCCTTGATTACATGAAAAAATACAACATGTTAGTGGCGATAAAACAGCAGCAACTCAACCAGATCAGTGAGGATGCCTTTAGACAACAAAAAGAGTTCGCTGAACAAACTCTGCATTACGCCAATCAAGAAAATGAGCTAAAGCAGATGGCGATCGAACATCGAAAATATCAAAAAATCGCGTTTTCCCTGTTTGCTCTCTCTATAATTCTGTTTTTTGTCGTCATGCGCAGAGGGTTCATTATCCAGGCTCTCAACCGACAAAATAGTAAATTAACCAAGCAGCTCTATACTCATTCACGCTCAAAATTGCGTAACTTACGCATGCTTAATGCCAAGTTATCAAGTTCACTCCAAAAAACGAGTGATACCTTTGAGCAGTGGCAAATGGGAGAGCTCATTCACGAGCCATTAAATGACCGACTACGGTTTGTGATGATTGATTTGCCTTTTTTACGCAGTATGTATATCCAACACGGATACAAATCTGGACTACAATTAGAAGAATCCTTTGGACAATACCTTGCTTCCAAAGTTGAAGGTTCCTCACGCCTTTATCACTTCTCTGATGCTAACTTGTTGTATATTGAATCAAATTCAGACCGTAATGCTTCACCAGAGGCGATGTTTAGCAAAATCCAAACTTGGATTAATGAGTTTGAACCCAATCGAAAAATCAATCGTCGTATTCGTATTGGTATCGCGGATTATCCATTTTTGCCACGCGCCTATACGGCAATAAACGATCAAGAACTGCTTGATGTTCTACTGATGTCAACACACCTTGCTCGTGATATAAGCCTCAAAGAACACAGTAGCGAATGGGTATATTTCAAAGCGATTGATAATGCCCCTGCGGCAAGCCTTGCAACTGGTAACATAAGAGAAGCGTGTAAACATGCAATAAATCAAGGCCTAATAAAAATTCAATCTTCTTACCAGAATGAGGATAACATCAAAAAAATGCTAAAAGATGAATAAAAACTGCCCTGTCGGCACTTGCAACACGTGACCTTGTGACTTTTTTTGCTATTATCGAGAGATTCATTAATAAGCTTACGCTTGATCATTTGTCGAAGTTTAACAATCCATGGGCATTCTCGAAAAAGATATTCAAACACAGTTACACCAGCTAAAAAGTCAGTTGGAACAAGTGCGTTTGACACAGAGAGATACATCATTCAAATTTAAACGAGAACAAAAGATTCTTAAGCGTATCGTCACATCTTTAAGTTCAGCTTGTGTAGGTACAAATTCTCAACTTGATAGCAACTTAATCGCGCTAAAACAAGAATTAGAACAACAAAAAGAAATTAGCGCCCTGATACCACGACTTGCGGTATTAGAAAGAATGCTAAAACAAAAAACGTTGGCTATGGAAAAACAAACTGGACATCTTGATGAACAGATCAAGCATAGTGGTGAAACACTTCAGAGAGTGACAGGCTTACCTGCTCAACTGAAACGTGACCTGCGTAATTTACTGAGTTTCCCGGCGACAAATGGGAACAAAAAGGTCGATCACGCGATTCGCTTACTAACAATTTATGAACGTGCCATTAAAATAATGGCGTCTAACTCTAGCCATTCGGTTGGGAGTTTTGATCACTCCCCTGATAAAGAGTTGTTCTCTTGCTTAACAGATGAGTTACAACACTTAATCACGGAACTCGATTTCGATGGTGAGTCCGGTGATGTCCTCATTGATATTCGAGCAAAGCTACTGATCGGAGTATCGACGGAGTCTCTCCTTGAGCTGACATTACAAATATTGAAACTGGTCATTCAGGGTACTCATTTAGAACGTAAAACGTCAGAACAGTTTTTAGAACAAATTAATTCATCACTCGCCTCTTCACTTAAAACCTCGTCACAAAATTCAGATCAAAGCCAAAGCTATTTTGAACACAGAAAAGGGATGAACGATGAGCTAAGCTCACTGGTTAAGCGAAGCCAGGAGTCCGTCCAAGATTCTTCAGAATTAGATGAATTAAAACAAACTATTAACCCACTTCTTAGCCAACTGTCATCACTGTCTGAACGCTTACATCATGCAGAACAGCGTGAACAAGCACTCAACGAAAGAATGGCATATGGTCAAAACCAGTTAGAAGCCCTTTTTGAAGTCACCCAAGATTATCGTCGACGTCTGGATGACCAAGCTCAAAGAATGCTGCTTGATCCTTTAACTAAGGTGTATAACCGTACCGCCTTAACGGATCGATTAGAGTTGGAATATCGTCGCTGGATACGTTCGCAAAAAGCATTGAAAATGGTGCTTTTTGATATCGATAACTTCAAAAAAATCAACGATAGCTTTGGTTATACTGCCGGAGATAAAGCGCTTAAAATCATTGCACGCACCATAGCAAAAGCGGCAAGTGATACCGACACTGTCGCTCGTTTTTCAGGTGAAGAGTTCATTTTGATCTTGCCTGAACAAACCGACGAATATTGCCATGAGTTAATCAAAGGCATTCAGCAAAGTGTCAGCAAGTTACCGTTCAAATTTAGAGATCAGAGCATCACGATCACTCTCTCGGCATCAACGACTAGCTTTAAAGATTCTGATACTCCCGAAATCATTTTAGAGCGATTAAATTGCTCACTGAATGAAGCGAAAAACCTAGGAACGAATCAAGTGGTATGGAAATAGTTTAAGTACTATTTCCACCTTTCCTCATTCCCTTTTGTCCTAATTATTCATTTGCTATAAATTTTTCAATCAGTTATCACAAAACAATCCCCAATTTGTTTGCTAAGCTAAATGATACCCACTACAAAAATGAACCTCTCCAAGTTGTTCACAACTGAACCATTTGCATTTGTTCTGTCATCAAATTAGTCCAGTAGCATCGATTCTAATTACAACGTGGGTATTTTGTTCACCTCTCACCAAAGGAGGCATTATGATCACTCATATTAGCCCAGCAGGTAGCATGGATCTGCTTTCTCAACTTGAAGTTGAGCGTCTTAAAAAAACTGCATCTAGTGATCTATACCAGTTATATCGAAACTGCACACTGGCGGTATTGAACTCAGGTAGCCACACCGATAACTCGCAAGAGTTGCTCGATAAGTATCAATCTTTCGATGTTAATGTGATGCGCCGTGAACGCGGAATAAAACTTGAGCTCCATAATCCACCAGAGCATGCCTTTGTGGACGGAGAGATCATTAAAGGGATCCAAGAACATCTGTTTTCTGTGCTTCGCGATATTGTTTACGTCAATATGCACTTAGCAGATAACCAGCATCTTAACCTCACGAATGCCACTCACATTACGAACCTCGTCTTTGGGATATTACGCAATGCAGGTGCTCTTACCCCTGGCATTGAGCCAAATTTAGTGGTGTGTTGGGGTGGTCACTCAATTAATCCTAGCGAATACCAATACACCCGTGAAGTTGGGCACGAGCTTGGGCTGCGTGAATTGAATATCTGTACAGGATGTGGCCCAGGGGCGATGGAAGGGCCGATGAAAGGTGCCGCTATCGGCCACGCTAAGCAGCGCTACGCTGAACAGCGTTATCTTGGATTAACTGAACCGTCAATCATTGCTGCAGAGCCGCCTAACCCAATTGTGAACGAACTTATCATTATGCCTGATATAGAGAAGCGTTTAGAAGCGTTTGTCCGCATGGCCCATGGGATCATTATTTTCCCTGGAGGACCGGGAACGGCTGAAGAGCTGCTGTATATTCTCGGCATTATGATGCACCCAGAAAATAAAGATCAGCCGATGCCAATCGTATTGACGGGCTCAAAAGAGAGTGAAGCCTACTTCCGCTCCATTGATAAATTCATTGGTGACACACTAGGCGAAGCGGCACAGAAACATTACCAAATCGTTATTGATGATCCGCAAAAAGCGGCGCAAATAATGAGCCAAGCCATGCCTGAAGTACGTGAGCATAGAAAACAGAGCGGCGATGCATACAGCTACAACTGGTCACTAAAAATAGCCCCGGAGTTCCAACTTCCTTTCGACCCGACTCATGACAATATGAAGAATCTGGATCTACACCTAAACCAACGCCCTGAAAACTTGGCCGCCAATTTACGCCAAGCGTTCTCTGGTATTGTGGCTGGTAATGTAAAAGCGGAGGGGATCAAAGAGATCAAACGTCACGGTCCATTCACCATTGATGGCGATGCGTCACTGATGAAAAAAATGGATAAGCTACTGAATGATTTTGTTGAGCAGCAACGCATGAAGCTACCGGGCAGTGCTTATGTTCCCTGCTACCGAATCGCAAACCGTTAAGATCATCGGCAACAGCGTTTAAACTGATTCCTAAGTCAGTTACTATAAGGGGCTAAATGGCCCCTTATTTTATTGGAATGTTATGTCTATTCATCTTGTTATTATCGATGCGCTCAACCTGATCCGCCGGGTGCACTCTGCCCAGCCAGATCCTAACGATATTGCAAGAACCATCACCACCACCACTCGCACATTAAATCGCATTTTATCGGAATCTCAACCGACTCATATCATCGCTGTATTCGATCACCACGAACAAGACAGAGGGTGGCGAGCCGAGGTACTTCCTACTTATAAGCAGAACCGCAAACCCATGCCTGAACCGCTTATGAAAGGGTTGGATGCGATCCAGCAAGCATGGTGGGAGCTAGGAATAGACTCACTGCTGTCTGAGGGCGATGAAGCCGATGATTTAGTCGCAACACTGGCAACCAAAGTCGCCAGTCACGGTGAGAAAGTCACCATCATTTCAACAGACAAAGGCTACTGCCAACTTCTTACCCCGACATTACAGATCCGTGATTATTTTCAGCACCGCTGGTTAGACGAACCCTTCATAGAGAAAGAGTTTGGCGTTACACCAGATCAACTAGCAGATTACTGGGGGCTCACGGGCGTAAGTTCTAGCCAAGTTCCCGGAATCCCCGGCATTGGCCCCAAAGCAGCAAAAGAGATTTTGACGCAGTTTAAAGATATAGAACAAGCACATGCTTCAGAAGAGTTGCTACCAAAATACCGTAAGAAATTCGATGAGCACATTGAATCAGCTCGAATCTGTAAGCAAATATCGGCACTCAAAACCGACATTGAACTCGGTTTTAATTTACAAGACCTGAGGTTCGAACAGCCAGACTCATAGCAAGCAGCTTTGACAATCCTACGGCTCAATAAACGAAAAGGCCGCTGTCTTAAAGTATAAGACAGCGGCCTTGAATTATTTGATGTAGAACATGCAAGCTTAAGCGAAGAACTTAACTTATCACTCTCACATTACTCGATATTAATAGGGTGAAATATTCGATAGAGATTGGATATGCACCGTGATCTCTTCGCGATCATGATAAAGATGCTTCGCTTGCAGCTTATATTTCACATCATTGTCACTCAAAAACTGCTTCAAGTTCTCGATATCTTGTAGCACTTCATCGTATCGACCTTTCATTGGCAGCTTAAGGTTAAAGATTGTTTCTTTCGCCCAACCACGGATCAACCACTCACCCATTAACTGAGCAACACGTGATGGTTTCTCAATCATGTCACAAATAAGCCATGTCACGTTCTTACGTGGTGGTTCAAACTTGAAGCCATCTTCCATATGGTGCTTAACTTGGCCAGTTTGCATTAAGCTATCTGCCATCATGCCGTTATCAACACAGTGAACGAACATTGAACGCTTAACAAGTTGGTAAGTCCAACCACCCGGGCAAGCACCTAAATCGACACCCCACATGCCTGATGCTAAACGCTCATCCCACTCATCACGAGGAATAAATACGTGAAACGCTTCTTCCAATTTCAGTGTAGAACGGCTTGGTGCATCAGATGGGAACTTCAGGCGTGGGATACCCATGAAGAACTGAGAGTTGTTAGTTGGTAGTGAATAACCAACGTAGCAGTGCCCAGGCGCAATAAAGCAAAGGTGCAGTACTGGTTTTTTAGGGTGGTCTTTATTGAACAAGATCCCTTTACCACGTAGAGCTTGACGCAGCGGCACCGTAAATTTACGACAGAACTTCAGCAACTCTTTCGCTTCGTTAGTGTCTGGAGTTTCGATGCGGATATCACCACAACGAGGGAAACCATCAATATCACCAAGTTCAGCCAAAATTGGCGAGATGCGGTCTTCAGACGGCAACTCTTTTAGTTCAGCGGCAACCGCAAACATTTGGCGAGCAAAAATCAATGATTGAAAATCGATTCTCTGGATCAGTTTTTCCGCGTCACCATCTTGGTAGCATTCAAAAAGAACATAACCACTATTATTCTTTACACGAGGAAAACCAAACACCTCAAGTTGCGTTGCTTTGTCTTGAATTTCACCTGCGCACTCTTTTTCAAAACCAGAACGACAATACAGTAATACGTGTTTCACTTAGTAACCTCATTAATATTGAATGCCGCGAAAGAGAAACTTCCCCATCCGACAATAAACAACAAACCACCAAATGGAGTGACTGGGCCAAACCATTTTATGCCTGTTAGTGCTAGCGCATACAAACTGCCGCTAAAACAAAGGATGCCGATAATAAAGCAAATTGCCGCAATGAAAAAATATTTTTGCGACTTTATTCCAAGATTAAAGCGCAGCAACACCGCACAAGCAATGATCGCGAAGGAGTGAAGCAATTGATAAAGCACTCCCGTATTAAAAACATCAAGCAAGTATGGCGCTAATTGAGCCTTTAAACCATGCGCGGCAAAGGCCCCTAACATCACACCAAGCCCAGAAAACATCCCTGCAATAGTGAGTAAATACTTACTTTTCATCTAAAACCTCAAAAATGAAAGCAGAGAGCTTATCTATTGTTAAGGTTAAATTCCCCTGCTCGGTAAAACCAGAACGTTTACGCGGTTTAAAGCCATGATCGCCATCAGGGAGAAACGCCACATCAATCATCGGAGATAGATCAAAGTCAGTAAACTCTTCACGCTTACCAAATGTATCCCTTTCCCCTTGCAAAATTAAACAAGGCTTTTCGATTGTCGCTAAGTGATCGCCTTTAAATTTTTCAGGCTTACCCGGAGGGTGAAATGGAAAACCCAAACAAGCCACTCCCGCGACGAGAGGGTTATCGGCTAATAAACTCGCCATCCTTCCCCCCATCGATTTGCCACCAATAACGACTGGTACGCCTGCATGTTCATTGATGACGTCAACATAAGCATCGAGCAACTTAGGAGCGCGATCGGGCGGACGCTTGGTGCCCATTTCTGCTCGCTGAATCATATAAGGAAAATTAAAGCGCACCACTTTAATGCCTTTTTCAGCTAACCCTTGCGCGACAGAAACCATAAAATGGTGATCCATTCCCGCGCCAGCGCCATGAGCAAAAATAAACGTCGCCTTATGCTCTGCGCCATTAATCAGCTGATGATTATTCTCAGTCATCCAGTAACTCTTCCTGCTCTTTATGCGCTTTCGCTAACATCCAATCACGGAAAGTGGCAATTCGCCCCATGTCAGCCTGTTTATCGTGGCACACTACATAGAACGCATTCTTACTCACCAATATTTCATCAAAAGGCGCAATCAGACGACCCGCTTCGATTTCCGGCTGAGCCAGTACATTATTACCAAGTGCAATCCCTTGTCCATGAGCCGCAGCTTGAAGCACCATCGTCGAGTGACTGAAAATTGGCCCTTGGTTAACATTTACACCTTCGATTGAGTTCTGCTTCACAAACGATTTCCAATCTTTCCTTGAGGTATCATGAAGCAAAGTGTGATGATTTAAATCAGTTAGAGTTTCTAATGGTTTGTTACTTAAAAGTAACGAGGGTGAACAGAGTGGAATCAGGAATTCTTGATAGAGTTTATCGGCTCTTAATCCTGGCCAATTTCCTCGTCCATAGTAGATCGCCACATCCACATCATCGGTCAGTGAACCTTCATCCATATCAACCGCTTTGATTCGTACATCAATATCAGGTTGCTGTTGATTAAAATCAGAAAGCCGAGGGACAAGCCATTGAATTGCAAAACTTGGCGGAAGGCTGATGGTCAAAGCCCCTTTTTCACTACGTTCAAGCACTTTATCGGTCGCTTCGGCTAAAGAAGTGAAGATATCTTTGATATCAAGAAAATAGCCTTGTCCTTCTTCTGTTAGTAACAAAGAGCGGTTTCGGCGGCGAAATAATTTCAACGCAAGGAACTCTTCCAGCGCTTTTATTTGATGGCTCACAGCGGCTTGAGTAACAAAAAGTTCTTCAGCGGCACGGGTAAAACTTAAGTGTCGAGCCGCAGCTTCAAACACTTTTAACGAGTTTAATGGTGGCAATCTTCTGGACATAAATACGCTCTAAAAAATACATTAGTTTTTTTAATCTGAAACATTATAAATTGTCCATTGCCTAAGGGCTAGAGAAATTCTATATTTCATCCCGCAGCGCTAGCCTGAACGGCTTGGTTCTCTCAGAATCAATTGGCTTAGTTGTTGCGATGTTGTGTTTGCAAACTCGTATTTCGAGTTAGGTAGAATTTCTACCGTAGTTTATTGCCCATTATCCCTGTGGCGATAAGACTGCTTCCTGTTTTTTTGACCTGTCTGTCAAATTTTTATACACCGCCTATATGGCGGTGTTTTTTTATCTGTCACTTTTTTCTTATCTTCTTATCTTCTTATCTTCTTATCTTCTTATCTTCTTATCTTCTTATCTTCTTATCTTAGAAAATCAGAAAGGCTTACGACAAAGAAACAATCTCAAAATAAAGTAGTGGCCATAAAAAAACCGCTCACTACTCACTTTATCAGTGAATCGTAAACGGTTTTAATTCAGCTAACGCTCTAACGGTTTCTAAGGGCGATAAACTTTTACATTGCTAAAACCTTGCTCTTGCAGGTAAAGCGCCTGTAAGCGGCTCATTACGCCACGGTCACAGTACAATAGGTATGTCTTAGACTGGTCCAAATCACCAAATTGAGTCGCAAGCTTAAAGAAAGGCAAATGCTTCACTTCAACGCTATCCAGTTCAAGTGGGCTAGCCTCTTCTTCTTCAGCACTACGAATATCAAGTACTACCGCATTCTCTTCAACCGCAGTCACTTGTTCAACTTCTGGCGCTTGTTCTTTACTCTCTTTCTCAATATCACGAATATCCATGATACGAGCATTCTCAATCACACCATCTAAGATAGAGAAATCAAAGTTCGCTTCTTCAGCTTCTAACTTCGCCTTTTCAGCTTTAATGGTCGGCTTCTTAGAGATAACACCACAATACTCTGGCATTACTTTGGCAAAATCTTCCGTGCCAATTTTTCGAGATAGATCGATAATGTCTTCTTTATCCCAGTTAATCAGTGGGCGCAAAATAAGAGTATCGGTCACGTTATCGATATGGCGTAAGTTAGTTAACGTTTGGCTTGAAACTTGGCCTAACGCTTCACCAGTCACTAAGGCTTGAATACCAAAACGTTCTGCCACCATGCCACCAGCACGCATGAACATACGTTTTAGAACGACACCCATTTGGCCGTCATCGACGTTTTCTAAAATTTCAGCCACGACAGGTTCAAAATCCACCGCAATAAACTTCACTTTTGCAGAAGATCCGTACTTATTCCAAAGATAGTGAGCAACTTGCTTAACACCAATCTCATGAGCAGGGCCGCCTAAGTTAAAGAAGCAGAAATGCGTTTTAGAACCGCGCTTGATGTGTAAGTAACTGGATACACCAGAATCGAAGCCACCAGAAATTAAGCTTAATACATCCTCTTGAGTACCTAGAGGGAAACCGCCTAATCCTTTGTGACGTTCAATCACTTGGTTTAATTTATCGTTTTCAACTTCAATGTTGATTGATACATCTGGCTTCTTCAGTTTAACCTTCGCACTTTCTACTGCTTGGTTTAAACCACCGCCAACATAACGCTCAAGTTCAATTGAAGTAAAATCATGCTGGCCGCGACGTTTAGCACGAACAACGAATGTTTTATCAACAATCTTGCTACCACTGCGCTCTAACACTTGCTCATAGATATTGTGCATATCAGTGAATTCAGTTTGAAGAACTTCAAGCGTATGGTGAATACCTGATGTATGAGTCAGGATTTCAAGCACTTGCTCGTAGTATTTATCACAGCTTGCGCTCACTTCAATATGATCGCGACGGTTGTATACCGCAACAGATTCAGTTCGGCGCTTAATGATAATGCGAAGGTTAGATTCTAAAATTTTGATGAAGCGCTTACGCACCGACTCACTTTTTACAAAAATTTCCGGATGGGGCTTAACAATAAATTTCATATTTTCTTCACAATAATTTTAGGGTTTGCAAGATGAGGTTGTCTCTCTGCGTGGGCATCAGATTGATTTATTCAACCTTGATTAGGTGCTAGCTTGTTTATATCCAAACTTTCGATTTTATATTCAAACTGTCGATAGGCTGAAACCTTCGAATGCACAGCCCCACTGAGGGCGCAAGATTATACATGAGATCTCAAACTAAAGGAAAGAGGGAGATGAATAACCACCTTCGAGTTTAGTTTATCTCAGAAATAAAAAAGGCTCCTAAAGCTAACGAATCGCTAATTAGAAGCCTTTATTAATGAGTGCTAACTATATTAATAAGAGTTAACTATAAGACAGGAACTTCATCACTAAAAATAGGTTCGCCTTGCATGATGCTGATTTCAACTCGTCGGTTAATTGAACGTTGAGCTTCTGTATCATTCGGCCCCAGAGGTGCGGTATCCGCCATGCCTCTCACTCGTAATCGCTGATGAGAAAATCCGCGAACTTTCTCCATCTCTTGGGCCACAGAAACCGCTCGCTGAGAAGAGAGATCCCAATTTGAACGATACAGTTCAGAATCGAGGCGTTGATCGTCTGTATGACCTGAAATTCTAACAATACCCGGAATGTCTTTAACCAACTCGGCAACTTGTCTTACCAACGGGCGGAATTTAGGCTGTAAGAACGCCGAACCACTAGGGAATGCGCCTTTCTCTCGAATACGAATGACAATCTGCTGACCTAGGTTTTCAACTTCAATCGCCCCCTGATCAATCTCTCGCTCCAGCGCTTTCTTGATGTTCTCCATCAATGTTTCCATCTCTTCCGACATGGATTCCGCTTGCTGTTGCTGCTGTTCAGATTCCGTATTTTGGTTATCTTGAGTAGAGGTTTCAGGCGATTGTCCGCCGTTCAACTTACCTTGATCACGCTTATTACCACCCGCACGGTCCGATTCACCTTCATGAAACTCTAACGTTTGTTGGGTAATATCAATCGTCTGCTGCATGATCACATCAATCGGCGTTGGCTCAGGTCTGCCCGGACGAAACTCTTGAGCAATAATACTGGTCCCCTTCGGAATATCTTTTACTTCAAGCTTATTCTGAACACCAAAGGCAAACTTCATCGAACCAGCGATTTGCTTGAACTTCAGTACATCCATTTCTGAAAAGGAAAGCAACAGAACGAAGAAGCACATCAGTAGTGACATTAAATCGGCAAACGTTCCCATCCATAACGCGAGACCTGGTGGTGGACATTTGCATTCATTTTCATCATCCATCTTAAGAGTCCTGTCTATTCACCATCAACACCAAGAAGTCGCTTACCTTCGTTGAGGTAGTTTTTCAGGTAGCTATCAATCACACGAGGGTTTTGCCCATCTTGAATCGCAAGCACACCATCCATAATTAAACGGCGGTTCAGTGTCTCTTGCTCTCGACGCAAGGCCAACTTATCGGCGATAGGGAAAAAGATCATATTGGATAATACCGCTCCATATAGTGTCGTTAGCAAAGCAACCGCCATCGCTGGACCGATGGATTTAGGGTCATCCATGTTTGAAAGCATTGCCACCAAACCAACTAAGGTACCGATCATCCCCATCGCTGGAGATACATCACCATAGGCCATGAATACTTTACCGCCTTGTTCATGACGTTCATTGGTTAAAGCGATATCTTTTTGCAAAGCGGCGCGCACCACATCAGCATCGTGACCGTCTACGAGAAGATCGATACCTTTTTGCATGAAGCTGTTCGTGATTTCCATTTCTTCAAGAGCAAGGAAGCCCCCTTTACGAGCTGCATCTGCCATTTCGACAACTTTAGCGATCAAATCTTCAGGTTCGTCTGACTTAAACATGAAAGCTTTACCTGCAATTTTGGCGGCTCCAAAGAACTGCCCCATGGTAAATTTCATTAATACAACAAACGTAGAGCCACCAACCACAATCAGAATCGAAGTGACATCAATAAACATGGATAGACTGCCACCAAGAATCATTGCCATGATTACAAAGGCGAAGCCACCTATTAGACCTATCAGCGTTGCTAAATCCACAAAGCACTCCTCATGCTATCTGTTTTGTGCCAACTATATGGAGAATAATCTTGTTATCGGCAAGATCGTAAGATCTTTAAGTGAAACCTTGGAGTAAATCTCATACTTTTTCATTAAATTTGATCAATACTCATTCTTAGCTATTTGAGTCTACGTGGGTTTTGTTCATCACACGAGCTGATATGTTAAGTTTTATCTTCGACTCAAGCACGTATGAGCTCCATTTTTCTAACAATTTTACTTGGTTAAATTTGACCATCTTCACGCCCTAAGGTAACTTTCGTGCATCTTTTGCAATGCAGAATTATTATGGCGACTAAGAAACCTGAAAATATGACCTTCGAAGCAACGATCGAAGAGCTCGACGGCCTAGTTGATCAACTAGAAAATGGTGAACTGGCTTTAGATGATGCGCTAAAGAAATTCGAGCGTGGCATCGCATTAGCCCGCGCCGGACAAAATAAATTAAGCGATGCTGAACAGCGTGTCAGTATTTTGCTACAAAATGACGACAATGCTGAATTAAGCGAATTTAATCCTCAGCAAGACTAGAACAAAATATATGAGACCCCCTATGGTTGAGGCCTTAACCTCTTATCAGGAAAGAAATAATTCCCAATTAAATTATTGGCTCGATCGCCTACCTCATCAAGATCAACCTCTCGTGCAAGCAATGCGCTATGGTTTATTACTTGGAGGAAAGCGAGCGCGCCCATTTTTGGTTTACATCACAGGGGAAATGCTCGGGTGCTCATCAGCCACTCTAGACACACCAGCATCAGCGATAGAGTGCATCCATGCTTACTCTTTAATTCATGATGATCTTCCTGCAATGGATGACGATGAACTGCGCCGTGGGCAAACGACTTGTCATATTAAATTTGATGAAGCCACCGCTATTTTAACTGGCGATGCTCTACAAACGTTAGCCTTTACCATCCTTGCAGAAGGTGAGCTATCCGCTGATGGCGAAGCGAACCGTATTAAGATGGTTCAAGTCTTAGCTCAAGCATCTGGCGCCTCAGGCATGTGCATTGGTCAGGCTCTTGATCTTGCAGCAGAAAACCGCTCGGTTTCGCTCGAAGAGCTAAAAGATATCCACAAAAACAAAACGGGCGCACTCATGAAGTGTGCTATTCGTTTAGGCGCGTTGGCTGCGGGTCAAAAAGGCGTGGAAATTTTACCTCAACTTGATAAATATGCTGATGCGATTGGTTTAGCCTTCCAAGTCCAAGATGATATTTTGGATATTATTGGCGATACTGAAACATTGGGTAAACCACAAGGTTCAGATCAAGAATTGAACAAGAGCACTTACCCTTCATTGCTCGGATTAGATGGCGCAATGAAAAAAGCTCAAACTCTGTTAACTGAAGCCCTTCAAGCTTTGGATGCAATCCCATACAATACCCAGTTACTCGAAGAGTTCGCCCGATACGTCATCGAGCGCAAGAACTAAGACTATAAGCGCGCAATTATATGACTCTTGATATTTCAAAGTATCCAACATTGGCTTTAGCAGACACTCCTGATGATCTGCGCCTTTTGCCAAAATCCACTCTGCCACAATTATGTGATGAACTACGCTCATACCTTCTAAACTCAGTGAGCCAATCAAGTGGTCACTTAGCGTCTGGTTTAGGTACAGTCGAGCTCACGGTAGCGTTGCACTATGTCTACAACACTCCATTCGATCAACTTGTTTGGGATGTTGGCCACCAAGCTTACCCGCACAAGATCCTTACTGGTCGAAGAGAGAAATTATCAACGATTCGCCAGAAAGATGGGTTACATCCTTTCCCTTGGCGTGAAGAGAGCGAGTACGACACCCTTTCAGTTGGACACTCTTCAACGTCGATAAGTGCCGCTCTTGGTATGGCAATTAGTGCTGAGAAGGAAGGCAAAGACCGCAAAGTGGTGAGCGTTATCGGTGACGGTGCAATTACCGCTGGTATGGCGTTCGAAGCGATGAATCACGCAGGTGATGTTCATTCGGATATGCTCGTGGTATTAAACGATAACGAAATGTCGATTTCAGAGAATGTCGGTGCGCTGAACAACCATTTAGCTCAAGTACTTTCAGGAAACCTTTACACATCTATTCGTGAAGGCGGTAAAAAAGTTCTTTCTGGTGTTCCACCAATCAAAGAATTAGTACGCCGCACTGAAGAACATCTTAAGGGCATGGTTGTTCCTGGAACCCTTTTTGAAGAGCTTGGATTTAATTATATTGGCCCTGTGGATGGTCACGACGTAAATGAGCTGATTAAAACGCTGCGCAACATGCGTGGGCTAAAAGGCCCTCAATTTCTGCATATTATGACCAAGAAAGGCAAAGGTTATGAGCCCGCAGAAAAAGATCCTATTGGCTATCATGGTGTCCCTAAATTTGACCCTAGCCACAGCAGCCTGCCTAAGAGCACAAGCAGTAAACCAACTTTCTCTAAGATATTTGGTGACTTCTTATGTGACATGGCCGCGCAAGATCCTAAGTTAAGAGCAATCACGCCAGCAATGCGTGAAGGTTCAGGCATGGTGCGCTTCTCCAAAGAGTTCCCAGACCAATATTATGATGTGGCAATCGCAGAACAACATGCTATTACTTTGGCAACAGGCATGGCTATCGCAGGGGATCACCCTATCGTCGCGATTTACTCTACCTTCTTACAGCGTGGTTATGACCAACTGATTCACGATGTTGCGATCATGGATTTACCCGTGATGTTTGCAATTGACCGAGCAGGTCTTGTGGGTGCCGATGGTCAAACTCACCAAGGAGCCTTTGATTTAAGCTTCATGCGCTGCATTCCTAATATGGTCATCATGGCACCAAGTGATGAAAATGAGTGCCGTCAGATGCTTTATACTGGCCATAAGCATACAGGTCCAAGTGCTGTGCGTTACCCAAGAGGTAATGGCATGGGCACTGAGTTAGTCGAAACGTTCACCGCACTTGAAATTGGCAAAGGTCGAATCATCAAGCAAAGCGATGCACCAAAAGATGGGAATAAAGTCGCGATTTTGAACTTTGGTACTTTCTTGCCAAATGCTTTGGAAGCGTCAGAAACACTAAACGCAACCGTTGCGGATATGCGTTTTGTTAAGCCTCTCGATGAAGAGTTAATCCGGCAACTGGCCGCTGATCATGATGTGCTTATTACTCTGGAAGAGAATGCCATCATTGGTGGTGCAGGCGCAGGCGTGATTGAATTCTTAATGCAAGATAAGCGCCCAATGCCCGTTCTTACTCTTGGTCTTCCTGACAAGTTTATTGCTCAAGGTACGCAAGGCGAACTGCATCAAGAGCTTGGGTTAGACAGTGATGGCATCATTCGTTCGATTCAACAATATCTTGAAAAATAACCAAAATTAGAAAGATACAAAAAAGCCCACAGCAAAATCTGTGGGCTTTTTTATTACCATTTAAGAACCGTTCATTTGTCTAACATTAGGCAGCTACCATTATAACCAACCAGAAAAATGCCCAACAAGATACAAAGCGACACCCGCCATTACACCAGCGACGATATCGTCTACCATGATCCCAAAGCCGCCATCGACGCGCTTATCTAGCCAACCAATAGGCCACGGCTTAACCATATCGAAGAAACGAAACAGTACAAAACCGGTGATAAGCCATTTCCAGTCATCTACGGGAAGGTCTAGCATAGGCACTAAGCTCATGGTGATCCAAAAGCCCGCAAATTCATCCCACACAATTGAACCATGATCGTGAACTTTCATGTCATCTGACGTAACTTGGCAGATCTTAACGCCAATAATGCATGAAATAACCACCACCACTAAATACATCGGAAGCGGCAACTGAACAAGAAGCAAATAGAATGGAATAGAAGCAAGAGTCCCCATTGTTCCCGGAATGATCGGCGATAAACCGCTGCCAAAGCCCGTCGCCAACAGATGCCATGGGTTTTTTAATGAAATTAAAGAGAGAGGGTTAGTCATAATTATTTAACCTTAAAGTGATCATAGCCATCTAAGTGCCAATCAAGAGGTTGCCCGTTGCTATGCAGTTCTAACATTCCTTGCGGACGGATCTGACCAATACATGTTACTTTCGCGCCAATATGAGCTAAAGCAGTTTCCAGTGATCCTTTATTCTCTTCAGGAACGGTAAAGCAGAGTTCATACTCTTCCCCACTCGTCAGAGCATACTGCTGAGCACTGTCCACATTACCACTAAATTGTATAAGTTCAGAAGAGAGAGGCAACAAATTAGCATTAATACTGGCCCCAACATTTGAGCGTTTGAGTATATGACTAAGATCAGATATCAACCCATCTGAGATATCAATCGCCGATGACGCTAAACCTAACAATGCTTGTCCTGCAAGTACTCTAGGTTGGCTAAGGTAATGACGTTTTTCAAGTTCTTGTGCAAAAGGTTGGCAACGGAGGCTATCATCTAAAATCACGGATAAACCCGCTTTACTGTCACCTAAGTTCCCAGTGACATAAATCCAATCCCCCACACTAGCGCCATCTCTGCGCAACGCTTTATCTTCAGGAACAAATCCTTGCACCGTTAAGGTTAAACTTAATGGGCCTTTGGTGGTATCTCCACCGATCAATTGAATCCCAAAATAGTCAGCTAACTCAAAGAACGCATCACAAAATGGAGCCAGCCACGCTTCATCAGCGTCCGGCATGGTCAACGCAAATGATACCCACGCAGGTGTCGCGCCCATCGCGGCTAAATCACTCACGTTGGAGGCTAATGCTTTATGTGCTACCCATGCAGGGTTTGCATCGGCTAAGAAGTGTGTACCTGCGACCAGCGTATCTGTACTAATCGCAATTTGAACATTACTTGGCGGTTTGACTAAGGCACAATCATCGCCTAATGATAACTGCACATCTTTTCGCTGACTTTGGCGATTAGAAAAATACTTTTCGATTAAATTGAATTCACCAGACATACATACATCCTTGATGTCTCGTTCAGACCCATCATTATAGAGCAGATATCAACACAGTTAGGTTTAATCACGAAAAGGCTTTATCACTAAATTTCATGATGTGTTGATTTAGGATCTAGAACGTTTGTTGAAAAAATACTCACAAAAAAGGCCAGCATATAGCTGACCTTTTCAATTCTTAGATAATCAATTACTTTTTACGCACGTGTGGCGCAGCTTTATCAAGCACACCATTAACGAACTTATGGCTATCTTCCGCTGCAAATACTTTTGCTAGCTCAATAGCTTCATTGATTACGACTTTGTATGGTACATCTTCACGACGAGTCATCTCGTACATAGCAAGACGTAGCAGAGCAAGTTCCATCATATCCAAATCTTGCATTGGACGTGATAGGTATGGACGCAATTTGCTGTCCAGCTCCATATGACCAAGTACAACACCAGAAAATAGATCACGGAAATACGCAACGTCTGTTTCTGGAGCCGACAAAGCCGGTTCTAATTCATGATGCTCTTCTTCATCATACTTGCCACCAGTTAGGAACTGTTCCTCAACTGTTGCGACATTTTCTTTAGTAATTTGCCAAGAATAAATTGCTTGCAGAGCAAATTGACGTGCGTTACGACGTGCGGCTGGTTTCACACTGGCCCCCATTAGGAATCGATTTCAGAAAGAACGTTAATCATCTCAAGTGCGCTTAGTGCAGCCTCTGCACCTTTATTACCAGCCTTGGTTCCTGCGCGTTCAATAGCTTGATCGATTGTATCAACAGTAAGTACACCAAATGCTACAGGAAGACTGAACTCCATAGACACTTGAGCTAAACCTTTATTACATTCACTGCAAACATAGTCAAAATGTGGCGTTCCGCCGCGAATTACAGTACCAAGTGATACGATAGCATCAAATTTTCCTGTTTTCGCAACACGTTGAGCAACTAACGGTAATTCAACTGCACCAGGGCAACGAACTACAGTAATATTGTCTTCGCTAACTTGTCCATGACGCTTTAAAGTATCGATTGCACCAGAAAGTAAACTTTCGTTAATAAAACTGTTGAAACGAGAAATAACGATAGCAATTTTTGCATTTGGCGCTGGGAAGCCACCCTCGATCACTTTCATAAGCCTTCCTTTAACTATGTTCATCAAGTGAGAATCGACGGATTCTAGCACAGAACTGTGAGCGATATCTAATACCAATTAACTTAATTAGCCCTATTCAAATAAAAAAGCGAACACAGCTTTCTGTATTCGCTTTTTTTGTATTGAATAAACGCTAATTATTCACAAACATACTCAACGACATTAAGGCCAAACCCGCCTAATGCATGGTAACGTTTTGAACTAGAAGAAAGCAGGCGCATATCGCTTACTCCTAAATCCGCCAAAATTTGAGAGCCAACACCAACACGGCGAGATGTACCCTGCTTTTTCGCCATTGTCGGAGCTTCACCTTTATCTTGTGCTTCAAAGGTTTTCACTTTATTGATCAAGGTGTCAGACGTCTCTTCGTTACCCAAAATCACTAAAACACCACCATCTGTGCCAATACGTTGCATCGCTTTATCTAACGTCCAGCTACGCTCTGTGCTGCGGTCTGAGTGCAGTAAATCGGTAAACGTATCATGCAGGTGAACACGCACAAGTGGAGCGCCCGTTTTCACATCGCCTTTTTTCAGCGCGTAGTGAACTTGGTTATCAATGGTGTCGCGGAAAGTCACAAGGTCAAAATCACCAAATTCCGTTGGCAACTTACACTCAGCAACACGCTCAATAGTGGTTTCTGTGTTGTTTCGGTATTCGATTAAATCAGCAATGGTGCCGAGTTTAATATCGTGTTTTTCTGCGAAGACTTCTAAATCTGGACGACGAGCCATTGTGCCATCTTCATTTAGGATCTCAACGATAACAGAAGCTGGCTCCAAGCCTGCGAGTCGACCTAAGTCACAGCCTGCTTCAGTATGTCCAGCGCGAGTTAGCACGCCACCTTCTTGAGCCGTAAGAGGGAAAATATGACCCGGCTGAACAAGATCAGCGGCTTTCGCATCTTTCGCTACAGCGGCTTGAACAGTAACCGCACGATCAGATGCTGAAATACCCGTTGTCACTCCTTCAGCAGCTTCAATAGAAACAGTAAAGTTAGTTGTGTATTGAGCATTATTATCTTGAACCATTGGCGGTAATCCAAGACGCTCACAACGCTCTTTTGTCATAGTTAGACAGATCAAACCGCGACCATACATTGCCATGAAGTTAATCGCTTCAGGGGTAATATGTTCCGCTGCCATGATTAAATCGCCTTCGTTTTCACGATCTTCGTCATCCATCAGGATAACCATTTTACCGAGGCGAATATCTTCAATAATTTCTTGAGGCGTACTAATTGGCATTATGTTGTTCCTATTTTATTAGGCGCTAGGTGTTAAGACTCTAGGCTTACATCTACGGTGATCATGAAAGTCTACTGTAATCATGAAAATCTTCGGTAATTCTAAAAGAGTGTAGGAGAAGCTCCCCTTACTTTTTCATTGAATCAAGCAAATCCATTTTGTTGCAAAAATTCCATCGTTAAACGAGATTCCGGTTGTTCTTCTTGTTGTCCTTGAAGTAGACGTTCCATATAACGAGCAAGCACATCTACTTCTAAATTAACTTTTCTGCCGACCTGAAAATCATCAATCGTCGTCTCTTCGGAGGTGTGAGGTACGATAGTTAATTTGAATGCATTTTTACGTAGAGCATTAACCGTTAAGCTAATTCCATCTACGGTAATAGAGCCTTTCTGAGCAACGTATTTTGCAATATCTGCTGGCATGTTGACCCAAAATTCAATCGAACGTCCGACATGGTTTCGCTCTACAATTTCACCAACACCATCCACATGGCCTGAAACAATGTGCCCACCAAAGCGGGTTGTCGGTAACATCGCCTTTTCCAGATTAACCTTATCGCCAGCTTGGTATTGAGCAAAACCTGTTTTTTTCAATGTTTCAAGTGAGAGGTCGGCGGTATAACTGCAAGCATCAAATTTTACAACCGTCAGACAAACGCCATTAGTCGCGATACTATCGCCTAAATTAACGTCTGACATATCTAACTTATCAGCATTAACTGTAATGCTAATGTCTTCCCCTTTTGGGGTGATAGCCGCCAATGTTCCGACAGCTTCTACGATTCCTGTAAACATATGATTCCTATGAATATCATCTATTTGTTTTCTTTCAATACAGGCTTAGCAATTAAGCGAATATCTTGACCCACTTGGCGAACATCTTGAATATCAAGCTCAATCACTTGCGACATACATTCTAAGCCGAGCGCTCCGATTAAGCCTCTGCCATCGCTTCCCATGAGTTTAGGTGCTAAATAAACGATCAACTCATCAACTAAACCATTAACGAGCAACTGTCCGGCCAGAGTCGCCCCAGCTTCAACCCACACGTGATTGATATTATGCTGCTCCGCTAACTGTGACATCAACTCAGCTAAATCCAGTTGATGACCCGTCTCCGTTAGGTTGATATCCGACCCTTCAGAGCCAACTCTCAGCACTTCACCTTGAGTTTGAAACAGATTAAGATCTTCGGTCAACTGATGCTGCCTATCAAGAATCACGCGAATAGGCTGCCTAACCGCACTCTTCTGAGCTTGAGAGTTCACCTCATCACTTAGCTTAAGTACATCGCTAGGTTTCAGTACATCGCTAGGTTTCAGTAAAGCACTAGGTTTCAGTAAAGCACTAGGTTTCAGTAAAGCACTAGGTTTTAGTAAAGCACTAGGTTTTAGGCCATAGCGAGACTGAACACTGCAAGGTAAGTCATCCCATCGCACATTCAACGAAGCATTATCGTCAATCACCGTCTTACTGGTTGAGAGAATAGCGCCAGACATCGCACGGAAAGTCTGAACATCTTGTCTTGCTTGGGGAGAAGTTATCCACTGGCTTTTACCATTGTTTAATGCGGTTTGCCCGTCTAAGCTCGCGGCCATTTTTAATTGAACAAATGGCATCCCCGTTTGCATTTTTTTGATAAATGCAGGGTTCAAAGCTTTTGCATCGGCTTCTAATAAACCGACTTCAACGTCAATACCAGCATCACGCAGCATTTGAATACCGCGGCCAGACACTTGAGGGTTCGGGTCTTGCATTGCACAGATAACTTTCGCGACTTTCGCTTTTATCAAGCCTTCAGCACAAGGTGGCGTTCGACCATAATGCGAACATGGCTCTAAAGTGACATAAGCCGTGGCTCCCACCGCTTTTTCACCCGCCATTCGTAAGGCATGAACTTCAGCATGAGGCTCACCTGCTTTTAGGTGAAAACCCTCTCCAACGATTTCGCCGTCACGCGCAATCACACAGCCGACATTAGGATTCGGAGCCGTGGTATAAATGCCACGCTTGGCAAGCTCAAGCGCACGCACCATAAATTGATAATCTAGAGGAGTGAAATTAGACATAACGGTTAGTCTTCTAGCTTGGCAATTTCTTCACCAAACTCTCGGATATCTTCAAAACTACGATAAACAGACGCAAAACGAATATAAGCCACTTTGTCTAAGACTTTAAGCTGTTCCATCACTAAGTTACCGATAAGGTCACTCGGAACCTCTCGCTCACCCGTTGCTCTCAGCTGAGATTTAATCGTACTGATTGCTAACTCAATCGAATCAGCACTGACTGGGCGTTTTTCTAGTGCGCGCTGTACTCCGCCCACCATTTTATCTTCATTAAATGGTTCACGGTTGCCATTTGATTTGATCACTTTAGGCATCACAAGCTCAGCACTTTCAAAAGTAGTGAAACGTTCACTACACGCTAAGCACTGGCGTCTACGACGAACTTGGTGACCGTCTGCGACTAAGCGCGAATCAATCACTTTAGTGTCATTTTCTGAACAAAAAGGACAATGCATATCACCTCCAATTAATTGGCATCAGTGTAACGGAATTGGGACAGGGAGTGAATGAAGAAGTCGATAGTTAGGCCGAGATTTGCCGAATAATGGTGCGTATATTGCGTTTTTCATATCAAATACGCAAACGCTTCACTCAAGAACTTAGGATAGAGATGGGATCTCCCCAATTCTAACCAAAACTCTATATGTGAAGCGTTTCATTATAGAGGCATCTCTGCCTAACGTTACGCGCTATGGACGAACCAAGTAATTCGCTTTACCTACCCATTTATAGCTGGTGAGTTCTTCCAGTCCCATCGGACCACGAGCATGTAGTTTCTGAGTCGATACTGCTACTTCAGCCCCTAAACCAAATTGAGCGCCATCGGTAAAACGCGTTGAAGCATTCACATAAACCGCCGCAGACCCTACCGAATTAATAAACAATTCCGCATTCGTTAAGCTGTTGGTCATGATGGCATCAGAGTGACTTGCATTGTGAACTCGCATGTGATCGATCGCCTCTTTCACACCCGATACCACTTTAATGCCCAAAGTGTAACTGAGCCATTCAGTATCAAAATCACCAGAAATTACATCACGTAATTGCAGGTCAGCATCCGTTTTCACCGTCTCGCTTAATAATGACTTTGCTTTCTCTTCGACCACAAACTCAACTTTACCACTCAAGCGTTTCGCTAACATTGGCAGAAAATCAACGGCAATGGATTCGTGCACCAGCAGCGTATCTAATGAGTTACATGCAGATGGGCGCTGTGCTTTCGAGTTTTCGACTACATCAACTGATTTTTCTAAATCTGCACTCTCGTCGACAAAGATATGGCTGATACCAAAACCGCCAATGATGACAGGAATGGTGCTGTTCTCTTTACACATTTTATGCAGACCAGCGCCGCCGCGTGGAATGATCATATCCACATAGTCATCCAATTTAAGCAGTTGTGACACTAATTCACGATCAGGTTTTTCAATGTATTGCACAGAAGCTGCTGGTAATTGTGCCTTTTCTAAAGCTGATTGAATGACTTTAACCAACTCCATATTTGAGAAAAAGGTCTCTTTACCACCACGCAAAATACTCGCATTACCGGTTTTCAGACACAACGCCGCGATATCAATCGTCACGTTTGGGCGAGCTTCGTAAATCACGCCAACCACACCCAGTGGTACTCGACGTCGCGACAATGACATGCCGTTTTCTAATACTTTACTGTCGATTTCACTGCCAACAGGATCGTTTAAGCTAATAACATTACGTACATCGTTAGCGATACCCGTTAAACGCTCTTCGTTCAGCATCAGTCGATCAAGCAGAGCATCGGTTAGCCCTGCATTGCGTCCAAGTTCAATATCTTTTGCATTCGCGGCTAAAATGGCCGCTGAATTGATTTCAAGTTCATCAGCAATCGTTGCTAATGCTTGGTTTTTTTGTGCCGTCGATGCGGTTGATAAATGGAAAGCCGCCTCTTTTGCCGCTATGCCCATATTTTGTAAGCTAGTCACGTTGAACGCTCCCTAAATTCGTTTAAATCGTTAATCTTGAATAACCACGAGGTCGTCACGGTGAATAACTTCTGAGCCATAGTCATAACCCAAAATCAAACCGATATCTTTACTGTGTTTACCGACAATTTTTGCTAAATCTTGGTTGGAATAACTCGAAATACCACGGGCGATAAGCTGGCCTTTCGTGTTGGTCACTCGTGCCACTTCACCACGTGCGAATTGTCCGCTCACCTTTACCACGCCTTTGGCAAGCAAGCTACTGCCCTTTTCAACCACAGCGCTTACCGCGCCATCATCAATAACAATATCTCCAGAAGCCGCTGGGCCCGCTAAGATCCAACGTTTGCGGTTTTCTAACGCTTCCGCTAAAGGCAAGAACCTTGTGCCTTGAGGTTCATCACTCAATGAATCAAAAATGACATTTTCTGCACTACCCGCAGCAATGATCACTTCGATTCCTGCTCGGCGTGCAATATCGGCAGCTTGAAGTTTAGTTGCCATTCCGCCCGTGCCTAATGTGCTTCCGCTACCACCTGCGATTTGACGTAACGTTTCATCAATGGTGGTCACTTCACGGATAAGTTCTGCATTCGGATTACTTCTTGGATCCGCCGTAAACAACCCGCGTTGATCCGTCAGCAGAAGCAGTTTATCGGCACCGCACAAAATCCCAACCAAAGCAGACAAGTTATCGTTATCGCCAACTTTAATCTCATTCGTCGCCACTGCATCGTTCTCATTCACAATAGGAATGATGTCGTGATCGACTAAAGCATTAATGGTATCGCGAGCATTTAAAAATCGCTCACGATCATCAAGGTCCGCTCGTGTCAGTAGCATTTGGCCGATTTTCAGGCCGTAGATAGCAAAAAGTGATTCCCACGCTTGAATCAGCTGGCTCTGCCCTACTGCCGCAAGTAGTTGTTTACTTGCCATTGAGTTGGGGAGTGCGGGGTATCCTAGATGTTCACGTCCAGCCGCAATAGCACCAGACGATACCATTACAATTGAGTGCCCTTGCTTTTTAAGCTCCGCACATTGACGCACAAGCTCAACCATATGAGCTCGGTCAAGCGCTAACGTTCCACCAGTTAAAACACTAGTACCTAGTTTAACAACCACTGTCTTGGAGTGTGTTGTGTTCCCGCTTTTCTGATTCGTATTCATGGGTTCTTTTGAATTAAAAAACATATAAGAACCGTTGTTTTAACAATCAAACCATCAATTCACAAGTAGAAAAGGTGCTAATAAGCACCTTTTTGTTCTAAGAAGAAGTTAGTTGGGTAAAATCAGACAAATTCGGCCGAATCTGCGTGAATAGTCACTTCCAAGTCAAATTTCGTCGCAAGTGTCTCGACAAGCTTAGCGTGGAAATTTTCTTGGGTTCGATTTATTTCGGCATGGGCTTTCTTTGGCACTTTTTCACCAACCCAATCACCCGCTTGATTGTATTTACCAATATGGTATTTCGCGGCAAAGCCCTCATCATTCCGCTCAAGCTCTAACCACCAGCACCAAAATTCTCGCTCTTCTGGTGATTTTTTATCGTTAACACAGACTGACAAGCAGTCGAATAGGTAATGACCGTCTTCCGATTGAGGCTCTCTCAAATATGGGCCAATCGCTTTTAGTGCTGGAAGTAGACGAAAGTGAGTCGACTTTGTGATTTCATCTGACATATTGAATCTCCATTTCAATGAAAAGCATAATATCCTTTATGACAATGTCCTCCCCACCCTCTCCAATAAATTATGAATGGGGATCATAAGCTTACGCTACATTGCTATATCATGCTTAACTAAATTAGGAAAAATGTCACCTAAATAATTCCTCTTCAAGCCACTTTATTGCTAAATCGAGGGATTGCTCATACCCTTTTGAAATAGTTTTAGAATCAATTTTTTTTGCTTTTCCATACTCACTAAAAAGTGCAACCAATTGATTATCAGAGTATGGCGAAATAGGATCGCCCTCTAAACCAATGGCAAGAATTGGCACTTTAGTTCGTCGGCTCGATAATATGCCTTGAACTTTTAATGACCACGCCATCATTTGCCCTGCAAGGCTATTGATATCCACCCCACTCTTTCCAAGTCGAGAGGCTAATACATCAAGATACATCTTGGGCATCTGTTTTAATTTTCCAGGAGTAGCGAGCACATCATGGATCGGAGCACCGAGGCTAATGCATGCTTTTATCTTAGTCTGCTCAATAAAAGAGAGGCGAACCATAGCATTACCACCAAAGCGAAAACCGATTAGACCAACCTTATAGTGATCCACCCAGGGTAAATTAGGCAGTTCATTCAATACAGCTTGATGCAAACATGAAGAGTCTTCAGTCAAACTCCAATGAGAACTATGCCCAACCGAAGGCATATCTACAGTCAGCATCGCTATATTCTTAGGCGCAAGATAATCTCTAAACAGACGCCACATATCCGTCTGAAGGCTGTCTAACCCCGCACTTACTATCACGACTGGCTGCTGTTTGTCAGTTGAAGACATATGTAAATTAGCGATAATTTTCTTATTCTTATATGGGATCTCTATCTGCTTAATTACATGTTTCGTGTGTTTCGCGGCTTCTTGGTAGGCACCTGTCGCAAGGGTTTGCGCTTGTAAGGCAAGGTTATCATTTTTAAGGTGTGGGTAGCCTGCAATGCTGAAACACAGAGAGGCAGAAAAAAGCTCATTGGCTGCTTCTTCATTCTGCATATCATTGGCTCTTTTTTGATGAAGCATGCCAAGCTTTGTCCACTCATAAGCCCAATTTCCACTGTGATAACCCATAACGGTATCGAGCCACTGTTCATCTGTTCGTGAGTGCGTTGAGCAAGCGATTCTAGACAATACCCCCTCTTGCTCAATAGGATCGATGCCCTGCCAAATCCATTGCAATCTACGTAGGTTACGATACCACGAAAAATTGTCCTGCTGTTTACGCTCATTGAGGATCTCTAATGAGCTTGGTAGGTAACGTGTTAAGGCAGAGGTTTCCTGTGCTTGTTTGTACTTAACAAACAGGGTCTCAGACAAATTTTTACTTGTTTCGTCAGTCATATCTACGCTTCTTACAATGATTTGCCTTAATCATAATAAAAAAAATGACCCAATAAAGGGTCATTTTCAAATAATCACATTTTGATCTTATTTTTGCTTACGATTAATTGGCTCTACGTAAGTAATCGCGGTATCCCACGGTTGTTCAATCCATGTGTCTTGAGCAATATCAACAATGTATTCGTCAACTAGATCTGCGCCCGCAGGTTTTGCACATACCGTCACAAATTTAGCTTTTGGGTACATTTCACGGATTTTACGTGCTGTATCGCCACTGTCTACTAAGTCATCAACAATCAAGAACCCTTCACCGTCATGCTCTGGCGCTTTCAAGATACGCATATCACGCTGATGATCGTGATCGTAGCTTGCAATGCACACTGTATCTACGTAACGAATACCAAGTTCACGAGCTAAAATTGCAGCAGGAACCAAACCACCACGGCTTACACCAAGGATCCCTTTCCATTGTTCTGCTGGCATTTGCTTCTCAGCAAGCTGGCGACAATATGTTTGCATGTTGTCCCAAGTAATGATGAATTTAGTCGTCATAATAATAAAACCTAATAGTTATAAACTTATTGTTTTACGAATTAAGCAGCTGTTAACACGTATTTTAGAATAAAGATTGCAGCCATGACCCACACGCTCATCGATACATCACGACCTTTACCACTGAATAACTTGATCGCCGCATACGCGATAAAACCAAGAGAAATACCTTCAGCAATCGAAAAAGTCAGTGGCATAAGCAAGCAAGTAACGACAACTGGAGCCGCTTCTGTCAGATCACGCCAATCAATACTAACTAAACCAGATAGCATCAAGATCGCGACATAAAACAGTGCGCCAGCGGTTGCGTAAGCCGGGATCATTCCAGCTAATGGCGAGAAGAATAAAGCAAGTAGGAAGAAAATACCAACAACAACCGCAGTTAAACCTGTTCGTCCACCCGCAGCGACCCCTGAAACACTTTCAATATATGACGTCGTATTTGAGGTACCAAGCAGAGCACCAACCGATGTTGCTGTTGAATCCGCAAGCAGTGCTTTATTAAGGCGAGGGATTTTGCCATCTTTACCGATAAGATCCGCTTTTTGTGCGACACCAACTAAAGTACCCGCAGTATCAAATAAATCGACAAATAAGAACGCAAACACAACAGAAATCATACCCAGTTCAAATACAGCAGAAAAGTCTAGCTGCAAGAAAGTCGGCGCAATGCTCGGTGGCGCAGACATAATACCGTGGTACTGCACATCACCAAAAATAAGACCAAGACCCGTGACCGCCAGAATGGCAATCATCACTCCACCTTTCACACCACGGTGAACTAATGCAATCGTAAGGAAAAACCCAATCGCACCCAGTACCGCAGGAACAGAAGTAATCGCACCCATAGAAACTAATGTCGCTGGGTTATCCACCACGATGCCTGCATTCTTTAGAGCAATGAACGCCAAGAAAAGTCCAATACCCGCAGAGATACCCGTTCTAAGAGACATAGGAATTGAATTGATGATCCATTCACGAATCTTGAAGATACTTAAAAGGACAAACAAAATACCTGAAACAAATACGGCTGCCAGTGCAACTTGCCATGTATATCCCATCCCAAGTACGACTGAATAGGTAAAGAAGGCGTTGAGTCCCATCCCAGGCGCTTGTGCAATTGGGTAGTTCGCCACAAATCCCATGATAAAACAGCCAATCGCCGCCGCTAAACAGGTCGCTACAAATACGGCTCCATGATCCATTCCTGCATCAGACAAAATCGCCGGGTTAACAAAGATGATGTATGCCATTGTCAGGAAAGTCGTCATACCTGCAATGATTTCAGTTCGAACGTTCGTTCCATGTTCGCTGAGTTTAAATAGCCTTTCGAGCATTTTGTTATTCCTAAAAAGTGTAATCAAATTCAGTAGCCCTCTTATCCGCTAAAAGTGGCTAGTGAATTATCAAAGTAAACGGTTGCGTAATCGATTGGCAGGGATTATAAAGTTATCAAATAACAAATTCCAGATAGAATTCATACTCTAATAAATATTTCTTTCTATAAAAGATAGAAACCATCAATCAGAAAGTATCCGTTCCACAACAAATAACTTTAAAAACAATGAATTAAACATAAATTTAAAAACCATCAATATGGATGTTATTTAATCTATTCGGTATTTTTCTACTGAATTCAGTGGTTCTTTAATTACGAGTTTATCCAGAATAATGGACTGTTGTGGCTAAGGGAGAAGAGAGTTGGTGGAATGACAACCGTTAAAGGTCAAAGATTAATCAAAAAATGGTTCAGATAAAAAAACGCCACTCAAGAGGAGTGGCGGTTGAATCTTGTCAGTCAAGGACTGTAGAAAAATTCTAATATATAGGGGTGAACATAATGTTCAATCACATGCGTTGGTATTAATTAGTAACCAAAGCTTGTTGGGTATGCAAAGTTGTTAGTAAAAACAGAGTTGTTTGTCCAAAACATTGCAGCTGGTAAACCTTTCATAAATATCACCTTAATAAATCAATAAACAAAAATTTGATTCTCAGTTCCTTGGAGGCGATTAACGGACTCATCCTTTGAGCATTTCTTCTTCGCTTCAGAAGTTGGGTTTAATATACCATTGAGAAAAAAAATTACAACAAAAAAGTAGACTTAAGTCACACTTATTTAAAAATAACGATCTAGATCAAATGATTTTCGTAATTAAATTACAGAAATGTTAGTTACAGAGCCTCTGTTGGACACTTCTAATAAAACGACACTCATATACTGAAATTCCCATTTAGATAAAAATTGAGAGCTCAGAGACATTTCACGATTTCTGCCACTACTAGCCCCATTCGAGTAGTGGTATGCTGTGGCCATACCAACGCAACTGTCGGTAGATAATAAATCTACTATTACTACGACTTTGCAATCATAAATCTGGTAATTAATCCATAAAGGAGTCATCCGTGTCTGAATTCCATTCTGAAATCAGCAGTTTATCACCTGCACTAATCTGGCAATTTTTCGATAAAATTTGTTCTATCCCACACCCATCTAAACATGAAGAACCTTTAGCGTTATACATTGTTGATTGGGCTAAGAGCCAAGGGCTAGATGTTCGTCGTGATCCAACAGGTAATGTTTTCATCAAAAAGCCTGCGACTGCTGGAATGGAAAACAAGAAAGGTGTCGTACTTCAAGCTCATATCGATATGGTGCCACAGAAGAATGAAGACACTGAGCATGACTTCGTAGCCGATCCAATTCAGCCATACATTGATGGTGAATGGGTGACAGCGAAAGGAACAACATTAGGTGCAGATAACGGTATTGGCATGGCTTCATGTCTTGCTGTGTTAGCTTCTAACGACCTTAAACACGGCCCATTAGAAGTTCTACTGACTATCGATGAAGAAGCAGGTATGACAGGCGCATTTGGCTTAGAAGCGGGCTGGCTAGAAGGTGACATCCTTCTTAACACCGATTCAGAGCAAGAAGGCGAAGTTTACATGGGCTGTGCTGGCGGTATTGATGGTGAAATGACTTTCAACATCACTCGCGAAGCTCAACCTGCCGGTTACGTAACTCGTAAGCTAATCCTAAAAGGTCTAAAAGGCGGTCACTCTGGCTGTGATATTCACACTGGCCGTGCTAACGCAAATAAACTGCTTGCTCGTTTCCTTGCTGGTCACGCTCAAGAACTTGATCTACGAATGATCGAATTCAAAGGCGGCAGCCTACGTAACGCAATCCCTCGAGAAGGCTTCGTTACTGTTGCGGTTCCTGCTGAGAATGAAGCAAAACTAGCAGAACTTTACACTTACTACACTGAGTTACTTTCTACTGAGCTTGGTAAAGTTGAAACTGACATCGTTACGTTTAACGAAGCGATTGAGACAGAGCAAGGCGTATTTGCGAATGCTGACCAAAGCCGCTTCGTTGCTGCGTTGAATGCTTGTCCAAACGGCGTTATTCGCATGAGTGACGAGATTGAAGGTGTAGTAGAAACCTCTTTGAATGTTGGTGTAATTACAACTGAAGACGATAAAGTATCTGTACTTTGCCTAATCCGCTCACTAATGGATTCAGGCCGTATGCAAGTAGAAAGCATGATTGCTTCTGTTGCTGAACTTGCAGGTGCTGATGTTGAATTTACAGGTGCTTACCCTGGTTGGAAACCTGATGCTGATTCTGAAATCATGGGTATTTTCCGTGATATGTACGAAGGTATCTACGGTCATAAACCAAATATCATGGTGATCCACGCAGGTCTTGAATGTGGTCTATTTAAAGAACCTTACCCGAACATGGATATGGTCTCTTTTGGTCCAACAATTAAATTCCCACACTCGCCTGACGAGAAAGTGAAAATCGATACCGTTACACTTTACTGGGAACAGATGTGTGCGCTATTAGAAGCGATTCCAAACAAGTAATCGGTTTGTGCTAAACGGCTAAATCTACTGCCGCATTAAACACCCAAAAGCCCAGTAATTTGATTGCTGGGCTTTTTGTCATCAACTCGCTAAATGTCCATTCACTTTCAGTTACGTCTTGGAACATCAGCACCCAAGCCCCCAACCTATAGATACAAAAAAGGCCTACCGCAGTAGACCTCTCATTTCATCTAATCCAATTAGCTGGTTAGATCATCGAAGAACTTCTTAACGCCATTAAAGAAACCTTCTGATTTTGGATTGTGCTTATTCGCAACTGCACCACCACAAGTGTCTTCAAATTCACGAAGTAACTCTTTTTGACGTGAACTTAATTTCACCGGAGTCTCAATCGCAAGTTTCACAATTAAGTCACCAACGCCACCGCTACGAACGCCTTTAACCCCTTTACCACGCATACGGAACATACGGCCTGTTTGCGTCTCTTCTGGCACTTTAAGGTTAACACGACCATCAAGTGTTGGAACTTCAACTTCACCACCTAGAGCCGCTTGAACAAAGCTTACTGGCACTTCACAGTAAAGGTTGTTGCCGTCACGCTCAAAAATATGGTGCTCTTTTACATGTACTTGAACATATAAATCACCGGTTGGCGCGCCCATTTCTCCGGCTTCACCTTCACCCGATAAACGGATGCGATCGCCAGTGTCCACGCCTGCTGGGATCTTAACATTAAGCGTTTTCGTTTTTTGTTTGCGACCTTGACCATGACAAGAGTTACAAGGGTCTTTAATGATCTGACCTTTACCATTACACGTAGGACATGTTTGCTGAACTGCAAAGAAACCTTGGCGCATTTGAACTTGGCCATGACCATGACAAGTGCCACACGTTTGTGCCGAAGAACCTTTCTTCGCACCACTACCATCACAAGTGTCACACTCGACTAATGTCGGTACTTGGATCTCTTTAGAACAGCCACGTACCGCTTCTTCTAATGATAGTTCCATGTTGTAACGTAAATCAGCACCACGTTGTGCACGTTGCTGACCACCGCCACGACGACCGCCGCCGAAGATATCACCAAACACATCGCCGAAAATATCACCGAAATCGCCTTGACCGCCGCCACCGAAGCCGCCGCCGCCCATTCCACCTTGCTCAAAAGCAGCGTGACCATACTGATCGTAAGCGGCTTTTTTCTGAGCGTCGGTTAGGATCTCATACGCTTCTTTTACTTCTTTAAACTTTTCAGGCGCACTCTTATCATCCTGATTACGGTCAGGGTGGAATTTCATTGCTAGGCGTTTGTACGCCTTTTTAATATCGCGCTCTGATGCATCGCGGCTCACGCCTAATACTTCGTAAAAATCACGTTTTGACATGTTCTAGGTCACCAATTATTGCTACCACATCGCACTCAACGTGCCATGGGCGGTTTATGTATCAATCTAGATAAAACCCCTAAAGAGATCATTAAAAATTGAGCTATTTATCTGAGTATTATCTAGAGTGATTCGTTACTTACAAGATTGCGGGCGTAAGAGTTACCTCTGACGCCCGCAAGACTATTAGATCTGAAGTTGATTAGCGAGAAGTATTACTTCTTAGCGTCTTCTTTAACTTCTTCAAATTCAGCGTCAACTACATCGTCTTCTTGCTTAGGTTGCTCACCTTCAGCGCCAGCTTGTTGAGCTTGAGCTTGTTGTTGAGCAATTTCCATTAGCTTTTGAGCCGCTTGCATAAGTTCTTGAACTTTAGCATCGATCGCTTCTTTATCATCACCAGACTTAACGCCTTCTAGTGCTGTAATAGCCGCTTCGATTTTCTCTTTCTCGTCTGCAGGTAGAGCTTCACCAGCTTCTTCCATTTGCTTACGAGTGCCGTGGATCATTTGGTCAGCTTGGTTGCGAGTAGTCACTAACTCTTCGAATTTTTTATCTTCTTCTTTGTTAGCTTCAGCTTCTTGTACCATTGCTTCGATTTCGTCGTCTGATAGACCGCCAGAAGCTTGGATAGTGATCTTCTGTTCTTTACCAGTCGCTTTATCTTTAGCAGATACGTTTAGGATACCATCAGCATCAAGGTCGAATGTAACTTCGATTTGTGGCATGCCACGTGGTGCTGGTTGAATACCTTCTAGATTGAATTGACCTAGAGACTTGTTGTAAGTCGCTTGCTTACGCTCACCTTGAAGAACGTGGATAGTTACCGCGCTTTGGTTATCTTCAGCTGTTGAGAACGTTTGGTTCGCTTTTGTTGGGATAGTTGTGTTTTTCTCAACTAGTTTAGTCATTACGCCGCCCATCGTTTCGATACCGAAAGATAGAGGAGTTACGTCTAGTAGAAGAACGTCTTTAACATCACCAGCAAGTACACCACCTTGAACTGCAGCACCCATTGCTACTGCTTCATCAGGGTTTACGTCACGACGAGCTTCTTTACCGAAGAACTCAGCAACTTTAGCTTGAACCATAGGCATACGTGTTTGACCACCAACTAGGATTACGTCAGTGATATCGCCTACTGATAAATCAGAGTCAGCTAGAGCAACTTTTAGTGGCTCAAGAGAACGTTGTACTAGGTCTTCAACTAAAGATTCTAGTTTTGCACGAGTCACTTTAACGTTCATGTGCTTAGGACCAGTCGCATCAGCGGTAACGTAAGGAAGGTTTACGTCAGTTTGCTGTGCAGAAGACAGTTCAATTTTCGCTTTTTCTGCAGCTTCTTTAACACGTTGCATTGCAAGAGGATCGTTCTTAAGATCGATACCTTGCTCTTTTTTGAATTCTTCAACCAAGTACTTGATCATGCGGTTATCGAAATCTTCACCACCAAGGTGAGTGTCACCGTTAGTTGCTAGTACTTCGAAAGTTTGGTCGCCGTCTACTTTGTCGATTTCAATGATAGAGATATCAAATGTACCGCCACCAAGGTCATATACAGCGATAGTGCGATCGCCATCTTTCTTATCAAGACCGTAAGCAAGTGCCGCTGCTGTTGGTTCGTTGATGATACGCTTAACTTCTAGACCAGCAATGCGACCAGCATCTTTTGTTGCTTGACGTTGTGCATCGTTGAAGTATGCAGGAACAGTGATTACTGCTGCTGTTACTTCTTCGCCTAGGAAATCTTCAGCTGTCTTCTTCATCTTCTTAAGAATTTCAGCAGAAACTTGAGGAGCAGCCATTTTTTGACCTTGCGCTTCAACCCAAGCATCACCATTGTCAGCTTTAACAATGTTGAAAGGCATGATTTCGATATCACGCTGAACTTCTTCATCCTCAAAACGACGACCGATTAGACGCTTAATTGCGAATAGTGTGTTTTGAGGGTTTGTTACGGCTTGACGTTTAGCTGGCTGGCCTACTAGCGTTTCACCTTCAGTATATGCAACTACTGATGCTGTAGTACGTTCGCCTTCAGCATTTTCAATTACGCGTGGTGCGTCGCCGTCTAAAACTGCAACACAAGAGTTAGTAGTACCTAAATCAATACCAATGATTCTACCCATCAGGCTATCTCCGAAATAAATTCTGTTTAGTTTTTGCTATGCCCCAAAATTGGAGCGAGTAAACAAGGACGCAATCCTCATTCACAAATTATGAAGCATAATCATGTTTGCTTCTTGTATGCCCAATAGATAGGGGCGGACAATTCCTTTTCAAGGGTCGCAAGCAAAAAAAATCACTTTTTTATCTGTATTAGTCAAAAAGCGAAGGGTTATTTTCAAAAAGGCGGTTTCTACTCTTTAAAAATGACACAGGTGCTCATAAGCAACTGTCTATCCTAAACACTGAAAACCACCAAAAGAAAGCGGAGCCAATTGGCTCCGCTGATTATATTCGTTGTATCGTTTCTTATGAGTTAGCTCGTCTTATGAGTTAGCTCGTCTTATGAGTTAGCTTGAGCTGGCTCTGCTTCTTTCTCAACTGATACCGAGATTTCATTCTCTGATTTAGCCACAATGGTATTCACAGCGGTATCACCAACCACATTTGAAGAAGTACAGAACATATCATTAATACGGTCAACCGCAGCAATGATTGCAAGACCTTCCGGTGGCAAGCCTAGTTGATGAAGAAGCACGCCCACCATCACAACACCACCACCAGGAACACCACCGGCACCAATAGACAGAAGTAGAATCGTTAATCCTAGAGTGAAGATGTCTGCAGAGTTAATTGGCTGACCAAATGCGTTCGCAACGAAAATAGTCGCCAGTGCAATATAGATAGACACACCTGACATGTTCATTGTCGCGCCGAGCGGAACACCAAAACCAGCCACTGACTTAGATACATTAAGCTTTTCAGTCAAAGTACGCATCGTTACAGGGATAGTTGCGTTAGAACTTGCTGTAGATAGTGAGAACAGTATTTGTTCACGAGTTGCACGCAAGAATTGGCGAGGAGAAATACCTGTTGTCAGTCCAACCATCATTGGATAGAAGACAAAAATCCAGAATACAAGCATTGCGACAACAAGCGCCACGTAACCAGCAACAGAAGCTAGAGTATTCGCATCTAAAGTGGCACCCAGTTGAATCATAAGGGCAAATACACCAAATGGAGCCAAGCTCATCACCAAGCCTACAAGCTTCATCATGATCTCATTGGCCATTTTGAACGTTTTGATCGCAGGGCCACCACGAGAGTCAAGCGCCTGAATAGCAAGACCAGTCAAAATAGCCATGAAGATGATTTGGAGCATGTCACCATTAGCAAAAGCTTGCACAGGGTTGCTTGGTACAATATTAACCACTAGAGAGAAAATGTCTGGCGTTTCTGTTGTCGTCAGCTTAACCGCTTCAGAGACCGTTCCAGCAAGATTTGCATCAGCACCCGGTTGGAAAATCATACCAACGGTTAAAGCAGCCGTAATCGCAATGATGGTGTTAATAATGTAAAGCGCAAAGGTTTTACCACCAAGACGACCAAATGCAGTGATGTCTTTTAAATCGACGATGCCACAAACGATAGAGACATAAACTAGAGGCACAACCAAAAGTTTAATCAGTGAAACAAACATGCCACCAGCGCCTTCTGCAAGGCCTAGTAAGTATGTATCGAAAATTGTTATCCCATTAAATAGATACTGAATGGCAGTACCAATAAGCAGACCAGCGAACAAGCCTACAAAAATTTTACTTGAGAGCGATTTATCCATCGTTCGTCTCCGGTTTGTTGTGTTGAATAATTGTAATATTTTAGTGAGCAAAGCGTTTAAAACGCTAAACTACCGCGCATAATACACAGCAAAATTACAATTTAAAGCATTTATTTACATTAATGTTACATAAAGCAAATCAGAACAAACAATCACCAACTCATAGCATTGCAATACAAAACTCCAATCACCAAAGATAACAATATGTTATTACATCGAACTCAATAAAGATTAGAAAGCCCTTATATATCGAGCCTCCCTTGAATTAAAAACAAAAAAAAGAGAAGCCTAAGCCTCTCTTTTTATGCATTCGATTTGGTATTTTATTTTGCAACCATAACCATTGCAGGGCGAACCACACGCCCGTTCAACTCATAGCCTTTTTGCATCACAAACATAACCGTGTTTGATTCGTGATCTGGACTTTCTTGAATTGACATAGCTTGGTGGAATTCTGGATTAAACACTTCACCTTCAGGGTTAATCTCTTTCAAACCAAACTTAGACACGGTATCTACGAATGTCTTGTGAGTCAGCTCAATGCCTTCAAGAATTGGCTTCACCGCTTCATGTTCTGCATCTGCTGCTTGAATTGCACGCTCAAGGTTATCAATAACCGGTAGCAAGCCTTCCGCAAATTTGTTCAGTGCGTATTTACGAGCTTTATCGATCTCTTGCTCAGTACGGCGGCGCATGTTTTCAACTTCAGCCTTAGCACGTAATACAGACTCTTGTTGCTCTTTAATTTTAGCTTCGCTAGAAAGCAATGCAGCTTCAAGTTGAGCGACTTGAGACTCTTCTTCTGGAAAAAGTTCTTCTTCTGGGTTCCAGTCCACATCCGCTTCAGTACCAACAGCTTCAACTTCTTGCTCGGCTGTTTCTTGCTGTTGCAGCTCTTCTTCTTTCAATTTGTTCTCTTCGTTGCTCATGTTCTCTCCAGAATTCAATTTTCTATGCATATCAAAAGGCGATATTAAACCTCTAAATTGAGATAAAAAACTCGCATAGACGTTCGACTTGCCTTTATTATGGGGACGAAGATTTGTGATTCAAGCATTAATAGTTTGGAAACGTTATGAAAAAGCCATTTGAGGTCATTGCCATCATAGGTAAACCTCGTGATCAAAAAGCAATTCAAACCCATCGAGAGCTATTTAATTGGCTAACTTCTGAGGGTTATCAAGTATTTATTGACGATCGTCTTGCTGCGATCTTAGATGATATCCCACAAGAACAATTTGCCAGCCTAGTCAGCCTAGGAAAAAAAGCCGATCTTGCCATTGTTGTTGGTGGTGATGGGAATATGCTTGGAGCGGCAAGGATCCTTTCACGCTTTGATATTTCCGTCATTGGAGTCAACCGTGGAAGCTTAGGATTTCTTACCGATCTCAACCCAGAAGACTTCCAAACCTCACTGCAAGCCGTATTGAGTGGTGAATACTCTGAAGAAGAACGCTTTCTATTAGAAACTGAAATACATCGCCATGGTCAAATAAAAAGTCATAATGCCGCATTAAATGAAGCCGTTTTACACCCGGGTCAAGTCGCACGAATGATCGAATTCGAAGTGTATATCGATGATAGTTTTGCTTTTTCTCAGCGTTCAGATGGATTAATCGTTTCCACACCTACAGGATCCACCGCTTATTCGCTTTCAGGTGGAGGCCCTATCCTCTCTTCAAGCCTTAATGCCATTTCACTTGTGCCTATGTTCCCACACACTTTATCGAGTCGACCGCTTGTAGTAGATGGAAATCGAAATATTAAGCTCATTGTTTCTCCTGATAATCCGGGCACTCAAGAGGTGAGTTGTGATGGACAAATATCGCTACCTGTTTCTCCTGGCGATGAAATTCATATTTACCGAAGCCCCAACGTACTTAAGTTGATTCACCCGAAAGATTACAGCTATTACCATGTACTGCGAAACAAACTTGGGTGGTCTAGTAAGCTGTTTTAATTCCGTGCTCGCTTAAGGCATTGGGCGGATATAAATCTACCAAGTTACTAAAACATAAATAGATTAAAGAGAAACGGCCATTAGATTGATGCTGCTCACAAAATGAAATCGCATAAGCAACAAAAATTACCTGTATAACTTTACTGTATAAAGAAACAGTATATACTGTCTTCTTATACAGTAGTTTTAGTTATACAGGTAATAAAAGATGCTGGCTCATTTAAGTGTTAATAATTTTGCAATTGTTAAGTCGCTACAGCTAGAGCTCTCTAAGGGCATGACCACCATCACTGGTGAAACAGGCGCAGGTAAATCTATTGCAATAGATGCACTCGGGTTATGTTTAGGCGGTCGAGCTGATGCAGGAATGGTAAGACAAGGTGAAGAAAAAACCGAAGTCAGTGCCGCGTTCTTACTCGACAACAATCTCAATGCCACTCGCTGGCTAGAAGACAACGATCTTTTTGATGGAAGCGAATGCATTTTACGCCGAACCATCACCAAAGAGGGTCGATCTCGCGCTTTTATTAATGGCAGCCCTGTTCCGCTATCTCAACTAAAATCACTCGCTCAACTATTGATCAACATTCATGGTCAACATGCGCACCATCAATTAATGAAAAGTGATTACCAACTCTCCATGTTGGATCAATATGCAGGCCATACTAATCTGCTAAAAAATGTCCGTAACGCTTATCAAGCGTGGCGACAAGCCGACAACACCCTAAAAACTTTACGTGATAATAGCCAACAGAACCAAGCTCAAAAGCAGCTTCTCGAATACCAAATTAAAGAGTTAACTGAACTCGCCATTGGTGAAGAGGAGTTCCAAACGTTAGAGCAAGAGCATAAACGCTTATCCAATAGCGGAGAGCTTGCCTCAAGTTGCCAACTCGCCATTGACCTCATCTATGAAGGCGATGAATACAATGCCCTCAGCGTGCTTCAAAAAGCCAATAGTTCGTTAATCCAACTGGCTGAACTAGACGAAAAACTATCCTCACTTCCTAATATGCTTGAGGAAGCGATCATTCAAATTGAAGAGACCAACAACGAACTGCGCTCATATCTAGACAGCATTGATGTAGATCCAGGAAGAATGGCCTTTGTGGAAGAACGCTTCTCAAAAATTATGTCTATCTCTCGTAAACATCATGTTCAACCCAATGAGCTCTATCAGCATCATCAAGATTTGTTGAAACAGATCGAAGAGCTTGATTGTTCAGACGAGAAACTCGACGAACTCGCTCAAGAAGTGCAGCAAAAATTCCAATTATTCCTCAATCATGGCGAGAAACTGCATAAGTCTCGTAGTCGCTATGCGAAAGAGTTAAATAAACTGATCACACAAAGCATGCATGAATTGAGCATGGAAAACGCGAAATTTGCGATTCAGGTTGAAGCTCAAGGTTCTCATCCCTCTCCTCTTGGATTAGATTGCGTCACTTTTGTGGTTTCGACTAACCCTGGGCAACCAATGCAGCCCATTGCGAAAGTCGCTTCTGGTGGTGAATTATCACGTATCTCATTGGCGATACAGGTCATCACCGCACAGAAGGTAGAAACACCAAGCCTTATTTTTGATGAAGTCGATGTCGGTATCAGCGGCCCAACCGCTGCCGTTGTCGGGAAGATGCTTCGTCAACTAGGAGAGTCCACTCAGGTAATGTGTGTTACTCACCTTCCTCAAGTCGCAGGGTGTGGGCATCAACAGTTGTTTGTCGCGAAAAATACTAAAGCGGGAAAAACTGAAACGCAGATGAACGTTTTGGATGAAACTCAGCGTATTGGAGAGCTAGCACGACTGCTTGGAGGCAGCACAATCACCGACTCGACATTAGCCAACGCGAAAGAACTACTCATGGTTGCTTAAGCCGAAAGTTTGTTTGAAAAGTTCAATCAGAGCACTATTTTTGTCCAATAATGCAACTTAACTCAAAAATAGCAGTCTGATTAGCATCAAATAACAGGGAGTTTTTTACTTCTGCCTCTAGCTTGTTTATTATCAGGCCAGATTTACGGATAACGACTAAGAATTTTACTATGCGATTTAAGAAGTGGTTAGTAGCAGTCCCACTAGCACTAACACTAACAATGTTGACGGGTTGCTCCGTATTAGAAAAGCTGGTTTATCGAATTGATATAAACCAAGGTAACTATGTAGAACAAGAAGCAGTTAGCCAACTCAAGTTTGGTATGACTAAAGACCAAGTTCGATATGTCATGGGATCCCCTATGCTAATTGAAAATGGCTACCCTGATACTTGGTACTACATCTACCATCATACCAAAGGCCATAACGATCCGATCCAAAAGGACTTAATCGTGAACTTTGGTGAACATGGTACATTATTGAATATTGCGGGTGATTTCCCGGAAAGCGACACATTTTTCGAAGGCTTAAACTAACCCTCACCGGAAAACACAACTCGCAATAAAAAGGCTCGCAATGACGAGCCTTTTCTATATCTGGCGCATAAGCAATCTTCCACAATGACATCACATTACGGTAACGACAACGGTTTCAAGTTAAACGCAGCAACGCCAATGCAGATGTGGTTAACGAAACCATTTTTACCGAAGACATCGTTGCCGAAGACATCGTTACCATAGATATAGTCAACGAAGACATGATAACAAAGAGATTGCAAACAAGACCTAACTAGCTTTTACGCATCTCATTCATCTTACCGCCTGTCACAGGGTCAATAGTCCCTGCGGCTTTGGCTTGTTCCGCTCGCCTACGTCTGATTTCTTTAGGATCAGCAAGCAGTGGTCGGTAAATCTCAATGCGATCTTTGTCTCTAACCGTCGCATCTAACTTAATATTGCGACTAAACACTCCCAGCTTATTTTTGGCTAAGTCAATCTCAGGGTACAAAGCCAACACGCCAGACTGCTGTACAATCTCTTCCACGGTCATATTACGGTTAACCACCAAGTTAAATACTCGCTGCTCGTGTGGCAACGCGTACACAACCTCTACATGGATCATGTCCGATTCAATACTCATCTTTAATACACCTGTTTCGCGCGTTGGGTAAATGCACTGACCATATTACTCGTCAGATCATTGAAGATCTTCCCAAAAGCCATCTCAATCATCCGGCTTGAAAATTCGAACTCCAACTTCAACTCAACCTTGCATGCCTGTTCATCTAATGGGATAAAAGACCAACCACCTTGTAACTTTCTGAACGGACCATCTACCAACTCCATCATAATAGAAGTACCATCAGTTAACTGATTAGAAGTAGTGAACGTTTTACTAATACCGGCTTTTGCAACATCAACTGATGCGACCATTGTCGTACTTGATGATTCCAAGACACGAGAGCCTGAACAACCAGGCAAAAATTCGGGATAACGAGCAACATCATTAACCAAAGCATACATCTGGTCAGCACTAAACGACACTAACGCTGAGCGAGTGACTTGTGGCATATAGACTCCTGTAAGTAACAGCGATACATTTAGCTGTCGAAAAATTTAATTCTATTGAGCTAGCGCGCAAATAAAGGATTCCCCAATTCAGGTGCAATCCGTATAATGAGGCCATTATGGCAAAGAATAAATCAAAATCAAAAGCGGGTAGCAATACCATTGCGCTAAATAAGAAAGCTCGCCACGAATATTTCATTGATGATGAGATAGAAGCGGGGCTTGAGCTACAAGGCTGGGAAGTAAAATCTCTACGTGAAGGTAAAACTAATATCGTGGAAAGTTACGTCTATGTTCGGGATGGAGAAGCATTTATCAGTGGTATGACTATCACTCCGCTTATCCAAGCATCAACACACGTTGTCGCTAACCCAACTCGTATTCGTAAACTTCTCTTATCTAGAAAAGAACTCGATAATCTTATCGGGCGCATTAATCGTGAAGGTATGACGCTAGTTGCAACTGCTATGTATTGGTCTCGCTCATGGGCGAAAATCAAAATTGGCGTAGCAAAAGGTAAAAAACTGCACGACAAACGTACTGATATGAAAGAAAAAGATTGGGCGAGAGATAAATCGCGAATTATGAAGAGTAGTTTGCGTTAATTTTAAGCACTTAAACGCACAGCGCTAGACAGGCTATGCTTTTCTGGTACTATGCAAATAACACTTGGGGCTGATTCAGGATTCGACAGGAATTTTGAAGTCTGAGGTGCATGCCGTGGGGCGGTTGGCCACGTAAAAAGCCGCAAAAAAATAGTCGCAAACGACGAAAACTACGCACTAGCAGCTTAATAACCTGCTGAGAGCCTTTCTGCCCTAGCTTCCGCTTGTAAGACGGGGAATAACAGAGAGTCAAACCCAAACTAGCTAGATCGGATTCTCCCGCCTGAGAGATGAAGTTCGAAATTTAATTCAGGATAGTCATTTACTAGCGTGTCGGTTCGCAGGTACTTGGTGAAATTAAAGATCGACTAAGCATGTAGTACCAATGATGAATGATTTCTGGACGCGGGTTCAACTCCCGCCAGCTCCACCAAATATAAGTTTAAAGACGTCCTAGGGCGTCTTTTTTCTTGCCTGCAATATAGTAAAATCAATAACTTAGCTTCCATTAACATCCATATCGTTCACCTGCTTCCATACACTTTGGTATTCCACGTGGTATTCCATGCGACAAATGGTAGTATCTTGGAATACCATTTCTTAAGGAGTTGAAGCAATGGGAACTAGAGCGACCAGACTAACGAATAAAGAAATAACCAATGCTAAACCTAAGGAAAAGGATTATGTCCTTTCAGACGGAGATGGCTTACAGCTACGAGTTAGGACGAATGGCTCTAGGTTATGGAACTTTAATTATCGCCATCCTATCAGCAAAAAACGCATCAACATGGGACTAGGTGCCTATCCTGAAGTATCCCTTGCCAACGCTCGTAAAAAGACAATTGAGGCAAGAGAGTTTGTTGCAGAGGGAATAGATCCTAAAGAAGAAAGAAACTCACAACTATCTGAACTACAAAAAGAGCTTCAAGATACATTGCTCAACTTAGCCAAAGAGTGGTTTGAAAGGAAAAAAGATACTGTCACTCCTAGTTACGCTGATGATATCTGGCGATCTTTGGAGCTACATATCTTCCCAGACTTAGGGAATCACCCTGTATCAAGAATTGACGCCCAAACGGTCATCAAACAACTAAAGCCTATTGAAGCAAAAGGAAACCTAGAGACCGTAAAACGTCTATGCCAGCGACTAAATGAAATCATGGTGTATGCAGTTAACGTTGGCAAATTAAGCTATAACCCAATAGATAAGATTTACTCTGGTTTCCGAAAGCCGAAAAAGAAAAATATGGCAGCTCTGGAGCCTAATGAGCTACCAGAACTGATGTATGCTATTTCTATCGCTTCGATTAAACGAGTAACACGCTGTTTGATTGAGTGGCAATTACACACCATGAGCAGACCAGCCGAAGCCGCTGGTGCTAAGTGGGAAGAGGTTGATTTAGAAAACAAACTTTGGATCATTCCCGCTGAGCGGATGAAAAAAAGAAAAGAACACAGAGTACCTTTAACGGATCAAGCTATTGCCTTGCTTGAAGTATTACAGCCTATCAGTGGCCACAGAGAATTCATTTTTCCTTCTGACCGAGATCCTAAAAAGCCTTGTAACAGCCAGACAGCAAACATGGCACTGAAAAGAATGGGATTTGAGAATAGGCTAGTCAGTCACGGCTTGAGATCCCTTGCCAGCACTACGTTGAACGAGCAAGGCTTTGACCCTGACGATATTGAAGCTGCCCTAGCCCACGTGGACAAAAACCAAGTGAGAAGCGCATACAACCGCACAGACTACTTAGAGCGCAGACGTCCTATGATGAGCTGGTGGAGTGATCATATCACCACAGCTGCTGAAGGTAATGTCTCAATGGCGGGGAAGAAAGCGTTGAAGTTGGTAGGGTAAAATATCACTAATATACTTCACACTCGATGCTAGCGGCTCTTGACTTAAAAAGTGCATTTGCAATGCCTATCGCATATACCTTAGCGACTAATTAATCCATTTAGTGACTTAGCATGAAAATAAGCTCTGTGTAGCGCTTGAAAGGGAAACCGAGCTATTAGTAACAATCGATATGAGAAATTTGAGATTTTATTGATTCATCCATCAGCAGTAAGGACTTGATGTAAATCAATATTTTCATGAATTTTGGTTCAAATATTTACAGAAAAGTTTAGATTGAAACGAATAACTATAAGCTATTCTCATAAAGTTTGAATTCTTTGCTATCAATAGGTCTGGTAAGCGGATAAAGCAACATGAGTATTAAGCTATTTCCGATCTTTTTTACTGTTTTGTGATTTAACGCCTTTTTAACGAATGTTTTGAATTTAGGAGTTTGTACCGTTGGTTGATAGCATAGTGCATTTTAATATAAAACTAGTGTTCATATTACTGCTCATTTTTACTGGAACGGCTCATGCTAGCATGATAGATGCTAATAACCCGCTTCACAACGGCCAAGCAACAATTAGTAACATCGAAAAATCAGAGCATAGCGAGCCGAAGGTTGTTCATGGTAGTTCCATCATAGAGAACGAATCAAAACAACATGATTTGATTCAGACGGTTCAAATTCAAGAGTTGAAATATGACAATTTAGTATCGGCACATAAAATGTTGCAGTCTGACTATTTTGACTTGATGAAGAAGTTTAAAATACTATCTAGTGACCTAACGACAATTAACAACCAGATTAAAGAATCTAAGGAAACAAAAACCTTGGAGGATGAAAGTATGCGATTTGAAGTCTGGATTGGTTTGTTGTTAGCTTGTGTAACTCTTATCGTTACTGGATTTGGTGTATTTATTGCTCTCTCAGCATTTTATGGTTATTCCAACATTAAACAGGCCGCCATCAACGGAGCAGTTATGAAATCAGAATCATTGATTGAAAATGCAATTCAGGAAGGTCATTTCAATGTTCTGATTTACTCTGCGGTAGAGAGAGCCGTATATAGAGATATTCTATCTGAGGAAGATTTTCCTGAAGATATAGAGGATAATGCATGAAAAAATGTAAAGAATGGGCACAATTGTCATCTAGTCAGCAGGATATAATTCTAAGACACCAAAGTTGCTTTCCTATCAAGATTGGAGCTCTAGCAAAAGAGTTGGGTATTATTGTCAAAAGATCTACTCTTAGCCCCGGAATTTCAGGTGTCATTAAAGAAACAGATGGTGTTGTAGTTGCAAAGATCAACCGACACGACTCACCAGAAAGACAGCGATTTACCTTAGCACATGAAATCGCACACTTTTTATTGCATAGGAATAAAATCGGAGATGGTATTGAAGATACCATGTTGTTTCGTTCCTCTCTATCTAATACCTTGGAAGCCGAAGCAAATAGATTAGCCGCAGATCTCATCATGCCATTCTCATTAATAGACAAAATTGAATTTCCTGAAGAAACAAGATTAGAAGTAAAGATTGAATACGTGGCCTCATTAGCAGAGTTATCTATACCAGCCTTAGAAGTAAGGTTAGGAAAAAAAGGGTTTTAGTATGTTTAATAATAAATTTCAATACTGTTACTGCCCTATTTTAGCTATTAGCCCATCTGAGATAACAGCATTAAAAGAATTACCTGATAAGGATAAAGACCTAATTTTACCTGTATTTCCACTGAAATCTTGGACTACAGCTAAGGAGATCTCAAGCCCGATTAATAAGATAGAAGAAGCAATAGGTAAAAATAGAAAGTGGATTGTAGATCTAGATTATGACGACTTATTAAATCGCGAGAGTAGTAAGTTTCGCCCTGTTCATCACGATATACTTAAACTTACTGATCCTGCTAATGGTTATCAAAATTGGTGTAATTTCATTAAAGAACATCCAAATACCATTCCTTGCCTTCAATTAAAAAACCTAAATGAACTTTCAACACAGCTAAAAGTACTGAGTTCGTTTCAACGAGGAGTGGTAGTCATACTCAAGCAAGTCGATATTGAATCTCAGGCTTATCAAGTTATTCTTCCAAAATTGAAAGAAACTGATAATTTACTAGTTATTTTGGATTTAGAACAGATAACTAAGGAACACGTTGAACTTAAAAATCAAATACTCATGTATTTGCAAGCAATAAAATTGATTCTACCTCAAGCATTAATTTCTCTTTCCTCAACGTCATTTCCAGATGGTTTTGGTGGGTATCACAAAGGAGTAAAAAGTATTTATGAAAGAGCTTTATTTGATAAATTAAGAGGCAGTTTTGATAATTTAGTTTACTCCGATAGAGGTAGCGCTAGAGCTACAAAAATGTCAGGTGGGGCGGGAGTTCCACCACCACGGATTGATTATTCTTGTAGGAATGAGTGGAACTTCATCCGCATGGAGTTTAGTGATACTTCACCTTCACTCGAAAAAAATGAGAAACAAGCAGCCTTAAAAAAAGAAAAAAAGGAACTATATACTCTCATCTCAAAAAAAATCATGGCTGAACCATACTGGGAAGAAAATTTAGGCTTATGGGCCAATTATATAATCGAATTAACCAGTAAAGGCGATGATTTTGGTATCAATAGCGCCCAAAAAGCCACGGCTGTAAGGATCAATAAACATCTTCATACACAGTTACATTATGATTCACTAGATGAATTTGGTGATACAGATGATGACTGGGAAGATTAGTTAACAGGTTATTATTTGTGGTGACACGCCTTTATCCTGACTGGGTCGAGGCTTTTACAAACTGACTTAGATCAGCAATATGTTGCTCAATATTATCCCAAAAGACTCTACTTTTGTTTTGCTCAGACTTCATTTTCTCCCGATGCGTACTAAACCTACTTAGGATTTTTAGATCATCTTTTGAAATTGCTCTATCTTTGGTTTCTTCAATGAAAGAGTGGGTAACACCTAAAAATTTACGGCTTAGTGATGCATGTACACCAGATCTCAAATTTTTATTCGATACTCGTTTCAAGGAGTCTTCTAACGAACTCCTATTCCTTTCACTTTGTATATTCAATTTTGTAGATAACTTCGATAAATCAACAACATCCATCATGCTTATCAATTTTGAGTTATCAATTTTGCACTGGTATTTACCTCGCTGTTTAACTATTATTTTTGAAGAATTCACTTCCCAAAGTCCTACGTTTTTAGGTAAAGAATTTGTTAACGTTGGAATAAACTTCGTATCGGAAACTACAATTACTTTATCAAAATATTCTAAATACTTATCAAGTTGGCCGTTCAAGCGAGCTAAAGTATCTGCTTCACTTTTTATTTCAAACGCAACTAGCTTACCGTTGCTATAGATGGCTAAATCCACACGACGAGCAAAGTTCCCAACAGTTAATTCGTTCATAATAATCGAATCTTCAGCAATTATTCTTTTATCTCTTAAGTAATTCAGTGTCAAAGCTTTGACATCAGGTTCAAGCAACCTCTTAAGTTCTTTGTTTTCAGCCATTTAGTCATCATTACTGCTAGTTTAGATAATATCATTTTAGCATAATTGAAGTAATAAGTGAGTATGGAAAGTTGCTAGTTTTACTTGATCACTACATAGAGTGAGTTGATGCACTACATCAACTCAACCCAAGTACAAACGGCCTTACGTTCTTAATCAAAAGTTGGCAGCCTCCACAGCCAGCACATCCGCCTTTTCATTCCCTTCATTTCCAGAATGCGCTCTGACCTTTACCACTACCACATACTTCTCAGAGCGCAAATCATCGACTTGCTTCCACAGCTGACGGTTTGCTACAGGCTTCTTGTCGGACTTACGCCAACCTTTGCGTTTCCAGTTATCCAACCATTCGTTAAACCCTTTCACGCAATACTCACTATCCGAGTAAATCACGTCACCATCTTCGGCATACTCTAAGGCTTCAACCAAAGCCATTAACTCAAGCTCTGCATTATCTGTTAGCCTGTCGACGGTTATCCCTTCCTCATGGACTAACTCATTGTCTTCGTTGTATACCGCCAGCCCAATCCCACCTCTTGTACAGCCGTTTTGATTATCAGGCGCTGATCCATCTACATAAATTGAATAACCCATTTTTATATCTCCTTAAATAGAAAAGGCTGACAATGATTTTTTGTCAGCCTTCTTAGAATTGTTGTTTTCGATTCGTCTTACGCTTGTGCTGAATTATCACGCTTATTGAGTCGCTCACTCATCCAGTCTTCGATTTCGCTTTCTACCCATGCCACAGCACGACCGCCGAGCGGTACGCTTTTCGGAAAAGTATTCTCGTCCATAAACTTGTAGATACTTGAACGGCCTAATCCGGTTAACGCCATCACTTCTTTTAGTCTTAAAAATCTCATGGGAAGTCTCCTATCTGTATATACCCATGAGAAAAGCCATCAGCGTTAAAAAATAAGGTTTACCCCTGCCCCACTTCGATTCAAAAAAAGAACAGGTATATGTCATTGATGTGCATACCTGTAATGAATCAAAAAAGGAGACTGTTATGCACAAACCAACGAGTTCGGATTACTCCAAGGAACAGCGTTACCAAGAAAACCAAATCTTGGAGCATGCAGCTGAGATACTGGCTAATCGCTATGTACGAGGCGATGCTTTCTGCAACCCTCAAGCCACCAAAGACTATGTGAGCTATAAACTCGCTAACCATGAGCGAGAGGTGTTCGCAATGTTATTACTGGATAACCAACACCGACTGATTGAATTCAAAGAGCTGTTTTACGGCACCATCGATGCGGCAAGCGTCTATCCAAGAGAAGTCGTCAAACTGGTGTTAGAAACCAATACTGCCGCCGTCATCTTTGCTCACAACCACCCATCAGGTGACCCAACACCGTCCCAATCCGATAAACGAATAACGGAGAGATTGAAAGATGCTTTAGCTTTGGTGGATGTTCGAGTTCTCGATCATTTAGTGGTCGGCGAAACATGTGTGTCATTTGCTGAGAAGGGATGGTTATGATTGAACGTGAATATGGGAAAGTTGTGTTGTCTCATGAGCTGAGTGAAGTACTCACTTTAATGATGGCCCATTTCGATATACCGGAGAATGCAAAGAGGATTGCTCTCAATTGTCGTCACCAGCATTACTACCAACATAGAGAAGGGCTGCACCCCATTGAAATACAATTGGATAAGCAAGCTTCTCAACATTGGACAATCGTGTGCATGGCGAGCTTTTCTTATCCAACAGAGGAACATCAAGAGCTTGACGTAGAACTGTATTTTCATCTTAAAAATGGTTGGTGCTATCAACCCGATGCTGGTGGTGAACTGAGTATGGCCCAACCCACAATACTCAGCGTATTTCAGTCATGGACACACGCTCTCTATAAGCACCTCACCAGCAAAGCTTTTGACGATATTGCCTTAACGCTCGTTCACTAGTTTCTTTCTCTTCTTAAATTTCATTTGTCTTACTGCCGTAGGAGGCATCACTATGTCTGACGTTTTATTCCACCCATCAAGTTTACCTATCGCTAACAAGCTTCATGACTTACTGCGCAGCAAGCTCAGTGACCAACTGCTTACCGACGATAAAACCTTAGCCACCAGCTCTTTTCTGGTCTTTAACTTTCGAGACAGTACCTACCGTCCTGAGCAAGGTGGATTTCATCCTGTCGAAATCGCCATCGTGCAATCAGCTAATGGACGCTGGAATATCGAATACATCACCGACTTTGCTTATGTTGGTAGTCATTACCCTGAATTAGAACGTTGCTTGGATTTTGATTTCAGAGACCAAGCATTCTTTGCTCAATACACTGGCTGGAAACCAATCAAAAGCAGCACAGCCGCAAGAGAGCTCTATCAATTGTGGGAAGGAAACTTTCTTAGTTATATAGATATGGACGCTTATGATGACATTACGCTAAAGCCGCAATGAAGTTGCCTTGGTACATTCGTCCATTCCGCCAACCAACTCATTCCTTTCATTCATCAACTCACTAAGCATATCGCTATGTCATGGGAAAAGACGCTTAGCCGCATTATCAAACTCACAGCCTCTATTGCAGCCTTGCTTATTGCCTCTCCTCTCTTTGGTGCTATCGGAACACTGACTGCTATCGGTTTTCTCGTGGCATTAGGGCTAGGTTTGACTGCCGCAATCAAAGACGGCTGGAATGCCAAGCCGTAACTCATCCATGAGCTAAATGTTAATAAGCTCACAGTTTGATAAGGAGATTTTCACTCTCTTACGGTGGTGGACATTACTTGTCCACCTCATCCGTACCCTCTCGACATTAAATATCCAATGATGCACATAGACCCGTTTCTTTTTCATAGCCGCAAGAGAAGCATGTCATAGATGTGGTGACTTATGACCGCTACGAATAAGAGTAACTCAACCAGCAACAAAACCACGATTGATGGCATCTCAGCGTTACTCCATACCCTTATGCTTATTCCTCAAAGCTCTTCAGTATCTGCTCAGGAGATCCAAGGGAAATTAGCAGAGCTCGATATTCATCGAAATACAAGGAGCATAAAGCGTTATCTTGATGAAGTGATAATCGAACTGTTTAACGTCGAGCGTGATGAATCCGGCGTTCCTCACACTTACCGTAAGACAGCAGACAACCTATTGAAGCTTGGCCCTAGGGAAGCTTTAGTCTTTTGCTTAATCGACAAGTACCTTGATCCGTTACTACCGGAGCATATTACAAAAGCCTATCAGTCGAAATCAAAAGACGCGAAAGCCTTGCTGTATAAGGGATTACCTCTCTCCAAGGAACGACTTTGGTTAAATAAGGTTGCCATTAATATCCCTTCAAACCATCACATAGAGACCGTCCAACCGGATACCTTAGCGGTGATAAGTCGCGCTCTATTTGATAACCGATTAATAACGCTTAACAGCTCCTCACTCAACCTGAATCACATTCGAGTTGAACCGCTTGGGCTGGTTATGGATAACGACAACTTATCGCTGGTGTATCGCCACCAGCAAACAAGTGCCGTCAGAAAAATAAACCTAACGCTTATCGATACCGTGAAAATATCTACTTTTCATTTCGACTACCCCAATCACTTTCATCTTGAGGATTATCTATACGACTCCTCTGAATTCTGTGAATAAACCAAAGATTCAATTCTCTAAAACCTAATAAACCCTACCTGTGTTCACTTGCAGGTAACTAATAAACTCATTAAAGGAAAATATCATGAAAAAGTTAATTGCTTTAGCTGTGGCCACATCTCTATTAACTGCCTGTGGTGGTGGTAGCTCTAATACAACTCCAACAACTCCAACTACACCAGCTGCTAAAGTTGGCGGTACTGCAATCGATGGTTACATCACTGGTGGTGTGGCATACATTGATTACAACTTCAATGGCAAGTTAGATGCGGGTGAGCCTTCCGCCATTACTGGTGATAAAGGTACTTTCGATATCACACCAACAGGCCAATATGCTGACTGTGCAGATTATGCGCCTGTTATGATTGACGTTCCTGTTGGGGCGATTGATAGTGACTTCGGTGAAGTAACTGAAGCCTATCAATTGGTTCATCCACCTGTCTTTGCTACACCGGGTTATGAAGATACCCGTAACACTACACCTCTAACCACACTGGTCTGGAATTCTATCAGCCGTGAGCTGCAAGGCGATGACAGCATTAAGAACTGTGCTGACCTTAAAGCGAATGTTGGTCTACGTGAGAGTATTGGTAAGCGTGTAGAACAACAAGCATGGAACATCGCCCATCGCTATGGCATTACGGTCGATGAACTGTACTCTGACTTCATCGCCGAAGGTAATGATAAGGTGCATCAACTAGCAATTGATATCGTACCGTCGCTTCAGAAGTCATTTGAAGAAACCAAGACATTGTCTGATGCTAACCCTAATGCAAATTATGTGGGAGTTGAGTACTACCTTGGCCGTTGGGATTGGCAGACTCAGGCTCTTGACAACAAATGGTATCGTGAAGAGTACGTTTATAGTGATAATGGTTGGACACGTGAAATAGCAGAGTATGCTGAAGACTTGACTACAAAGATTGCAGTTATCTTCAAAGCCGATGCGACTGTTAACTCTGACAACACTTCCGGTGTTAGCTATGAGATGCTTCGCGAGTATGACCTAATAGGAACACAAGGTCACTGTAGTGTTAATGAGTATATTAAACAAGCACGTATCTTCGATGGTGGTGAACTGGTTGGTAACACGGGTACACTGTATGGTGTTCGTAACTTAGCCAATGGTGACGTTGCTGATATCTCTGAGTGTGATGGATTTGACTTCATTAGCAACATCGATTCTCGTATGCTTCTTACAAACTCTCAAACTGGTGAGATGTCTGAGCACCTTTACTTTGGTACTGGTCTAGTTGGTTACGATAACCTACTTAATCTTAGTGATACTTACCAGAACCTAGGAACAAGTGACTTTGCACCTATCAGTGTTATCCCTACTGACTTCAATGATGATGGTGATTATGGTGCTGATATCTGGTTGCGTTCTAAGTTCACTGAAAACGCTGAAGGTCTACAAGTGCTACTAACACGCAACAACAGTGGTAAGTGGACTCGTAGTACGACCCAAGTCAGTGGCATTCATACAATCGAGTGTAGCAACGATGGTTCAGTGTGGACTGAAGCAGAAACGCTACGTCAGTGTTCTGAAATGTAACTTTGTAATTAGAGGGACATCGTGTCCCTCTAAATAACTGACCGCCATTATCAAATATTCGATTTACCCGAAACCAATTACATCCTCATCGTTCAGCTCTCTTTTTTTGTCTCTTCAGAATTTAATACCAGATATATATTATTAATAAAAAAACATTTATCGGCGCTGTAAACGTCGGTAACGCGACTTGTGGTCAGAAACAAAAATCTGAGGAAGATGCTACCAAATAAAAGGAAGCTGAAACTAAGTAGTAATACTTGTTGAATCATTATTCCTTTTTTTATCCCGAGCTAGCACTAAATACTTGTATCTTGCTATTAGCTTCAAAGTCATCATTGGCGACGTAGTGATAATCTAAAAATAAATCATCTGTAATGCGTTCAGCAGAAAACTTGTACCACCCTATCCAATCAATATCGTAACTATCCAATGATACCCTTGAGTTACGTAAAATATTTTCCCATACATCGATTATCATGTTTTTTAGCTTGTTCTTAGAACCTCTCCCTTCAATAGAAAATCTGTTGCCATTAAATAAAAATACAGCATTTAACGATTCTGTAAGCTCAGGGGGGTTAAACCACCCCTGCTTTCTTACCGTATTTCTGGAGTAAAGACTTTCTTCCACTACATACACATACCTGACAAGCCTTGATGAATCTCTAGACTCATTGAGTATTGAAGAAAATCTTCTGCGAGCTTTATTCTGTTCAGACATTTCTTGCCGAAACAACCTCAAGAAAACATTGAAAACATCTTTTCCATCTTGATTTAAGGCTTGATAAGGATAATTAATTTTGAACATTACCGCCGTCGTATTCCCATGATTATCCTGTGCATTACCACACACACGAATCAAATCATCCAATCTCTTTTTTAGCATCCCTTTTCGACTAGGGTTAATCTCGAAACCTCGATATACCTCATCGAATACTCTCTCTTCACTCATACCTACTACCTCGACCATCGTGACAGAGAGAATGATAGCTCTTTTACACTCTTAATCCGATTCTAGGTATATGTTATCTATAAAAAACCATTTAAACGCGACTAGTACCAAAGTTCTTGTGACTCTTGCCATAATTCTTGGTTCTAAGTTTGGCTAAGTAACTCATCCGATAGAACACTTTATTATTCACTTCCTGACCTGTATCCTTTTTCGCACCAACAGAATAAACACCTTGGGTGGGAAAATGCACCATTGCTCTCTCTGCCCCCTTATAGCTTACTGTTACTGAACGCTTCCATGCAGTGCGAATACGGTTAGCTAAATTGCTTCTACCATCCTCCAATAAGCCTAAGCAATTATAGACATCTCGATTAAGAAACAGCATTACGTGATAGTGGCTTGATGTCGATGTACAGCACTCTTTTGCCCATACATACCTGAGCGAACAGTCTCTGTATTTACACCATCCACTTTTTGACTTCTGCTTCATATCTGCTTCTATCTGCGATTTCAAAGAGCGAAAAAATCGGGTTAATACTTCTGAAGAATCATCGTTAAAGTCCTTGGGAAGATTTAGATCAACTCTTACCGCTAAACTTCTCGGATGCTCATCCAGTGCGTTGTCCAATACCTGTTCCATTTTCTCCAGATACTCTTCAACCAATCCCTCTTTGTCGTAATACAGAGGATAGCCGTTATAGGTTCTTTCTTTGGTGATTGTAAGGTTCTTAGACTTGTTTGTTTTAGCCATGTTTTGTACCTCGTTATTTACATTCCATAGGTACAGTCGATGCCGTTATTTTTTGTTTTTTGAACTGTCTCTATCACGTGAGATAGAGAGGGTATTGAGTAGATACTTGTGATGATTTTATTGAGGCTTATAGTTGGCTTATAAGTATTATTATTTACCGCACATACGATTTTCAAAACTGTTGCACTCTAGCGGCAATAACCTTTACTCCCCCTCCTAATTCAACCTTCTAGCCCTAAGAAAAGCACCATTAAACTCGTTCATTTCGATAATTTTACCAATGGTAATCACTCACATATAAAGGGAAACAATAATTCATGTGTAATCCAACAATTACGTCGGATTACACTTTGTGGTAAGGTTGATTTTAAAATCATAATCTAACCTAAGATCAAAGAAATGAAAGAGATACTACAGACCTCAAATGACAAACATTCTTCAAATGCGCAAACACAAAATGTCGCAATTGAAAGCGTGATTAACCTCATCAACCCTTATGATGCAAAGCGAGAATTCCAAGTTTTTGTAGATGGGAAGAGAACACAAAAATTACAATTTTCTCATCAAAAAAAGGCTATTGATTTAGGGAGAATTCTGAGGGCTAACAGTGGAGAAAAATTGCTTGAGATACCTTTCTTTAAAAACTATGTCACCAGCAAGGAAGTAATATTGCTACCTAGTACACCATTGTCAAAAAGCTACCCAGAAATCGATAGGCTTAAGCCTAGGGATGTCAAACATGACTCCATTATCGATACCTTTTGGCCTAAGCACACCAAACAGAAATTTGAGAAGACCGAAGCATTGATTCTTATAACAACTTTCTTAGCTGAACATGCTGATAAAAACTCAATGGGATTTAGTGCTTCGCTAGGAGAATTAGCGGTGTATCTAGGAATGAGTATTCGAAGAGTATCCAACAACATCAAATTGCTCGAAGAGGAAGGGTATATCTGCTTTCATACCAAAGTGACCAAAAGAGGACATACAGGTCTTCAGAGTTTTGTTGAGCTAACTAAAGAGTTTTGGCTAAATTTTACGAGTGTTTTTGAAGATGTTCACGAATACCAAAAGCACATACACCAAACTCTGACTTCAACTAACTCACCATATATCGTCAAGAGCCCTACTGAGCACTTTCAATTCAGAACCAATCTTCATCATTTAAAACAGAACTTGGTTGAGTTAGTTAGGCGACAAGATTGCCCTAGGGATGTGAGGGTTGCGGTGTTTCGAGTGTTGGGGTAAGTCAGTTGTCTCTAGTTGAGACATCAAAACTGTATAAAATTAACACTTATGATTGGTTACGTTCAATAGTACGTTCTTGTATTGAAGATACAGAATATCCAATGCCTAGAGAGTTGCTAATTCAGTTGTACTTTATCTTAAAAGCTAGATGTTGTGATTTTTGATTCAATATCTCGGAATGAATGAGCTAGTTCAAAAAGATAAATTATAAAATGATTCTTAAATATCAACATGTTACAATGCATCATATTCTTGTTTTACTAAATCGGAAGTTAAAATGTCAGATGATAAATCCGCTAGGCTATCTACAGAAATAACCATAAATTTAGCGGAGGCGTTAAATGCATCTGCCTGTGATACTGGAACCTTGCTTCAAATGCAAGCAAAGGAGCAGTTAGATGCATTACTAACAAAATTTGAACAACAATCTGAAGATATAAAACAAGAAAAAATTTCAGCAGGTCATTTCCATAAAGAATGGGAACTTGAATTTAATCCCCAAAGGTATAATAACACCATTTTTGTCAGTGGACAGCGAGGGGCTGGTAAAACGACTTTCTTACGTTCTGTTTTATTAGAACAAGCCAAGTCAGACAACAAAATAAAGCCCATTGCGTTTATTGACCCAACGTTAATTGAAGTTCATGAGCATATTTTGGTGCAAATTATTGCCAAAATTCAAGCAAGTGTGAGCAAAGCATTAAGCCGAACGTCTGATGAACTACAAAGACACGAATTTCAAACTTGCATGGCAGAAATGGCTGAAGGTCTTAAATTACTTGGGAGTGGTGCTAACAGTAAGGTTCAAGATCCTGCTTTCTTTTTAAATAAAGCGTTAAAACATGCCATTGGCGGACAGAATTTAGAGCATAAATTTCACGAACTTATTGATAAAGCAGCTCAAATTTTAAATGTTAATTTATTAATAATCGCTTTTGATGATGTCGATACGAAAACGACAGAAGCTTTCGAAGTATTGGAGCTAATTCGTAAATATTTATCTAGTCCAAAATTGGTGGTTTTAATCTCAGGCGACCCTTCTCTATACAGCCATATAGTACAAGGTCAGCGAGCAAAAGAGCTAAACAATGGCAATTCTGCAATCAAAGGAATGGATGAATTATCTAAAAATTTACCAGAGATGGTGTCTCATTTAGAGCAACAATATTTAGCTAAAGTGTTACCGATAGAGCATCGGATTGAGCTTAAAAATATTGCCAACTTAGTTGAACATGATATTAAAATATATGTAGAACTAAAAAATAAAGTAAAAGTACTGCAAAAAATAAAAGATACAAAAATTTATGAGACAAAAGAAACAACCACTCTAGAAATAAAAAAATATATTGAAACGATCATTAGCGAAAGTCTTAAAATTAATAACAATGATATTAAATCTTATGTTAACTTTCTTTTAGAGCAACCCATTAGAACTCTTTTTCAAATATTGAAATCTGTAGATGAAAGCACCGAATCAACAAAAATTGATGCTAACTCTTTATTTAAAGCACTACGTGACAGTTATATTGGTGATTTACGTAAAGAAAACATTCCTACTGAAAAACTATCAGACCAATCTATTCATCCTCATACTATCGGTATGGCATTGTTTAATCTATGCAAAAACAATGGAGAATTAGAAACAGGATTTTATGCAAGACCTGACGGTAATTCATCGAGCTATAACTCTTCTATGTTTGTTTTATCAAGTGTAATAAGCAATCATTTAAACCCTAAAGAAAGCAACTTCAACAAATCAACAGGGAAATTTTTACAGCTAATGCTTGCTGGTCCTTCCACCAGTACAATCTTTATGAACAATGTCAGAGAGAAGATGATAGAAAAATCTAACCATAATGACTTCATTGATTATATTGGTTTAAACAAAAGACAAAATTCATTTAGTTTAGTGGCTCATTTTAGTCGTTTGTTATGCACCAAAGATATTGAATTAGGTGTTTTGATGGTTCCAAGAAAAGATCCTGAAAATTTCCCACATGACAAATTCAAGAAATATATTAATAATAATATTAAAACGAAATCAGGCGGTGTATACGGTTCAAACGCAGCAATGGCGATGGGTGGAATAGAAAGACTAGAATTCTTAACTCCAACCAACGCTGATGAAAAGGATATTTTTATTCTTGCATCTAAAACAATAGCTCTAGCATCTCATTCAGTATCAATGACTAGCAGTAAAAGTGATTTTATATCTATTCACTGTTTACTTGCTTCTATTTCAGAAATCCTTCTTTGTGAAAATAAAGACTTGAATAGGACATTAAACTTACTTTCTCAAATGCCAACCTATGGCTCGCCTGATTTCATAAAAGATATTAACACGAGAAGCAATGATGGACCAGAAAATACCGACAACATAACACCTGGTAAATCGAACACTGTTACAACTGAATATATTAAATCATGGAAAGAGCAAAATAGAACTAACCGTACTGCTTTATCTTCACTTTTACTTGGGAAAATATGGACTAGGATTCATTACACTCTGCAAACAGTTTCTGACAACATAAACTCATCCAAAGACTTAGTGTTATCTGAAGTAATTGAAAGATTTATTTGGGTTATTTTAAATTCATTTCTAATTGAGGAAGCTCGTTATGTTTTCGATTCAAATCATGATATCAAAGATAAATTAAGCACAGCGAAAAATGTCGCTTCAGCTTCCACTACTTTAACAAACAACTTAAAAAGTATTGTAAAAATAGTCAATGGAAATAAAGTGAATTTGAAAGATAAACTCCCTTTAACTTATCTGATGCTAACGTGCCCTTTATTTTTACCTTTTTTAGCTTCAGAACCACCTGTACCATCACTACCACCTGTACCATCAGCACCACCTGTACCATCAGCACCACCTGTACCATCAGCACCGCCTGTACCATCAGCACCGCCTGTACCATCAGCACCAGTAGGTTCAGATATTCTGAAAAGAAAAGAACAAAAATCAGATTTATTTAAAGAAATAAAGTTAATTATGGCTCCTTATAGTGACGCAGCAATTTCAACTCAATTAAACGCCATAGAAACACACTCATCAAGCGCGATGGTGATTATTTCCCGATTTGTTATTAAAGGAAAATTTGGAACTAAATAATGCCAAACCTTAACCAATATTTACTTTCAGAGCCGAGATTTTTTGAGCCACTCTGTAAGCAGTTAAAATCATTGCTTACTGGTGACACACTAGTTCTTGGTGAAAGTAAGCTTAAACAATTAACTTATGCTTCATGGCAACAAAGGAATTTTCACTGGACTGACCAAGTTTTTCATGGTCACTGGAGGCAATTAGAACAGAAAAAAAATGCTCATGGCTGGTGTTATAGTTTACTTGATCAAGCTGCTAGATTTCATTTGATTGATGACAATCGTAGATTGGCTGTTAAAGACGATAAATTTAATGATTGGCAATATTGGTTATCAAACCAAAGTGGCTTCCCAGTAATAGCACTACAACTGTCTAAACAGTTAGACAAAAGCCTAATCGATAATAGAAACTCATTATCCACGGCAATAAAAGAACGTATTGGTCGACGGGGTATTATTTCACCATTTAATGGCGAAGTGGAAGATTATATCCACAACGAAGGTCTGCATGAAGCTCATTTACATTTAAACGGTACTACTTTATTTGAGCAGTTGTGGAATGAAACGCTAATGCAACCATGTGCATTAATTGAGGAAATGAGTACAGCTTGCGATGAGAAAGAAAGAGTACAATTACTTTATGCAAGTTACCATTTTTTAGATAACCCTAAGAAACTTTTAGGTATTTTTCACCTTTCAAGAAGACTAAGAGAAACCCTTTTGCTTTGGTTGGTAAAGAATGACTCAAGTTTAGGGCTTACAAATTATAATGATAGCTGTACGCGTTTATCTAAACTTTTAAGCTTTTCATCAGTTGAAGAACCTGTTAGATTTTTTGAGGAAGCAAAAAGATTTGATGACGTTGAGCAACATTGGTCTCATATTGAAGAATTAAACTGGCAAGTAAAGTTATTATATCAATTAAAGCTAGAGCCTACACAATCGCGAAATATTGCCGACGCTTGCTATTTATTATACCTGCAATGTATGAACTGTTTTCATCACTTACTTGTTCAAAGATCTGACCAATATGGTTTTGATCAGTTTCAAAAATTTGCAGACAATGATGCTCGTAGTCAAATTGAAAAATCATACAAAGCCCGATTTTTCCAATTACATGGCCCAAAGGTCAACGACAGACCAGATCTTAGTACATTAGAAGGACGTTTTGCACCAAAAGGAGAGCTAAGTAAAAACCTTGATTTAATATCAGATATTTTAACTGGTTTTCTGCAATATGCCGGAGGTTTACAACCGCTAAAACTAGAGACAGATATTAATCAGCTGGCTTTGGAAGTTACCAAATATAATCGTCCAAATTTACGTTTAGTTGCACATTTCATAAAACTACCTTGGAGTGTAAGAGATGGCGGCTACCATTTTCAAAGCAAAAGAGAAGATCTAGATAAAAAAGCTTTTTTACTCTGTGAAATGCTAGATGCTCACCCGAATTTGCGCGCAATCATTACTGGCATTGATGCTGCAGCCAATGAACTAGAATCACCTCCAGAAGTATTTGCACCTGTCTATCGCTATTGTCGCTCTCGTGGGATCAGAAATTTCACTTTTCATACGGGAGAAGATTTCGAACATTTATTAAGTGGTATTCGTTCAATTTACGACTCAATTAAATTACTCGAATTACAAGATGGTGACAGAATTGGACATGGCACAGCAATTGGGATTGACCCACAATTATGGCTCAATCTTATGCCAGAGAAAATATATTTAAAACAAGCTGAATGGCTAAATAATTTATTATTCTTAAGAAAAATAGCATTAGACAATTTTAAATCTAAAATTCAGATTGGCCGAGTTGAAACTAAAATTCGTGAGCTATGTTTGAATATTTATAGTGAACTTTACCCGATTGAAGATTTACAAGAAGCTTGGAAGTTTCGAGGCTTACGACCGAGTATTATCGTCGATGTATTGGTTGATTCCGCGGGGCCATTAAAACACGTAGGAACTCTTGCGAGCGAATTTCAATTGACCAAAAAAGTTGATAAACGCATTTTGCAATTATTAAAAATACAAACAAGCAATCAACAGGTTTTACAAAATAATGAGGTTGAAATTGAAATAGACCTTAGTGATATAAGCTTTGATGTTCTTTTAGAAGCACAGCAATATACACAAGCTTATGTTGCAAAACAAAAAGTTGTCATTGAAACTTTACCTACGAGTAATGTACGTATCAGCCATTATAAATGTATTGAAGAGCATCATGTATTTCGCTGGTTGCAAATTCCAGATAGAGCTATAGCTGGTGATAGCAAAATGCTACTTGCTCTTGGCTCTGATGATCCGGGAATTTTTGCAACTGATATAAGAAATGAGTTTTACCATTTATTTACTGTTTTGACACAAAAATTCAAATACAGTGCAAGGGATGCGTTAAGCTTAGTCGGTCCCATTAATGAAAATGGCAGGATTTATAGGTTTGACGGACCGCAACAATTGGAATTAATAGACGAATCAAAAGGCTTAGCTGAGAGCCAATTTTAATAACTGAAGTGGTCAATTGATATTGGCCATTAATTTGTAGCTTGCTAAGGCGTAATTATGGTGTTGATGATTGAAGCATTGTATTTCACCTAAATCATGAATATTATTCTATATCTAAGTATCGCTACAGATCTGCTGTATATACTCGATTCCTTCATGTTTAAGTAGATAAAATCCGCTTGATCTGACTACTAGATCTAATCAATCAAACCATAATTTACCGAGATAACAGATGATCGACGAATGGCCTTCATTATTTTCAGCCGAACGAATTTATAGCTGCCCATGCCGCTGTATTAGTTTTAGTTTTATTACTATCTGGCTCTTCTGGTTGTTAACAATATTGGCTCATCCGATTTATGCCAGCGTAATAACAATTGCTCATTATTACCAAGGTTATGGTGCTAGTCTTGCTACCAATATCTTTTGGGCTAATTTTCCTAACTCTAAGGAACTGCGTTAGATGAATCACCTTAACTCGCTATGTCCATTTCTGAATTAATAAAAGCTCATTCATGAAATGCTGACGGTTAGATTTAATCGCGTCGCGAACACCAAAATAATCAGATCGCGTATGAGATAATTCTTAAAATGAGATACAAGTCACTAAAAACTCAGGTATTCCAAAAAGTACTCCAGACAAAAGTATGAATTTTAAAAATAGCTATAAATCAGACGCTTACCTCACAAATTCAACTCCCGCCAGCCCACCAAACGTTTGGAAAGGACCAACTCGAAAGAGTTGGCCCTTTTTGTTTGCCTTGACCGTCCGAACTTTCACTCACAGGGCGACTCATAATGTAAAGTGCTTTTGATTGCCATAACTTTAGTTGCGGATCATTCCGTTGCGCTTCAAAATCAGTATTTCTCATTAACTTTTGTATGCCATATATTTGAGCGGCTTACGTGTAGTCGTCATCTCACCTTCCCATCAAGTAATAGTAATTAGTCTAACTGCCCTTTCTGCATTAATCACTATTCACGTCCGTCACGGGTAATTGCTAGAAGGCAGAAGAACTCGTGCTAGGTCACTACAATCCTATATAACGAAGTGTAAGCCACACTTTAGATACCTCAAAGCCTCATGGATGCAACCTAACACCCATCAGTAAGCGTCGAGACCTCTCTAAATACAATACTGCTTCCGTCTTGCTGGAAAACATAAAACGCGAGGCATTTATCTGCAACGGTTTTTCCTCTTGGGATAAAAAACATCCCCCAACCAGGGTAGCCAGGTAAAACACTATTTGCTGGCGTTTGATCGACAACACAGATAGAGGCTTCAGTGCATGGCGTTGTAAGCGATGCAGGGGTGTAATAACCATTACCTAAATAAGCAATATCACTATTCATCAGTGACGCGATATTATTATCCCAAAGCTCTTGCGGTGTGCCGAAGTACGTATTGATGTTTACGCCACCAACATCAACAGCAACATTACTTTCATGCTCTTTCCCTTGCACGATTGCACTGTAATTAACTTGTTCTACCACCACTCTGAAGCTGGACGCAATACCATCCATGACCGCTTCTGTCGCATCACTTTTTATATTCAGAAAACGAGGGGCAGCAACCACCGCTAAAACCGCGACAATAACAATCACGACAACCATTTCTATTAGTGTAAATCCTTTTTGATTACTCATTGTTATTACTCAACTTGCAGCTAGGCGGGATATTATTGTATAAAAACCAAACTCTATGTGAAGTTATTATAAAGTTCTATAGTGACACGCGCATATTTGGGCTTCGCTTATCAATTTCTGTCCAAATCCACAATTTTCTGTGATTTAGAGGGAATCATAAGTACGTCTAGCAATAAATGAGTGCCACTTTAAAGCAATCTTTTGCCTCTATTCATGCTAGGTTAAGCAAATAAGCCCATAATTAAGCTTCTACTAGCGTTAGTCTCCATAAACTGGCATTTAAACAAGGTAATAAAATGAGAACTCTTGGTAACATTATTTGGTTTCTTTTTGGTGGCATTATCATGGGCCTAATGTGGTGGTTCTTCGGTCTGCTCGCTTTCATTAGTATCATCGGTATTCCATGGGGTCGAGCTTGCTTTGTGATGGGGAATTTTTCTTTCTTCCCATTTGGCAAAGAGGCAATTTCCCGGGATGAACTGTTCAATGAAATGGATATAGGGACAAGCCCACTCGGCGTGATCGGCAATGTCATTTGGTTTTTATTTGCGGGCATATGGTTAGCGATAGGCCATATTTGTTCTGCCGTGGCGTGTTTTATTACGATTATAGGTATTCCATTTGCTATACAGCACTTGAAATTAGCCGTAATTTCACTGGCTCCTATCGGTAAGACTGTCGTCACGAAAGAAGAAGCGGCGGTCGCTCGCTATTCAATCAAGCGTTAAGTTTATCTTCGAAAAATATCCCCTTTTCTTCTCTTGAAACGGGGATATATAAAATTTATTTTTCACTCATATTCCATAATCCCCTCTTAAAATGTGATCGCTATTTTGTATAAAAAGCCATCAACACCTACCAAGCGTGAGCTTGATCTCTCAGCCTTTCTTCTACTCCTAACATGCTTATTTTAAGGGCGATTTCACAATCTATTGATTAATTGATAATCAGATAAATATATATAATAAGGAACATAACGTGAAACACTCTGCTACCACACTCACTTTAGCGGTTGCTGCTGCGTTACTTGCAGGATGCAGCTCTTCGTCGAAAACTGAACCTCAACCAACAGTGCCAAAATACAGCTGTGAAATGTCTCAAACTAGCCAAACTGATGATCTGCGTATCTATCAAGTGATGGTGGAAAGCTTTGTTAATGGCGATGAAAGCATCGGCCATGGTACAGGGTATGGAACAAGCCACCATATGGGTGATATTCAAGGCGTCATCGACTCGTTAGATTATATTCAGTCACTTGGCATGAATGGCTTATGGCTCACACCTATATTTAATTCTGTTCCCGTTGGCGGACAGGAACATTGGGCTGACCGCTTAGACGCCACTGGGTATTTTGCGACCAACTACTTTGAAATAGACCCGCGTTTCGGGACACTTGAAGATGCGAAGCTGTTAGTTGATGAAGCACATGCTCATGGTATGTATGTCTTCTTCGATGGTGTCTTTGGTCATCACAAAGGCAATGTTGTTCCATCACCAACCGGTAAGATGCCTGCGGGCGCAGATAACCCAGTTGACTACCCTGAGAGCCTCCCTTTTTATCAAGAAGTTGCTGAGTACTGGGTAAAAGAGCTAAAAATTGATGGCTGGCGATTAGATCAAGCTTACCAAGTACCAAAAGATGCATGGGTAGAGATCCGCAAAACCGTCGATCAAGCATCAAAACAAGTAACCTATCTTAACGACAAAGGTGAATCAGTTAATCCACTTGGCTACATGGTTGCTGAGATTTGGGCTGGCGAGAACCGCATCATAGAAACAGGTTATGGCACGAAACAAAACCCAGCATTATGTTCTGCTTTCGACTTCCCTGTTCGTTACCGCTTAGTGGAAACTTTTGCGGTAAATGAAGCGGGTGTCGGTAATAAAGGTGGAGAATGGTTAGCGGAAGGGATGAATTTGCACTCCCTATACCCACCTCATGCTAAACCGAACCTAATGATTGGTAATCACGATTTAGTTCGTTTTGGTGACTTATTGCAGCGCGGTGGCATTGCACAACCACAAGATGCTGAATATTGGCTGAGACATAAAGCCGCCTTCTCTTTCCAAGCCGCTTATACAGGCCCAATTACACTTTACTACGGTGATGAGATCGGTGATCAGGTCGATAACTTCGCAGCGAAAGTCGAGAAAGATTGTGCCATCAAAGGGATTTGTGATGATCACGTCGCTCGCTCAAGCGCAAAAATAGAAGGTGTCACTGCCACTCTGAATACTAGTGAATCAGATTTGAAACAGTACGTGGCTGATTTAATGAAACTTCGTAGTGAGCACCCTGCACTGTCGAAAGGCGAGCGTATCAATGTCATGGCCGATAAAATCGCTTATGTCGATCACAAGCAGACAGAGCAAGAAGCACTGCTTTATGCTGTCAACCTAACGCCAGATGATCAAGCCATCACTCTCAGCAAAGAAAAGATAGGTTCTGAAGGTTATCTATCAGATTTACAAACACAGGAAACGTTCAGCGCACAAGGGAATGATTACACCATTTCACTATCACCATTTGAGGCTCGATTTATTAAGATTGAGCAGCCATCAAAAGCAGGCCCAGCCGTTGCGGCTGCCGCAGTGAGCGACGGTATTGGCCAAGGATTCATGGCTCAATGTGATAACCCGACGCTCGATGAGAAAGGCCCAATCCCGAAAAAAATCTATGTGGTCGGTGACTTCTCTGACTCGGCATGGCAACACAAAGATCACCGCAAATTTGAATACAAAGGTGATGGGGTTTACCAAGTCGTAACCAATGAGAAACCTGGTAGCTACCGCATGCAATATGCAGCGAAAACATGGCACCCACAATTTACTGCGACAGGACTGAGCTTAAAACTAGGTAAAGAAAATCCATTAAAATTTGGTGGTTACGGTAAAGATACTGCGGTTACGATTATGGATGAAGGACAGTATGTTTGGAGCCTTAAATTTGATAAAACGGGTTTACCACTCAAAATCATGGCATCAAAATGTGCTGAATAGTGACCAGTTTTCCGTTACTCGCTTTTATGCTGCGAGCTACTAGATAGCTCGCTTTCAAATAGCAAATGATCATTGTCCACATTGGGGATGCAGTGCTGAGATTTTCAAACTATATGAAGATCATTAACCAGCAAGCATTCCCTTTTTTTATCTATTCTGCATATCAACAACTTGCACACCAACCCATAACAACAGTAAATTCGACTTGGAATTAACATCACATTTATCAATAAAAGTAACCTTACATATAGTTTCTTTTGAGACGTACATCCACTTTAACCTGTTGGTTAATTCTTATGCTTAATTGATTTTTATGTCATTAAACAGAAGGTTATATGTTAAATAGAATAATTACACTAAGTACCCTCGCCCTTCTTTGCACTCCCAACGCCTATGCGCAGATAACGAATGGAGACTTTGAACAGTGGAATGGTAACACCCCGAGCAACTGGACCACGATTGATAGCGGCATCTCAGTATCTCCGACATCAGCTCAAGTAAAAACGGGAGGATTGGCCGCAAAAATTGATGTGAATACTGGTACACAAGGCAGTACTGATTTTTTACAAACCGTTACTGTCGAGCAAGGGAAAACGTACGATTTCTCCGTTGCGCTGTACCATACCGAAGGCAAGGTAAAAGCCCGCCTATACGTCGATGGCTATCAGGGCTATTCAAATAACGGTCAAACCAATCAATGGCAAGATCTTAGCTTTAGCTATACCGCAACTGCGAATAAAGACATTAATGTTGGTTTAAGGTTCTACGATGTCACTGGATTTGATGGTTCTGAAACGGTGTATGTAGACAATTTCAGACCAATGGATTCTGTCACACCACCGCCACCAAGCTGTACAGATACCAGCACCACCTTAACTCTAGTGACCGATGATTACGCTGTAGAAACAAGCTGGACACTTAAAAATGCCAGCAATCAAACCCTTTTTTCCGGCACAGGTTACAGCAATAACACAACAAACAATCAAGAGATGTGTCTAAGCGATGGCGATTATCAGTTCGAAATTATAGATTCTTATGGCGATGGTATTTGTTGTAGCACAGGCAACGGTTCGTACACATTAACTGCGAATGGAAAAACCCTCGCCTCTGGTGGTGACTTCCAATCGAACCAAGTTACCAGCTTCACACTGGGTGATACCACGACGACACCTCCTACCGAGCCACCAGTCTTGGGCGATTACTACAAAGCCGCTGAAGGTAAAACAGGCTTTAGTTTAAAAACCTCGTTGTATCAAATTATCGACAATCACAATAGCCAAGGCTACACGGCGATTTGGGCACTCACGAAAGTGGCAGACATCGATAATTATTTTGAGAAAGATGGATCCATTCTAGACATGTATTCAGAGAAACCTTCTGGCAGCGATAGCGTGCAATTTACTAAAGTGACCAATCAATGCGGTCAATATAGTAAAGAAGGCGATTGTTATAACCGTGAGCACTCTTTCCCTAAAAGCTGGTTTGGTGGCAAGGTAGAGCCAATGAATTCTGATGGTCACCATTTATTTGCAACTGATGGCTACGTGAATTCTAAACGCAGCAACTGGCCATTTGGCGAAGTGGGCAGCGCAACTTATACATCAAGTAATGGGTCAAAAGTCGGTTCATCAGCTTCTAATTTAGGTTATTCCGGTACCGTTTTCGAACCAATTGATGAGTTTAAAGGTGACTTTGCTCGTGCCTATTTCTATATGGCAACACGTTATGAGAATGAAATTGCAAATTGGGAAGGAAATTCAACCAGCTCAAATGCCGTATTAAATGGCACGAACACCACGGTATTTGAACCTTGGTTACTGGCAATGTTGAAACGCTGGCACCAAAATGATCCCGTGAGTCAAAAAGAGATTGATCGTAACCAAGCAGTCCAAGATTTCCAAGGTAACCGCAACCCATTTATTGATCATCCAGAGTTTGTTTCAGCTATTTGGGGGGACTAACTTTCTAACATTAAAACTCATTAGATTCGCTATTTTGAGTACCTCCTTCGTCATTTGAGTATAATCTGAAATTTAGATAACAACTTTAAATGTACGAAGGAGATACCGCTACATACAATATAATGACAACCAAAAGTAGCGTTCACAATTTATATTAAGCATCGTGATACTTATTTTTAATCGCTTTAAATTCAACTAAAGAGTGCTTAAACACTTCTACTAATTTAGGGTCAAAATGCTTCCCTGATTCCGAAATAATAAGGTGAATAGCATCTTCAATTGGCCACGCTTTTTTGTATGAACGTTCACTGGTTAACGCATCAAAAACATCTGCAACGGCAACGATCCTAGCTGAAATAGGTATATCCTCACCTTTAGTTCCATATGGGTATCCCGTACCATCCCATTTTTCATGATGGTACAACGAAATTTCACGAGCCATTTTTAACAAACCAAAAGAGTGCTCCCCAATAATATCGGCACCGAATTCAGGGTGTTTCTTCATAATATCCCACTCTTCACTTGAGAGTTTTCCTGGTTTATGAAGAATTGCGTCGGGAACACCAATCTTCCCAATATCATGCATAGGTGACGCATTAAAAATACTCATTTGTAAATGCTCAGGCAGTCCATACTTTTCAGCAAGCACTCGAGAATAGTGGCTCATTCTAACAATATGTAGCGCTGTTTCATTGTCTTTAAATTCAGCGGCATGCCCTAATCGCCGTATAACTTCTTGCCGGGAGTCTTTTAATTTCTGATTTGATTTACTACCCGCATATAATGTAAACATCATAGATGGAACCGTAAATAAGGCCATCGATAAGATAATAAGCATAATGCTATTTCTAAATCGAACGTAATCTAAAAGAACCTCATCCTCATCAATCTTAATCAACATACCTGCATTAACATATGGGTTCCAAAACACCATGGAGTAAACATTTTTAGATCGGTAATCGACAAATTTATAGAGATGGCTTGATGCACGGTTAGTATCGTAAGCTCGTTTACTCTTTCTAACCGCGTCAATAGTACCAGTGCTATCTCTATCGCTTAAAGTAACCGAAGTTGACTTATTTAGTGGTGGAAAACGATGACTAGATAGCTGATTTGCATTTTCATCATAGGCTATCATTTCTCCGGTTTTAGCAAACTGATACACGGCTAACTTGTCGAAGTAAGTACTACTATTATCCATCTCAATAATGACGACAGCTGTTATCTTTTTGGTCTCAACATCACGATATGGCATAGCAAAAAACAGGACAAACTTCTCAATACCACTTTCCGGATCAGCCACTTTTCTTGCTGGTAATATGCTTGATTCGCCATTGAGTGCTCGGATGAATGAACTTGTTTTCGACATATCAAGTTCAGCTAGAGGATAAGCATCACCATAAGAGTAAATGACATCTAAATCAGATGATATAATGGACTTCGCTCCCGCATATCCCATTCCAGCATAATGTTCAAAGATAGTCGTTAACGTATCGCGAGACGACTGAACAGCACTAGTATCAGCATATTGAATATTATCAATTATATATCTGACACTATCTTGTAGTGGCTTCTTATTTAGAATATGTCTAGTAACACTTGACTTTACATGTCCATCTAATACAAAAGACTCATTCAAAGATTTATTATACTGAACAAATGAATCCTCTAACCGAGTTTCAATTAATTGTTTATTATAAGTTAATAGTAACCAACTCCCTGCAAGGCTTAAAGTAATAAACGTTGACAATGCTCCCATCACTAAATAAGCAAACTTTTTTGTACCAAAAGCCAGGTATACTTTATTACCTCGATAATCACTGATTAATATTTTAAATATAAAGAAAAGAATTACGGTAAGTAGTAAAAATACAATTAGCAGTAAGCCTAGATTTGAAACGGTACCGTCTATTTCTGCTAGTGTTTTTTGGGCTTCACTATAGACAGTGACAGAACCGATCAAATGCCCATTAAACACAATATTAGATTCACCAACATCATATCTAGAAAAATCATCTGGAATCGCTTCGCCTAGGACCGTTTCACCATCATTGATAAAATATAAAAAGAGTTCTCTTGATGTGGCTATATCAACTACCTTTACGGCTTTAACGCTGTCATCTTGAGATAGAATAGCAAGGATAGTACGCTTTAGTTGAGTTTCATCCATATTATAAACAAGCCCTGAGGTAATCTCTGATAGCTCATTAGCCACTCGTAATGCATTGCTGTCTTTGGTATTTAAAACTGGAGATGCAAGACTAAGCGAAGACATTAGTGCAACCATGAATATAGCAACACTCTGGATTAAAACGTTCATTGGCTACCCTTTGTATAGCTATCGATTATAGCTTGCAGCTTTCCGCTCTTTTTCATACTAGCTATCGCATTGTTAATTGCTTCTAAATAAAGCTTTCGGTCTCGGTGTAATCTAATTCTTAACTGGTAAGTTGCAACAGGTTTTGTCATCTCAAGTCCGTATTGCTTTATTTTTTTACTGATAACATCGATAGGGAATATCGCATAATCACAGCGACCAAATTCAACTAGCTTTAGTAATTGATTTTCACGGACTACATTAGGCTTTACCTTTGATGTATCGTGACTTTTTTTAGCATTAGGTTCTTGATTAAAAAGATCAAATCCAAGCAAAGTACATAACTGCAACGACTTAAAATCATCAACAGAGGGAGGTGAAATGAACGCTTTAGGGTTATACACGATAACTTCATCTGAACTAAGGATAACATCAGAATACAGACTTATGGATTCTTCTCCTTGCTCAGTTCTCCAGCTAGGATCAATTCCGGGTTCTATATCTAGGATCCCATGCTTCATATAGGCTCGAAGTCGTGCTTGAGGATAATATTTGAATTGAAAATTTATCCCTGTTTGAGCGCCAACTTCACGTAAAGCATCGACGTAAATACCGTGATCTGGTAGATCATCCGTTGCGGTCATAAAATAAGGTGCCCTTCCCCCTTCAATAAGCCCAACATCTAATGACACCGCATTGGCTAATGAAGAATAGAGAAAACCACAAACAGCACTCCACACCATACACTTGATGGCTTTCATTCTTCACCTTGTTGTTTTTTATTATGCTTCATGAACTATAACATTCATTCTATTTATCTACTGACATTAATAATTTTACTAAACTATCAAATAAAAAACAGACCGTATAGTGAATAATGTGCGCTATGTGAATAATAGACCCAGTTTAGTTTTGAATAAATTAAAACTAGTACATACAAATAATGTCAGATGATGTAATTAATATTTTCACTCCCACATCTTAATATTTTATAAAAATACAAATCTAGCAAAGCACTCTTGTAAAATACGCATGTCAGGTTTTCTAATTTTTAAGAGCATGATCACTACTAAATTGTAACCTAATATGAAACTTATGAAATATTTGCTATTACTATTACTTAATTAATCTTATGCACCCTGATGAGCTGTAAATGAATCGACTAAAAATATTTCTGCCATCTCACGCTAAAAGTGTTCTGCTTGCTGTCGTTATAGTTACTATGGCTATTTTGTCTATCACTATATTTACCCAATCTAGTGCCAATAAAGCGTTATTCCAAGCGAGTATTGACACTGAACTCTCGATGCTCAAGGCTTTAGTCGAGCGAGATATTGAAAAAATTGGGTCTGTTGCTAATTTTTTTCATACCATGCCTGAAGATGAGTGGAACCGATTCGATTCATTTTCAGAGCAAGTTCTTGGACAAACTCAATCAATCATCGCTCTAGAGTGGTTTGAAAAATCCACCTCACGTAAATCCATAGAAAAAATTAACAAGCTCAAACTCATATCACCAGAATCAGAACCATTTACCTTTACTCAAAAGGGATTACCACTCGAGTTTGATAATATCTATATCATGACGGATATAACGCCGAGAACAAAAGAGAATATCAAACTTCTTGGTTTTTACGCTGACACGGAAGATTTCCAAGAAGTCGCTCGATATATTGAAACCACGAAACTTCCTGCTATATCCGAAAAGTTAGAGCTTTTTCAGAATGATAAAAGCCGACAAGGCGTTTTACTCTACTACCCAGTCTTCGACCCATCCGATAACCATATGATAGGTATCGTTGTAGGTGTTCTTGATATTGCTAAATATACTAAAAGTCTGCTACTTCAAATCCAAACGACAAATGATATTTCAATTCGAATCAGCGAGATTAACCCTAATGGCTCAAGCTCAGAGTTTTTTACTAATAATGTAGAAAGAATACTAGATGACCTATATTACTTTGAAAGCATTAACATCTATAATCGAGTCTGGGGTTTTGAGTTAACAAAAGAGTTAAGTCTAACGCCAAGTCAATGGATCACATTGCTCATTGAGCTATTTTTAAGCTTACTTCTAGCACTCTTTGCCTTCATGATCGTCAACATATTGGATGCCCGAAAGAAATATGTTGAAGAAGAGTTAGTTAAAAAAACTAAAGATTTAAATTACTTAGCAATGCATGATTCATTAACTAACCTCATGAACCGTAGAGCTTTTGATGTTCATCTGAAAGAGGTATTAGAGAGGAAATCTAGAGTATCTCTCGCCTTCATTGATCTCGATAATTTCAAATCAATTAATGATAACTACGGTCATAATGGGGGAGATGAAGCTCTGATCCACCTTGCTCGAATTTTGAAAACCTGTACTCGCTCATCTGATGTGTGCGCAAGGCTTGGTGGTGATGAATTTGCTATCACCATTGTGAATGCGGAAGAAAGTAAAGCGATAGAAGTCGCTAACCGATTATGCACCACTCTTGCGAATTCTCCTTTGCAATGGCACCACCAAGATATACACGCCACCCTTAGTATTGGTATTTGCACGCATACTGGCGAAGGTGAAGATGAGTTTCGACACCGAGCCGATGTCGCTTTATATCAAGCCAAAGAAAGAGGCAAAAACCAAGTAGTCGTATATCGTGAACCCGTAAATAAGTAGACGTGATGGTTCAAAACCAGCTTGAAATTATGCCAAAGAGGCAGAGCTTCAGGACTCATTCTTAATTTGCACTCTCAACCATGCCGTGAATTTTTCAACAGCTGGTGATGTGGTATTGGATATTAGAAAATAACCGGCTCCTGCAGGTATGGGCTCAAAAGGTGTGACCAATCTTTTGGTTCGTAGCTCATCTTGAATTAATGCGGTACGAGCCATCGCAATTCCAACGCCAGCTTCCGCAGCCGACATCGCCATATCAGTTCGATTAAAGAAGTGGCCTTGATTAACTTTAATTTCAACGCCATAGATTGAAGCCCATGATTTCCACTCTAGATCTCTGCTCGCGTTGTCCCACGGCATCGCATCATGTAGCAATACAACTGAGTCGAAATCAGAATGCTGTAAACTCGTCGATTCTAACTGTGGATGTCCTTTTAAATATGATGGACTCATGACCGGCAGCAACTTCTCTTTCATCAGTAATTCAGGCTTCAATAACATTGAGTCAGCATGTTTATGAGTAAGTGGGCCATAATCAATCGCAAGATCATAGTCTTTTATCTCACTTTCAACCAACGCTCCTTCCGCAAATATTTGTATTTGAATATCTGGGTATTGCTTATGAAAATTTTCTAAACGTGGTACTAACCATTTAAAAGCGAAAGATGGAGTGAGCTTCAAACGGATCTCATTACTGTCCACTTCTGACCTCAATATCTTATCAATCACGCTATCAGTATCTTCTAAACCGCTTTCAACGACATCAAGTAACTCTTTCCCCTCATCAGACAGTTGAATACCTCTTGAGTGCCTATGAAATAAAGTGAAACCTAACTGATTTTCAAGCTGAATCAACTGCTGGCTTACCGCCCCCGTCGTTACACATAACGCTTTTGCGGCACTGGTTAAGCTACGATGTTTGGCAGTTTCGACAAAAGTAATCAACCCACTTCCCATGCTACTTTTTACATGCTTCACAACCACCAGCCTTTAGAATTTCTATAAACAGGATTCAAATAATATCGATTGTTATGAAAATGTAAAGCCCTCACTATTTCGCCATTAACAAAGATTAAGAATTAGACACCATCACTCAACGATTCAATGCATAATGGGCAGGAATAATAATGGAAATCATCATTTTAGGTTCAGGAGTAATAGGTGTAACTTCTGCTTGGTATCTTGCCAACAAAGGCCATCAAGTTACGGTCATTGATCGTCAACCCCGCAGTGCTGAAGAGACCAGTTTTGCCAATGCAGGACAAATATCCTATGGCTACTCCTCCCCTTGGGCAGCTCCGGGGATCCCGCAAAAAGCGTTAAAATGGCTATTCCAAGAGCATGCGCCACTGAAGATAAAGCCCTCTCTTTCTCCCGAGCTCGCAAGCTGGGCCTCTCAAATGCTGATAAATTGTAGTGCCTCACGATATAACAAAAATAAACAGCGCATGCTGAGCATTGCCAACTATAGCCGTCAATGTTTAGCGGATTTAAGAGAAACGTATCAACTTAATTACCAAGGAAGACAGAAAGGGACACTGCAAGTTTTTCGAAACCAGAAACAACTACAAGCGATTCAAAAAGACCTCAAACTCTTACAAGAGAGTGGCACCCATTACCAAATGCTTGATGTTGAAGGCTGTATTACTCATGAACCGGGGTTAGCCGCTGTACAAGAAAAATTAGTGGGAGGCTTACTTCTTCCTGGGGATGAAACCGGCGATTGCTTTCTCTTTTGCCAGCAGTTGACTGAGCTTGCCCAAAAAGCAGGGGTCTCCTTTAAGTTCAATACCCAAATTGAACAACTATTATATGAAGATAACCAGATCATTGGTGTCCAAACCGATCAAGGTACTTTCACCGCCGATCAATATGTTGTCGCTATGGGCAGTTACTCTACTGAGCTGCTTCATCCGTTAGGGATTAACATTCCTATTTACCCTGTTAAAGGTTACTCACTCACCGCTCCAATCAAGGATCCGGACCAAGCTCCGTTATCAACGGTAATGGATGAAACCTATAAAGTCGCCATCACACGTTTCAGTGATCGAATTAGAGTCGCAGGTACGGCTGAACTAACAGGCTATGACTATTCAATACCAGAAAAGCGCAAAGCCACAATCGAAATGGTCGTACGTGATCTTTTTCCTCAAGCGGGTGAATTTGATGATGCTGAATTTTGGACAGGTTTACGCCCAATGACGCCAGACGGGACACCGATTATCGGAAAGACCCCTTTCCTGAACCTCTATACCAATACCGGACACGGAACTTTAGGTTGGACAATGGCTTGTGGCTCCGCAAAGTTACTTGCCGATATCGTTTCTGGATCGCCTTGCGAGATCGACGGCACGGATCTCAATATGTTTCGGTATCAATCTTAAAAGGTGCATCAAGATGAATATTAGCAGTTATTAAATTCAAAAACCGCCCCTCATCTAGCATGAAAAGCTAGCTGAAAAATCAAAATGTGAATAGACATTCGTCGACAGGCATAGTCATTCATTGTCGAAACCTATGACCGTCACCACCGTTAACGGAGTGATACAACTGCGTTTTAACATTTTATTAGCATTTTGTGTCCGTAGTCACGCTACGAGACTAAAACAGATAAATCAGTTAACAAATGAGTTACAAGTCGATTAATATATCGAACACAAAACAACCATAAGAAACACAAGAGCCATACAATTACTAAACAGGGAAAATACTCATGCAGTCTATAGTTGATTTTTTGAATGGAATAATCTGGAGCCCAGTACTGATTTATTTGTGCTTAGGTGCTGGATTGTTCTACTCGGTTCTAACCCGCTTTGTACAAGTCCGTCACTTCTTTGAAATGTGGCGTTTACTCCTATCAGGAAAAAGTTCAACCAAAGGTATTTCATCTTTCCAAGCACTTGCGGTATCGCTTTCTGGTCGTGTTGGTACTGGTAACATCGCTGGAGTTGCTGCTGCTATCGGTTTTGGTGGCCCTGGTGCGGTATTCTGGATGTGGGTGGTTGCCTTCTTCGGTGCAGCAACAGCATACGCAGAATCAACACTGGCTCAAATCTATAAAGAAGAAGATGAAGGTCAGTTCCGTGGCGGCCCTGCTTACTACATTGAAAAAGCGATGGGTCAAAAGTGGTACGCTTGGATCTTCGCTATTTCAACTATTTTCGCTTGCGGTATTTTACTTCCAGGCGTGCAATCGAACAGTATCGGTAACGCAGTAGAAGCGGCGTTCGGTTCTGGCGATATGATCGAAACAGCTATCGGCACCTTTAGTTTTGCCAAAATTTTTACTGGTACTGTTATCGCAATCATTCTTGCTTTCATCATCTTCGGTGGTGTTAAACGTATTGCAAACTTCACTCAAATCGTAGTGCCATTCATGGCATTGGCTTACATCATTGTCGCTTTCGTCATTATTCTTCTAAACATTGGTCAAGTACCTGCTGTTTTTGCAATGATTGTTGGTGATGCATTCACACCAATGGCTGGCTTTGGTGCTGCAATTGGTTGGGGTGTTAAACGTGGTGTTTACTCAAACGAAGCGGGTCAAGGTACTGGTCCTCACGCAGCAGCGGCTGCAAGTGTTGATCACCCAGCTCAACAAGGTCTCGTTCAAGCATTCTCCATCTACATTGATACGCTTCTAGTATGTTCTGCGACCGCATTTATGATCATCATCACTGGTGCTTATAACGTTCATGGTGGTGCAGAAGGTGTATTCTTAGTACAAAACCTTGCTGCCAATATTGGTGCTAATGGCCCTGTATTTACGCAAATGGCAATTGAAAGCACAATGCCTGGTATCGGTAAACCGTTCATCGCATTTGCACTATTCTTCTTCGCATTTACTACGATTCTTGCTTACTACTACATTGCTGAGACGAACATCGCTTACCTGCGTCGTACCATCAAAATTCCTGGAATGATGTTTGTTCTAAAAGCGGTTCTCATCACAGCCGTTTTTTATGGCACAGTAAAAACAGCGAACCTTGCATGGGCAATGGGTGATGTGGGTGTAGGCTTAATGGCTTGGTTAAACATCGTCGGTATTATCATTATCTTCTTCATGTCTAAGCCTGCGGTTAAAGCTCTGCATGATTATGAAGAGCAGCAGCGAGCAGGTGTCACTGAATATACATTTAACCCTGTTAAACTTGGTATTGAAGGGGCAACTTACTGGGAAGAGAAGTACAAACGTAAAACTGGTCAGGCTCCAACCTCAAAAGAAAAAGAGTCCCAAGCGGTTGAACAACCATCGACCTAACAAGGTAGATGACAATCTAGACGTTACCTAAAAAATATAGCGCTAGATAAATTTAAGAAAGGCAGTGGATATGAAAAAGGGTTAGCTTAATCGCTAACCCTTTTCTTTTATCTTCTAACAATGATATTTAGACGATAACTTATGCTGTTGCAGTTTGAGCAGCAACAGTACGACCGATTGTCGGTTCGCCAACAGGCATAAAAGTACGGCCAAATTCGTTGTTCAGTACTTGTGCCATTGCAAAGTAAACTGCAGATGCACCACAGAAGATACCTTCAAAGCCAGCAATAGTGCCGATCAGTTCACTACCCGTAAAATCACGAGCCGCTAATAGGAAGAAAAGTACGGTTAGTGAAGCAAATACCACTTGTTTTGCTTTCGGGTAGCATAGTGAACCGATGAACATGAAGCCTGTAAATACGCCCCAAAGCAGTAAGTACCAACCCATGAAACCAGCAGGGCTAGCAGGAAGACCCATGTGTGGCATAACAATAAGTCCAACAAGAGTTAGCCAGAATAGACCGTATGAGGTAAATGCTGTAGTACCAAATGTATCACCACGTTTAAAGCACATCATGCCAACTAGCACTTGACTCAAACCACCGTAGAAAATACCCATTGCTAGGATCATTGAATCAATTGGGAAAAAACCTGCATTATGGATGTTAAGCAGGATTGTCGTCATACCAAAACCCATAAGGCCAAGTGGAGCCGGGTTTGCTAATTTTGTTGACATGAAGGAGTACCTTTCAAAAATATTAGTAAAAATTACGCGCGGAGTTTAATGGAGCTAAGAGGAAAAAGGAAAAGACGATAACGAAAACTAAGATTGCAAAATAACACACTAACTTGTTCACAAAGTAAACAGGCGCTAACCTAAAGATAACGCCTGCTGTTTTGGCTTATACCACTATAATTACCGGATAATCAGGATTAAGTCCTTTGGCTCACATCAAAGTACTTCATTACCTTTACTGGCACACAATTTCATCCCAGAACCAATTACTCCTCGATGGTGACTCCCATACTCCTGGGCCATTTCTTGCTATGAAACATTTTCCGAGATAAGTCACTTTCTCACCGTTACTGACTTGAGAAACGCCAGGTTTCCACTCGATATAAGTATCCGGCACTGGCGCTACAGGGGGCTCAACGACCGGTGGGTCAATAACGGGAGGTTCTGTAGGGTTAGGGTCTGTCGGCTCAGGATCTACCGGGGTTGGTTCTGTCGGTGTAGGTTCTGTTGGTATTGGGGAGCCCGAAACTAACTTCCACGGATCACCTTTCGCAGGAACATTGCCTTGTGACCACCACTTCGCTTCATAGACGCTCTCTTGAAAGCTCACCTGATCACCACCAGTATAGACTTTATTTGCATCCCAACTCTCAACACCGGGAACAGGGTTCGTTGGATCGGTAGGTTCTACAGGGTCAAGCTTATCCACCACTCGGATTTCAGGCCAATTCGCGTGAGAGCCATAAAAATTAGCCACACACTTTTCATAATCACCTTCAACTAATGCTGAATATGCCGTTTGGAAGCCGACTAACTCACATTCAAATGAGACTCCTCCAGGGCGATCCGCATAATACTTCCAGTTACCATCCCAGTTGGTATAAAGCACATCTTTTGCACCATCAAGGTTCAAACTTCCATAGGGGGTTTGCTGCCAACATGTGTTCTTTTCATCCGCTTCAACTGGAATTTGATAATAATCCGACAAGCCCTCCCAGTAACGAATGCGGTTGACAGGCTGCCCTTTATCTTGATTTTGAGCACCACACTCAATACCACCATTGATCACGTTGATTGTGGTACCAAAACCGTAACCAATACCCGCTTCTGTTTCTCGGACTGAAGGTGACCACGTTCTATCGATAACGTGTAACATCGCGGGTTTTGGTGCTTGTGGCGTTAAGAAAAACCAAATGGCAGAAGCAAGATTCAACCACGAATCCGCAACGAGACCGGGATTATTCAATAGCACGGTTGCATCGCCATCAAACATCACTTCAGAAAATGCACCGTAGTTAAAATGATAAGAGAGTTGCTTAGCACCACGACCAAAATACCCTTGACCTGCCGCGCAAGGCCAACGAGCATTTTGCCAATCGTTCTGCCCACAACCCGTGGTATACCCTGCTTGCCCTTCCGACCAACCCATTTCACGAACATGCACTAATGCTTGTTGCCACTCTTCTAAACCTTGCGGATTGTCCCAAGTGTTCTCTTTAGCAATATGCCCTCCGGTCTCCTGCGCAAAGTGTGCAAAAGCCGTCACTATCGATTTTTTACAAATGGCGTCAGAGTCTCGCCCATCGGTATACTCACCACAAAATGCGGGAAACTTACCGATAGCGCGTAAAAAGCGTTGGTATGTGTATTCTGGCGCCGCCATCTGGGTGAGAAAATCCCATTCAGGTTGAGGGAAAACATGCTCAACGCGCTTTACGTTTTCAGGATTTGAGTTCAAACCGGGCTCGATCGCTTCAACCACCGTATTGGTGCGAGTTTGTAACGCTTTCGACCAGATAGCATACATTGGGTCTGCTGTTTTCTGCTGCTCTATGGCTTGTAACTCAGCACGTGAAACAACGTAGCCCGTTGGATTTTGTGGATCTGGCTGTATATTCATAGAAGCAAGTGCAGGCTGGCTAACCGCGACCCCAACCATGACGGCAAGATAGTTAAATTTGTTCATTTACCAATCCCTTAAGGTAATAAAATCCCACTAAGCTAAACAGCAAATAGCTTATACCTGTAGCTCTGATTTAGCCGTCATTAAGGAACTGCGAGTCGGTTAGTATTAATTACGTAAGCCTAACATCTGAGTCAGGTTGGATTGATAGGTAGGTTCAAAAAAAAAGTATAAAAAAACCAGCCCGAAAGCTGGTTAATATGATTGAATCTTATCGCTTACAATTGAGGATTATTCCCACTCAATTGTTGCTGGTGGCTTACCAGAAATATCGTAAACAACACGGGAAATGCCGTTAACTTCGTTGATAATACGGTTAGATACCTTACCTAGGAAGTCGTATGGTAGGTGTGCCCAGTGAGCAGTCATGAAGTCGATCGTTTCTACAGCACGTAGAGATACAACCCAATCGTACTTACGGCCATCGCCCATTACGCCAACTGAGCGTACAGGTAGGAATACCGTGAATGCTTGAGATACTTTGTGGTAAAGGTCAGCAGCGTGAAGCTCTTCAATGAAGATAGCATCAGCACGACGCAGTAAATCACAGTACTCTTTCTTAACTTCGCCAAGTACACGAACACCTAGACCTGGACCCGGGAATGGGTGGCGGTAAAGCATGTTGTATGGAAGACCAAGCTCTAGACCAATCTTACGTACTTCATCTTTAAATAGCTCACGTAGAGGCTCAACAAGGCCCATTTCCATATCATCAGGAAGGCCACCAACGTTGTGGTGAGATTTGATTACGTGTGCTTTGCCAGTCTTAGATGCAGCAGACTCGATTACATCTGGGTAGATGGTACCCTGAGCAAGCCATTTAGCATTCTTCAGTTTCTTAGACTCTTCATCGAAGATATCGACGAATACGTGACCGATGATCTTACGTTTAGCTTCAGGATCCGCTTCCCCTTCCAGAGCGTCAAGGAAACGGTCTTCAGCATCCACTTTGATGATATTTAGCCCGAATTGGTCACCAAACATCTCCATAACCTGCTCACCTTCGTTTAAACGAAGAAGGCCGTTATCTACAAATACACATGTTAGTTTGTCACCGATAGCACGGTGGGCAAGCATTGCAACAACAGATGAGTCAACACCACCAGAAAGACCAAGGATAACTTCATCGTCACCGACTTGCTCTTTAATACGTGCAACGGCATCTTCAATGATTGACGCTGAAGTCCACAGACCTTCACAACCACAAACGTTAAGAACGAAGTTCTCAAGCATTTTTAGGCCGTTCTTGGTGTGCGTTACTTCTGGGTGGAATTGAACACCGTAGTATTTTTTCTCTTCATTCGCCATTGCAGCGTATGGACAAGTTTCTGTTTCTGCAATTTTCACGAAATCAGAAGGAATCTCTGTCACTTTATCACCGTGACTCATCCAAACATCTTGAGTCGCTTCAAGATCTTTAAATAACGCAGATTCACCCGTCACTTGAACTGCAGCGTAACCAAACTCACGCTCAGTAGACGTTGATACTTTACCGCCAAGTTGCTCAGCCATAGTCTGCATGCCGTAACATACGCCAAAGACAGGAACACCTGAATCAAATACATATTGTGGAGCACGTGGCGAGTTTTCTTCCGTTACACTTTCAGGGCCGCCTGAAAGAATAATGCCATCTGGATTAAATTCGCGAATATCTGCTTCTTCTACGTCCCAGCTCCATAGCTCACAGTAAACACCAATTTCACGGATGCGACGAGCAACAAGTTGAGTGTACTGAGAACCGAAATCTAAAATAAGAATACGTTGATCATGGATGTTAGTTGTCATTTGGGGGAAATCTCAAAAATTAATTTATTGGATGGGGACAAGATTAATCATCCCCATAAGCTTCAAAATAATGTGGTTAGCTATTAACCCAAACGATAGTTTGGCGCTTCCTTGGTAATTTGAACATCGTGTACGTGAGACTCTTTCATGCCCGCACCAGAGATACGAACAAACTCAGCTTTAGTACGCATGTCTTCAACCGTTGCTGAACCTGTCAGGCCCATGCTTGAGCGTAGACCGCCCATCTGTTGGTGAACGATCTCTTTTAGACGGCCTTTGTATGCGATACGACCTTCAATACCTTCTGGAACAAGCTTGTCTGCAGCGTTATCAGATTGGAAGTAACGGTCAGAAGAACCTTGAGACATAGCGCCAAGAGAACCCATACCACGGTATGACTTGTAAGAACGACCGTTATAAAGGATAACTTCACCCGGAGCTTCTTCAGTACCAGCGAACATTGAACCAACCATCACACAAGATGCGCCAGCAACGATAGCTTTACAGATATCGCCAGAGAAGCGGATGCCGCCATCTGCGATGACTGGAATACCGTATTCGTTTGCCACTTCAGCTGCGTCTGCGATTGCTGTTACTTGAGGAACACCAACACCAGTAACGATACGAGTCGTACAGATTGAACCTGGGCCGATACCCACTTTAACTGCACTTACACCTGCATCGATAAGAGCACGAGCGCCAGCGCCAGTTGCGACGTTACCACCGATGATTTGTAGATCAGGGTATGCGGCGCGAGTTTCGCGGATACGGTTAAGTACACCTTCAGAGTGACCATGTGAAGAGTCAATAAGTAGAACGTCTACGCCAGCTTCAACAAGAGCAGCAACACGCTCTTCATTACCCGCACCAGCACCAACAGCTGCGCCTACACGTAGGCTGCCGCGCTCATCTTTACAAGCGTTTGGTTTACGTTCTGCTTTATGGAAATCTTTTGCAGTGATCATTCCAGTTAGTTGGAAGTCATCATTAACAACAAGAACTTTTTCAACGCGCGCTTCGTGCATTTTCTCTTGAACTTCTTCACGAGTTGCACCTTCTTTAACAGAAGCAAGGCGAGCTTTAGGCGTCATTACTACGTCAACTTTCTTAGAAAGGTCAGTAACAAAGCGAACATCACGGCCAGTAATAATACCGACAAGTTCGTTATTTTCAGAAACGACAGGGAAACCAGCGAATCCATGTTTTTCTGTTAACTCTTTTACATCAAGGATAGTCGCATCAGGACGAACAGTAACCGGAGCAGAGACAACACCTGCTTCAAAGATTTTTACCAAGCGTACTTGCTCAGCTTGCTGTTCAATAGACATGTTTTTGTGGATAAAACCGATTCCACCTTCTTGCGCGAGTGCAATCGCAAGGCGCGCTTCTGTCACTGTATCCATAGATGCTGAGATCATAGGAATATTTAGTGAAATATTCTTCGTTAGCTGAGTGCGAAGATCAGCGGTATTTGGAAGAACAGTGGAGTGTGCAGGGACAAGTAAAACGTCGTCAAACGTTAAAGCTTCTTTGGCAATTCGTAGCATTTGCAATATCTCACAACATAGTTGATGTTAAAGGGAGTAAATCCCACTCTATCGTTTCGCATAATAAAGTGATTTGGATTTGATATTGCAGACGGATTATACGCACAGCGCAATCGCTTGACCACACATTTTTTTATTTTAAATTTGCATTCCCCCCCTTGCTATGTATTATCTTGCGGCTAATTTCCATATTTACGTCCCCTGAGATTAGCCGTGTCTTCCCTGAGCAATAACAATATTTTTACCGTTTCACGCCTCAACGCAGAAGTTCGCCTATTACTCGAAAATGAGATGGGGATTGTTTGGCTTGTTGGCGAAATTTCCAATTTTTCTGCGCCTGTATCTGGCCACTGGTACCTCACTCTTAAAGACTCTCGCGCTCAAGTAAAATGCGCCATGTTCCGTGGCAATAACCGCCGTGTCACATTCAAACCAGCCAATGGCAATCAAGTTCTGGTTAAAGCTCGCTTATCCCTGTACGAACCAAGGGGGGATTACCAGTTAATCATCGACAGTATGCAACCAGAAGGTGATGGTCGGTTACAACAAGAGTTCGAACAACTAAAGATGAACCTTGCGGCTGAAGGGTTATTTGCTCAAAGTAATAAACAGCCTCTTCCAGATCACCCTAAATGCGTTGGTGTTATCACCTCTAAAACAGGGGCAGCTCTGTTTGACATCCTAGATGTACTCAAACGACGAGATCCTAGCTTGCCAGTCATTGTTTACCCAACCATGGTGCAAGGCGATAGTGCCTCCATTCAAATAGCCCAGGCGATTGGACGAGCAAATGAACGTGATGAATGTGATGTATTGATCGTTGGTCGTGGCGGTGGCTCTCTAGAAGATCTATGGTGCTTTAATAACGAGATCGTTGCCCGCACAATTGCTGCGAGCAGAATCCCAATCATTAGTGCCGTAGGGCATGAAGTCGACGTTACTATTGCTGATTTTGTTGCCGATATGCGTGCTCCTACTCCTTCCGCTGCTGCAGAATTAGTCAGTAGAGATCAAGGCAACAAAACTCAGTCTATTGATAGTAGAAGACAAAAGCTTACTTCCGCGATACAGATCTACTTATCAGATCAACGCCATCAAATTCAGCACTTATCGCATACGCTAGAGAAACACCACCCTAGCTATCAATTGGAACGTCAGAGCCAGCAACTAGATGATCTGGAAAACAGATTAAACCTTTCTATTCAAAGATTTATTTCTGGGCATCAACAAGGTGTTGAACGAAAACAGCATCGTTTACAGCTTAACTCTCCAATTAGGCGATTGGCCGAGCAAAAACTAAAAATGCAGAAGGCTGAGCAGAGCTTGCTGGACGCGATGGATCGAAAGCTATTGATGACAAGGCACCAACTTGCAATGGCTGCAGAGAAGCTTGAAACAGTCAGTCCCTTAGCGACACTCAAGCGTGGGTATTCAATTACGCACTCTGGAAATAACGATAATCGTGTTATCGCATCGGTGAAAGATGTATCGGTGGGAGAAGCACTTACCACACAAGTAGAAGATGGTATTATCCACTCAAGTGTCGTCTCAATCACTCCGGCTTCAAGCTAGAAAGCGAATCATTTCCAACTTAAATGAAAAAGCCTAAATATCTCTGAAAACAAGAGAAGATATTTAGGCTTTTATCTCAATACAGTGGCAGACTACACTACTCAACGGCTGTAAATACGAACTTCACGCGTGATTTAGATTTTAATTCGTTACATGCTGCATTACAGAAGTAACTTGCAGCACCACAAGCTTGAAGCTTTTCTAACTCCGCATCACACTCAGGGCAAAACGCAGATTTTGTCCAGTGTTGATTGCAAGGTTTACATACGTAACGGCCATCCCAATCTAATTCTTGTTCGCACTTCGGGCAAATATTTCCACTCATAAGATCACCACTTCACTTTATTCTGTTTAATTTTGTACATATTTTTGTCGGCTTGAGCAATGAGAAAAGGCAGATCAACCTCTTCATTTTGCTTACTACATGCCATGCCAACACTCACTGAAAATTGATGATTATTCACGTTTAATACAGCTGCTAACTGTTCATTCAGATAAAGAAGAAACTGTTGAGCCTCTTGCTCCGAAGTAAAACAGCTAAATGCGACAAACTCATCACCACCATAGCGCCCAATTTTGGCACAGTGCACCATTGAATCCGTTAATGTATCAGCCACTTTTATTAAGATTTCATCGCCTAATTGGTGACCAAAAGTGTCATTAATATACTTAAATTTATCTATATCAATGAACAAACAGGCCATTATCTTCTGACCAAAGCAGCGCTCTTTAAGAAGCAGTGACGCTTTCTTCAATAAAGCTCGGCGATTATAACAATGAGTCAGCGAATCTCTGTCTGCATGAAATTTTAGCTGTACTTCCAGTTCATACTTCTCTAAGGCAACAGAGTACAACGAGGCTAATAAATCTAAAATCTCTAACTCAAATTCATTCGGTATGGATGGATACTCACTATAAATAGCAAATGTTCCTAATACTGAGCCTTTAGAGGTCATGATAGGAACTGACCAACATGCATGCAGATTTGCCTGTTGAGTCAACTCGGTGAATGGGGACCAGTTGGGATGTGTATTAATATCATCGACAATAATCGGTTTTTTTAAGAAAGCAGCAGCACCACACGAACCAACATTCTCACCGATAGCGACACCTTCAATGGCTTGACTATAAAAGCTAGGCAAATTGGGAGCGTATTCAAGATGCAAGGTTCCAGATTCTGAATTGAGCATTAATATCGACGCTTTACGTTTTCCAAACAGATGTTCAGTTAACTGTATGATTTCTCGATTCAGTACCGTTCGTTCCATACCAAGGGCTAATTTATGCAGTAATACGTTCACCGAACGGTGCGCGTCTAATAAAAAAAGGTATTCCATACTTAAACTGCTTTCTACTATTTATTATTTCGATGAACTCATCATGATCTATTGCGACGCGATGATAGCATAAGTATCGTACAGCGATACAGAGTGAAAGATCGTTATATGATCTTTTGCTTTATCTAGATTGATCAGCGATCTACCCCTAAAAGAATATTTATATCACCACACACCGAAAGCATAAGTTACATATGCTGCATTTCAATTCTTAGCAGACAAAAACTCTAAATAACAATGTTAGTTAAAGTATTTTCAGCATATCAAAAAGGTCGGAGTATGGCTTATATCGTTTTTACATGGGTGTGCATTTCAATATTTTGTGCATCTTTCTGGATAAGAGAAACACAGATTGAACCCAACTCGGACGTCGATGAAATATGACTTCCACCGCAAGGTATAACCGCTAAATCATGCCCTGGGAGTTGCCATTGCCAATATCTAGAGTCCGTTAAGCTTTCACCTTCTAGTCTCATGCTGACCATACTCTCTGTTGATAACCATTCACCAATTTGTTGATTAACTTTTACTTCAATATCCGCCAATTCAGTAAAAACTTCTGCAGTATTAAGCCCACGCTTTTTTAATGTTTTTCCAAGTCGATACACATCATCGCATCGGTCAGGTGTCACAAAACTGGTTTCTTGTGCGTAGCTATTAAAGTCAAAATGCCCTAAAGGATCTTTTCGATCTGCATCTTTTCGCCAGTAGCTCTGCGCAAGTACCTTGTTCAGTGCTAAAAAAGCAATGTGGCCTGCACTATGCCCACGGCTTAAGCTCTGTTGGTATTCTTTATCAACATTAAGGCAAACGACATTTCCTACATTTAAATCAGCTTCTGAGCCAGACAAGCAGTGAACGACAACAAAGCTCCAACCGTCGGTGTCGCGTTTTACAGGGATCGCTTTCCCTACATACAATGTCCCACTTTCATGTTCAACCGCCCCAACCTGACAATCTGCCACACAATATTCATGTTCGCCAAAACTGATCGTGCCTTTATCTGCCGGATGATCTGGCCAAATATGACTGACAGGGTGAAACGGCGTCTCGCTTACAACAATGTAAGTCTGATCATCTTGTCTGCTTACTAGTTGAATTTCAGACTCTAGCTGCCAAATATCGTGGCAAAACATGGTTTTTGTTGGTCTTATTTGCATGGCATAACCTTCTTAAATTAGTGTTCGTCGCTACTGAGGAGAATTATCGCCTTCAGATAGACAAAAAGCGCCCGTTATCTACATAACGAAGGCGCTTTTTTTATTCATTTCACATTTGACCGGTAACTACTTCTTACGGCCTTTCATCATTCCCATCACGCGTTTACGTTGACGTTCTTGAGATAATGTCATTTTATTTGTTTTACCTTCAAACGGGTTGTCACTGTTTTGGAACTGAATACGAATTGGTGTACCCATGATTTCCAAAGAACGACGGTAGTAGTTCATTAAGTAACGTTTGTACGAATCAGGAAGCGACTTAACTTGGTTTCCGTGAACAACAACGATTGGAGGGTTGTAACCACCCGCATGCGCGTATTTCAGTTTAACACGACGTCCACGAACCAATGGTGGTTGGTGATCATCCGTTGCCATTTTCATTATACGAGTTAGAACAGAAGTACCAACACGTGTCGTCGCTGATTTGTAAGCTTCTTGCACAGATTCGAACAAGTGACCAACACCGGTACCGTGTAGAGCTGAGATAAAGTGAATACGAGCAAAATCAACAAAGCCTAAACGGCGATCGAGCTCTTTCTTCACGCTCTCTTTTGTATCGGTATCCAAACCGTCCCATTTATTAATGGCAAGAACAATAGAACGACCAGAGTTCAGAGCAAAGCCCAGTAAGCTGAGATCTTGATCTGAAATGTTTTCACGAGCATCAATGATCAGCAACACAACGTTTGCATCTTCAACGGCTTTCAGTGTTTTCACTACTGAGAATTTTTCTACTGTTTCATTGATATTCTTACGACGACGAACACCCGCCGTATCGATCAATACATATTCACGCTCATCACGTTGCATTGGGATATAGATAGAGTCACGAGTCGTACCTGGCATATCGTATACCACAACGCGTTCTTCACCCAGAATACGGTTAGTCAGTGTTGATTTACCTACGTTTGGGCGACCAATAATTGCGAGTTTAATTGGTTGCTCTTGTAGACGTTTGTACTCTTCTTCAGCCTCAGCTTCAGTGTATTCAAGTTGCTCTTCTTCAGCATCTTCAATATCCGTCAGATCAACAATTTCACCACTTTCATTCTGAAGTTTTTCAGCAAATGGTGTCAGCGCAAGATCAATCATCGCCGTCACACCACGGCCATGAGCCGCGGCAATTTGATACATATCTGATACGCCAAGTTTCCAGAACTCAACACAAGCAGCATCCGCATCAATACCATCCACTTTATTCACGACAAGCATGAATGGCTTTTCAATTTTACGTAAATGCGTTGCAATGGCTTCATCAGAAGGTGTCAGACCCGCACGGCCATCTACCATAAATAGCACAACATCAGCTTCATCAATCGCCGCTAGCGACTGCTCAGCCATTTTAGTTTCAACACCATCTTCCGTTCCATCAATACCGCCAGTATCGATTACGATGAAATCATGTTCACCCAAATGAGCATGGCCATACTTACGGTCTCGTGTTAAACCAGGGAAATCCGCAACCAACGCATCACGAGTACGCGTCAAACGGTTAAATAACGTAGATTTACCTACATTAGGACGCCCAACAAGAGCAACAACAGGAACCATAACAACCTCTAAAATTTTCTAGTCTGATGTAGTTATAGGTAAATTCTAATACCATTCTTGGTGTATTTACCTATAACCACACAATATTTTATTTTACTGATATCCATATTTCAGTAATAAAACAGCTCCTAGCTGTTACCAACTAGGAGCCGAATGTGAATTATATCACGTTATCTTATTTGATCTGCAGTTTCTTTACATCACCATCACGTGTGACGATTAAATAACCATTTTCCAGTTCTATAGGACCAATGGCAAAACCACTGCTATCGACAAATTGCTGTGCGACAAACTCACCAGAGTTACGATCGATCCAGTGTAGATAGCCTTCGCTGTCACCCACAACGACATAGCCATTAATAAGGCTAGGTGCCGTTAGCAGTCTGTTTTCTAACTGATCATTGCTCCAAAGCTCTGTACCACTTCGAGCATCTACCGCTGCGATATGATCTTTATCAGTCACAACAAACAAGCTTCGCCCGTCACTTCCCATATCGATAGCAGAAGAGTAGTTACGCTTCCAAACTGGCTTTCCAGAACGAAGATCAATCGACATTAACTGACCATTAATACCAACGGTATACAGCTTTCCACCTAACACAATCGGAGAAGCATCGACATCAACCAACCGATCAATTTCAGTCGCGCCTTTTGGTGTTCCAACGGGTTGTTGCCAAATTAACTGACCACGTTCAACAATGGCTGCGGCTAAACGTCCGTTTGCCGTTCCCCAGAACACGCCGCCTGAAACCGCAACAGGAGAGCTATCACCACGCAATGTTAAGTTAGGAACGTCGGTGCTGATCGTCCACTTCTGCTCACCATTCTCTTTATCTAGCGCAATTAACATTCCGCGACTGGTATGAACAATGATTAAGTTATTTTCGGCCACAGGTGCCGCTAATACTTCCCCATTCACTTCAGCACGCCACGCTTCTTCACCCGTTTCTTGGTTCAAAGCAATGACTTCACCATTCTCACTACCGATGTAAACTTGACCGTAAGCGGCAACTAAACCACCGGATAAACGAGCAATCACATCTTGTTCAAGATCCGATTCCCAAATCGCTTTGCCCGTTTCAGGATCTAATGCTTTGACAACACCATCGCGACTTGCGACAAAGATTTTGTTGTAAGCTAATTCTGGCGTTAACTTCGAGAAATAGTGCCCGACACCATCACCAATCGATGCAGACCAGTCGATGCTAGGCGTAAACTCGCTCGATACCACTGGCACAGGAGCCATGATGACCGTATCTTCTTCACTTGCGCAACCTGCCATTGTACCAATGACGACAGCGCAGAGGAGAGCTTTGTTGAACATCTTTTTCATCAATGATTGCCCTTATTTAGCAAGATCATCAAGCTTAAATTTGAGGCCTTGGCTTGCATCAGCGGCTTGTTGAGCCTCAGAGTAAGCACGGTAAGCTGCGTCTTTATCACCTTGACGAAGTGCTAGATCACCACGAAGTTCCGCAACACGACCTGTCCAGCTATCATCAGTGATAGTATTGAGTTCAGCCATCGCTGCATCTAAGTTACCTTGCTCAGCTTGAATACGAGCAACGCGGTAGCTAACTAGTGGTGTTAAAGCGGCATCTTTAGTTGACGCTTTCGCCCACTCTAGTTGCTTAAGCGCGTTGTCATACTCGCCTGCATCTACTTGAACTTTTGCGAGTTGAAGTGCCGCTAATACCGAATATTCGATATCTTGGTTTTCATCAATAAAACCTTGCACTTGAGCTTGCGCGTCTGCACCTTGCTCAGTCAGTGTGGTGATGGTTTTGATGTAGCTTTCAGAAGCAAGATCGCGAGCCTCAAGAGCTGCATCTTGGTAGTAGCGCCAGCCAAAAAGACCGCCTAAGCCAAGAACTGCACCAAAAATTACCGCTTTACCGTTCTCTTTCCACCAATCTTTAATCGCTTCAACTTGTTGTTCTTCGCTATCGTAGAGTTCCACTTCCTGTCCTCTTTTATTCTGTTTCTAAAGTGGATTCAATTTGATCACTTCAGACTAATTCTAACCATTGAAGGACGAGCTTATTCTCACCCCTCAATAAATATTTTCTATAGTAAGCTGCTTAGCTTCGTTGCCGCTTCAGTTTGTGCAACAATCTCTTGCTCTCCACGAACCAAATCTTTAACGACGACGGTATTGTCTGCGACTTCACTCTCACCAAGCATCATAACCACAACGGCACCGACTTTATCTGCACGTTTAAACTGCTTCTTAAAGTTACCACCGCCAAAGTGATTCATTACTCGAACACCTGGAATGGATTCTCGTAGTTGCTCTGCGAGCTTCATTCCTGCCATCATGGTGCCTTCACCAGACGTCACGATATAAGCATCGACACTACGGCGAACATCCGTCAGCTCTAGGGTTTCCATCATCAGAACGAGACGCTCTAAGCCCATAGCAAAACCAACTGCAGGTGTTGCTTTACCACCAAGCTGTTCAACTAGGCCATCATAACGTCCACCACCACAAACAGTGCCTTGAGCACCTAAGCTTTCAGTGATCCACTCAAACACCGTGCGGTTGTAGTAATCTAAACCACGAACTAAACGCTGATTAACTTGGTATTCGATACCCGCAGCGTCAAGAAGTTCACACAAACCTGCAAAATGTTGTTTTGACTCTTCGCCTAAATATTCTGCTAGTTTTGGAGCATCCCCTAAAATCGCTTGAACCGCTGGGTTTTTAGTATCTAAAACACGCAATGGATTAGTGTGCATACGACGTTTGCAATCTTCGTCGAGTACATCCATATGCTGCTCTAAGAATGCAATCAAAGCAGTACGGTAGTTCGCGCGATCTTCTTGTGAACCAATCGAGTTAAGCTCTAAACGTACATGTTTCTCGATACCAAGTTCGCGCCATAAGCGAGCCGTCATCATGATAAGCTCAGCATCAACATCAGGCCCGTTTAGACCAAACACTTCTACACCACACTGGTGGAACTGACGGTAGCGACCTTTTTGTGGACGCTCATGACGGAACATTGGACCCATATACCAAAGGCGTTGCTCTTGGTTATACAGCAGACCATTTTCGATACCAGAGCGAACACAGCCCGCAGTACCTTCTGGACGTAAAGTTAAGCTATCGCCATTACGGTCTTCAAATGTGTACATCTCTTTTTCAACCACATCGGTGACTTCACCAATTGCACGGCTAAATAGATGCGTCATCTCAACGATTGGCATACGAACTTCGTTGTATCCATATGCGCTGATAACATTTTTAACTGCGCCTTCAACTTTTTGCCAAAGTGGAGACTGAGTTGGGAGGCAATCGTTCATGCCTCGAATTGCTTGAATAGTTTTTGCCACAATACTTACCGTAATATCTCGTTGAGAGTAATTATTCTTCTACGCTTTTCACATCAATGCGATTATTTTCATCAAGCATTGACGCTTTAGCACGAATTCTGGTTTCTAGCTGATTTACAAGATCATCATTATCGAAACGGACTTTTTGGCGTTGACCATCTTCATAGAACGCACTCTTCTTATTACCACCAGCGATTCCCATGTGAGAAACTTCCGCTTCACCTGGGCCATTGACGACGCAGCCAATGATAGAGACATCCATAGGGGTAATAATATCTTCTAAACGCTCTTCTAATGCGTTCACTGTGTTGATCACATCAAACTCTTGACGAGCACAGCTAGGACAAGCGATAAAATTAATACCGCGAGAGCGAATTCGTAGGGATTTTAATATATCAAAACCTACTTTAATCTCTTCGACAGGATCCGCAGCTAAAGAGATACGTAGCGTATCGCCAATCCCTTCCGCTAACAGCATACCAAGGCCAACAGAAGATTTAACCGCGCCAGCACGAGCACCACCCGCTTCGGTAATACCAAGATGAAGCGGTTGGATAATCTCTTTTGCTAGCAAGCGATAGGATTCAACCGCTAAAAAGACATCTGATGCTTTCACACTGACCTTAAATTGATCGAAGTTCAGACGATCTAAGATATCAACATGACGCATAGCTGATTCGACTAAAGCCGCTGGCGTTGGTTCCCCGTATTTCACTTGAATTTCTTTTTCTAGTGAGCCACCGTTAACCCCGATACGAATCGGAATGTTTTTATCACGAGCGCAGTCAACAACACTACGAATACGCTCTTCGCTCCCAATATTACCAGGGTTGATGCGCAAACAATCCACACCGTACTCCGCCACTTTTAAGGCAATACGGTAATCAAAGTGGATATCCGCAACCAGAGGAATCGATACTTGTTGCTTGATTAACTTAAATGCTTCTGCCGCATCCATTGTTGGGACAGAAACCCGAACAATATCGGCACCAACATTTTGCAGTGCTTTAATCTGAGCAACCGTTGCTTCAACATCAGTTGTTCTTGTGTTGGTCATGGATTGCACCGCAATTGGCGCACCATCACCGATCGGCACATCACCAACGTAAATACGTGATGATGGACGGCGAATAATTGGGGATTCGTATTGCATATTGGCTTCTAAGGTAAGGTGAATCTTGCTACTTTCCCTGAAGTATACCCAGAAAGGTCGACAGGTTCACTCGCAAATGTCATTGATACGCCTTCTGGCGCACCTAGAATCACTTTTACAGGTCCAATCGCGGACAATTGAATAGTCTGTCCTGCTTTTTTAACACCCGTAGAAAGTGTTTTTCCATTAGAATCTTTCAATAAGATCCAACAGTCCGATGTAAAAGTCATACTGATCGCTTTCTCATTTGAGTCAGCGGAAGTGTTCGATTCGGTGATTGGTGTGCTGATCGTAGCCGTCGCAGTTGGCTGTACCATCTTATCTTGAACTACCGGTTCTTGAATCTGCTCAGACGCGGCGATATTAGAAGATAAATCTGCTGAATCTGAGTCAACTTCAACACTGTTTGCCACAGGTACTTCAGACGTCAAATCATTTGCATCTTGAGATAGCGTATCCTCAACAGCGGGCGCGACTAACTCTTCTGATTCAGTGCTGATCGTATCAACGGCAGCTGGTTCAGCTAAATCTTTAACTTCAGCCTTGGCCTCAGTCGTTTCATTCAATGATATGGTCAGCGTATCTTGTTGCTGGTTTTGCCACCACCATAGCGAGGAAATACCCGCAATAATGGCGAAAATGCCCCAAGTCAGCTTCATAATTCTGTTGTTATGCTTCTCTACTTTGGTTTTGCGCGAGAAACTTTGCATCTCTTGCTCTTTATGTTGAGCATCGCCAGTATGATCAAGAGCGGAAAGCACCTCTTTTTCATCAAGAGAAACAGCTTTAGCGTATGATCTTAGGTAGCCACGAGTAAACGTCGCCACTTGAACGGATTCAAATTCATTATTTTCTATTTTTTGGATGGTCGAAATACGTAATCTTAAACGATCGGCTATCTGCTTTTGGCTTAACCCAAGCAGCTCACGTTTTTGTTTCAGTAGCGTTCCAGCTTCTATTTGTACTGGTGCTTGATCTGTACAGCTTTCTTGTTCCGTCGTCATCTGTAATGTACTTCTTAATCTGATATCGTCAGCTGAACTAAACACTACGCCTACCTTTTTAATTCTATTTATTGGTATATGCGTATTGACGCTCACGATATGTAAATGAATGATCTCGTGTATTACAGCTGAAAAAAGTTTTATTGTTAGTAAGTGAAATCGATAAATAGTGGTCTATTAAGCGGAAAACTAACGATTCTAAAACTCTCTACATGCTGCCGATAATCCCTATCAAACTTATTTTTTACTTCCAAGTAAAAAAGTCATGATAAGCGAATCTCATAACAAGGTAAAAACTCTGCATTAGAATTTACAGCGAACTCAAACTTTTGTCCAAAAATTAACGGAAATGTCCGAATAAACAGCGTGTTTAATTAACAAAAAGCTCGATGATCCCCCAAAACCGCGACCTAAAATACAAAAAAGCCAAAAGAGTGCATCTTTTGGCTTTTCAGATTGTAGCGGCTTATTGCTCTACACAGCTTTCACAGGAATCGTTTCACCCGCTTGTCTCTGCTTTGTGCGCTTAGTTCTATCGATCACATCACCCACTAGCTGACCACATGCAGCATCGATGTCGTCACCACGTGTTTTTCTTACCGTAACGGTATAGTCATATTGCATCAACGTTTTCATGAAACGGTCAATACGAGAGTTACTTGGCTTCTTGTATGGAGAGCCTGGGTAAGGGTTAAACGGAATTAAGTTGATTTTCGCAGGCGTATCTTTCAATAGTTCTGCCAATTCATGCGCGTGATCCATGTCGTCGTTGACGTGGTCAAGCAGTACATACTCAACCGTTACACGCCCGCGGTTTGCATTTGAAGAGGCAATATAACGGCGTACCGACGCAAGGAAAGCTTCAATATCCCAACGATCATTAATCGGCATGATTTCGCTACGCAATTTATCGTTTGGCGCATGCAAAGAAATAGCGAGAGCAACATCGATGTTATCAGTCATTTGATCAAGACCAGAAACGACACCTGAAGTTGATACGGTTACACGACGCTTTGATAACGCGAAACCAAGATCGTCGAGCATGATTTCTAACGATGGAATCAGGTTTTTCATGTTAAGAAGAGGCTCACCCATACCCATCATAACGACATTGGTAATTGGACGACGACCTGTCTCTTTTTCTAAACCGATTTCACGAGCGGCACGCCAGATTTGACCGACAATTTCCGATACTTTTAAGTTACGGTTAAAACCTTGCTGGCCGGTTGAGCAGAATTTACATTCAAGTGCACAACCCACTTGAGAAGAAACACATAACGTCGCTCGATCGCCGTCTGGGATATAAACCGTTTCTACATCTTGATCACCAACGCGCATTGCCCATTTGATGGTGCCGTCTTCAGAATATTGAGCATCTGCAACAGTAGGTGCTTTGATTTCTGTACGATGCTTCAATTTTTCACGTAACTTTTTATTAATATTGTTCATTGCATCGAAATCATCGACACCAAAGTGATACATCCACTTCATTAATTGATCGGCACGGAACGCTTTCTCGCCAAGCTCTTCAGCAAAAAATTTACGCAGACCTTTGCGATCAAAATCGAGTAGATTTACTTTTTCAGTGGACATGTTGCCTCTCAATGATGGAACGATATTTAAGGGCGCGAATTGTACAGCCTTTATTCGGGGACAACAAGAGTTGTAAATCCATGACTTTGTTAAGGCATTAATTTTATGTTGGTTATTTTTTAATCACACCCAATATTTAATAGCGGAGACAAAAAAAGGAAACCGAAGCTTCCTTTTTATTAGTCATAAATTTGTCACTGGGTATATTAATGACTCATTACCCACTGAATACTCTAGCGAGGGCAAATTTCAGATTCAGGGAAAAAGAACTCAATTTCACGAGCAGCCGATACAGGGCTATCTGAACCATGAACTGAGTTGTAACGCATGCTGAGTGCGTAATCGGCGCGAATCGTTCCGCATGCTGCTTCTTCTGGGTTTGTTTTACCCATCAGCTCACGGTAACGAGCAATCGCATTTTCGCCTTCAAGTACTTGAACCATGATAGGCCCAGAGGTCATGAACTCTTTTAATGCTGGGAAGAACTCTTTGCCTTCATGTTCAGCATAAAAGCCACTCGCTTGCTCTTCTGTCAAATGCACCATTTTAGCGGCAATGATTCTTAGACCTGACTTTTCAATTCGGTGATAAATTTCACCAATTAAGTTACGTTCTACTGCATCGGGCTTAACGATAGAAAACGTTTTTTCTAGAGCCATAAGGTATCCCTTCTACTTCCATTTGTTGTTATGGGGACTCGAACAGAGAGTCCCTGAATATTATTTTGCTTGTTCGATAAGTATGTTCGCTAAGGTGCGAACGCCCATACCAGTTGCGCCTGCCGCCCATTTATCATTCGCTGATTTACGGTAAGTGCCAGCACAGTCAAAGTGCAACCAACCTTTTTTGTAATCATCCACAAAGTAAGACAAGAATGCCGCGGCTGTACTTGCTCCAGGGCTGTAATCGCCACTGCTGATATTGGAGAGATCAGCAAAGTTGGATGGCAACATGCTACGGTGAAAATCGGCAAGAGGTAGAGGCCATAGCCCTTCTTTCTCTTGAGCTGCACTGGTTAGCGCTTGGTGTGATAGTTCATCATCAAAGCTCAGTAGTGCATGGTAGTCATTACCCAGCGCGTTTTTCGCGGCACCGGTGAGTGTTGCGCAGTCAATGATTAACGCAGGGCTTTGCGCACTGGCGTACAGCAAACCATCCGCTAGCACTAAGCGACCTTCCGCATCGGTATTCATTACTTCAACGGTTTTGCCATTTTTATAAGTGATCACATCACCAAGTTTCAATGCTCGGCCTGAAATCATATTCTCTGCGCAGCATAAGATAAGCTTCACACGCTTATTGAGGCCACGGCTAATCGCAAGGGCAAAACCCCCCGTGATCGTGCCAGCACCGCCCATATCAGATTTCATTGCGGTCATGAATCCAGATGGTTTCAAGCTGTAACCGCCTGAATCAAAAGTGATACCTTTACCCACAAGACAAGCGAAAACAGGGGCATTTTCATCGCCTGTTGGGTTGTAATCTAATTGCAGCATAGCTGAGGTGCGTGAAGAGCCGCGACCAACGGCATAAATGCCTTCCCAGCCTTCTGTAAGAAGATCTTTGTCTTTCACGATTTTAGCGGTAATTGTGCCTTCTGGAGCGACTGACTTGATAAACTCAGCGGCCATTGTGGCAAGTTGACGGGGAGCCACTTCTTCTGCGCTTTTATTGATGATATCGCGAGTCCAATCGGTCGCTTTGATTCGAGCTTCGAGCTCCGCTTGTTCACCCTCGGCAAGTGAATCCCACTCAAGATAGTTTTTTTTCTTTGGTCCACGGTAGCCTTGATGGAAGGCCCAGACACTTTCTAAGCTCCAGCCCTCGCCTTGTAGTGCAATAGACTGAATGCCCTGTCCGTCTAACTTACGTGCAGCGCGTTGAACGGCGCCAAAATCATGCGACTCATTTAAGTGAATCGTTGCGCCATTTTCAGAAAATGACAAAATTGCGTTCTCTCCCCACTGAGGCTGGGCAGTTTCTTTACTTAAAAATACAGACATCTGTGTAGACATGGTTTCTCCTTGTCCGAGATAGCGTTTCTACGCCATGTGTGATTACTTTGTGATATTGGCTAGATGTTAGCATTTTGTAGAGATAAAAGGTCGCTATGATAAAAAAACGGACCATAAGGTCCGCTATTTTTAGTAAGAAATGTTAACTGCGCTACGTTTTCAAAACACGAATCATTCAATTAATCCGCTTCATCCATCCAACATAGAATTACCGCTTCTAATATTTTCTCATTAGAGTTATTGGGTTCATCCTCAAATCCGTCTAATTCCGTGATCCATCGATGTAAATCAGTGAAGCGAACGGTTTTAGGATCGGTGTCTGGATATAAGTCGCAAAGCTCAATCGCAATATCTCGCGAATCAGTCCATCTTAAGCTCATAATCAACTCCTTTAATTATCGTTAACGTTGAAGCGCGTCTTAATGATCTTCAGATGCGTGGTTCAATGTGTATTTAGGGATCTCAACGACAAGGTCTTCATCGGTTACTACGGCTTGGCAACCTAAGCGAGATTCAGGCTCCAGTCCCCATGCTTTATCTAGCATGTCATCTTCCAGCTCTTCACTCTCTTCTAGCGAGTCAAACCCTTCACGGATGATCACGTGGCAAGTGGTACAAGCGCATGATTTTTCACATGCATGCTCAATTCCGATACCATTTTTTAGTGCTACATCAAGAACAGTTTCGCCCTTTTGAGCTTCAAATACTGCGCCTTCAGGGCAAAGATCTTCATGAGGTAAAACAATTATTTTAGGCATTCTTAATCTCGGTCTTCATATAACTAATTAATATTGGTCAAATTAACGATTAAATATCGTTGACTGACTGCCCTGATAAAGCAGCTCGAATCGATTTGTCCATACGACGAGAAGCAAAGTCTTGGCTTGCTTTATCTGTCTCTTTTATTCCTAATTCAATCGCTTCGGCACTGTGGCCATTTCGCAATTCAATCAATGATTCGATGGAGGCTAGCAAAGCTTGCTTTTCTGTCTCTGAGAGCAGTTCATCGCCATCCGCATTCATCGCAACAATCAAGCCTTCTATGACTCGATCCGCTTCCACTTTTTGCTCTGCCAGAGTACGTGCATCCATATCTTCTTGAGCGTATGTCATCGAATCTTTCAGCATGCTTGCGACTTCATTCTCACTTAAACCATAGGAAGGCTTAACTTGTATCTCCGCTTGAACGCCAGTGCTTTTCTCCATCGCAGTAACAGACAGTAGGCCATCAGCGTCTACTTGATATGTCACGCGGATATGCGCTGCACCTGCCGCCATTGGTGGAATACCTTTAAGCGCAAAACGAGCCAGTGAGCGACAATCGTCTACCATTTCTCGTTCACCTTGGACAGTATGCACGGTCATTGCCGTTTGCCCATCTTTAAAGGTGGTAAATTCTTGAGCTTTAGCGACTGGGATAGTGGTATTACGTGGAATAATTTTTTCAACCAAGCCACCCATGGTTTCAATACCGAGTGACAATGGGATAACGTCTAGCAGTAACATTTCAGAATCAGGTTTGTTGCCTACTAAAATATCCGCTTGAATCGCTGCGCCTATCGCGACAACTTCATCAGGGTTAATGCTGGTTAGAGGTGTTTTACCAAAGAAGTCACCCACCATGTCACGCACTAATGGCGTTCTTGTTGAACCGCCCACCATCACGACGTTCTGTACATCATCAGCATCTACATCTGAATCTTTCAGCGCACGTCGGCAAGACAATAAGGTTTTTTTAACAAGTGGTCGTAAAATATCATTCAGTTCGTCACGGCTTAATGAGCCATTCCAGCCGAGTACACTGACTTGGGCAATATCACTATCTGAAAGGGCAATTTTAGCGTCCGTCGCAGCATCCAATAACTGGCGTTGCTGCTCTGCAGTGATTGGAGCATCAAGATTGATTTGGCTTTGGAAATGTTCAGCGATCAAGTGGTCAAAATCATCTCCACCTAGTGCTGAGTCACCGCCTGTTGCCAACACTTCAAAGATACCTTTCGACAGGCGAAGAATGGAGATATCAAAAGTACCACCACCGAGATCGTAAACAGCAATAACGCCTTCTTGACCTGAATCGAGACCGTATGCAATGGCTGCTGCTGTTGGTTCGTTTAGTAGGCGTAGAACATGTAAGCCAGCAAGGTTTGCCGCATCTTTTGTTCCCGCACGTTGGGCATCATCAAAATAAGCAGGGACAGTAATAACCACACCAGACAGTTCACCACCGAGCGTTTGCTCTGCGCGATGAGATAGTGCTTTTAAAATATCCGCCGATACTTGAATCGGGTTTTTAGCCCCTTGTGCGGTTTCTAAAACTGGAAGTCCGTTATCACTAGCAACAAATTGGTAAGGCAGCGAAGGATAGCGAGATTGAATATCGGCTAATGAACGACCAATCAGACGTTTTACTGAAATGATCGTATTTTTTGGATCTGTCTGCGCCAATGCACGTGCGTCATGACCGACTGAGTGCGTCACGGCATCGCTTTGTGCTGCCGGGTAATGAACAACCGATGGCAAAATACTGCGCTGTTGCTCATCCAATAGGGTCGTCGCGTTTCCACTACGAACACTTGCCACTAATGAGTTAGTCGTACCGAGGTCGATACCGACGGCAAGTTTATGTTCATGAGGTGCAGAGCTTTGGCCGGGTTCTGCAATTTGGAGTAGTGCCATGGGTTGGTCCTTATTATCTAAACTAACCGAGTAAACGATCTTCGACGAGTTCTATTTCATGCTTTAATTTCGCAACAAACTTTAGCTTTCTTACTCTATCCGCAGCTTGAATCCATAGGTTTTGATCTAATTCTTCTTCTATGGCTTTTAAATGCTGCTTATACATTTTGCTTACTTTGCTATCAAAATCATAAACAGCATCTTCAACATCAGCACTTGCAGCGATATCTTCTAGCTCTTCACGTAGTTCCATCTGTTCCATTAGAAACTCAGGATCTTGCATCGTTTGCTGCTCTGCTCGAATATCAATACTTTGCAATAAAAGCATGTACTCTGCACGAGAAATGGGATTTTTTAATATTTGATATGCATCGTTAATTTGCGCCGCTTTTTGAACTGAAAGCAGGCGATCACGCTCAGATGCCGTCGCAAAGTTATCTGGGTGAAAACGACGTTGCAGTTCTCTAAACTGCGAAGAAAGAAGGCTACCATCCAGTGAAAACTGAATTGGTAGCCCAAATAATTCAAAATGATTCATGTAAAAATCAGGTCCTAAGTTCTAGGCCCTAGCTAAGAGCCTAGCTAATATGGAATGGCTATTTATACGTTAAAGCTTTCACCACAACCACACTCGCTTTTCGCGTTCGGGTTGTTGAATTCAAAGCCTTCGTTAAGCCCTTCTTTCACATAATCAAGCTCAGTGCCATCTAGGTAAACCAAGCTTTTCGGATCGATAATAACGGTGACACCTGAATGTTCAAACGTTTTGTCTTCTTCATTCAAGTCATCCACAAATTCTAAAACATAAGCCATGCCGGAACAGCCCGTCGTTTTTACACCTAGTCTCAAACCGATGCCTTTGCCTCGATTATCTAGAAATGCTCTAACTCGGCTTGCTGCTGCTTCTGTCATTGTGATGGCCATACTACAACCTTGTTCTATTTTTTATGGAATTCATTTAGGAGGCTTTCACCTCCCATTGTTATTAATCGAGGTTATTAATCGTGTTTCTTTTTGTAATCAGCAACAGCCGCTTTAATTGCATCTTCGGCAAGAATTGAACAGTGTACTTTCACTGGAGGCAATTCTAGCTCTTCTGCAATTTCTGCATTTTTGATTGCTGCCGCTTCGTCAATGCTTTTACCTTTAACCCACTCAGTAACCAGTGAGCTAGAAGCAATCGCAGAACCGCAACCGTACGTTTTAAACTTCGCATCTTCGATAATACCTTCTGGTGTTACCTTGATTTGTAGTTTCATTACATCGCCACATGCTGGAGCACCGACCATGCCGCTACCTACACTTGGGTCTTCTTTATCAAAAGCACCAACGTTGCGTGGATTTTCGTAGTGATCAATTACTTTTTCGCTATAAGCCATGATAGTTTCCTCTCTTCCTCTACTGACTAGGGATTAGTGATGCGCCCACTCAACAGTGTCCAGATCAATCCCTTCTTTATACATATCCCATAGAGGAGACATGTCGCGTAATTTGTTTACGGCTACACGAATTTGTTCAATTGCGTAGTCCACTTCTTCTTCCGTAGTAAAACGGCCGAATGAAAATCTTACTGAGCTATGTGCTAATTCATCATTTAGACCAAGTGCACGTAGAACATATGACGGTTCCAAACTTGCTGATGTACAAGCTGAACCTGAAGACACTGCAAGATCTTTAAGAGACATAAGCAGCGACTCACCTTCTACGAAGGCAAAGCTAACGTTAAGGTTGTGCGGAACACGTTGGTCCAAATCACCGTTAACGGTTACGGCTTCAAGATCTTTCACGCCGTTGAGTAAACGCTCACGTAACGCTTTAGCATGATCAAAATCGAACTGCATATCTTGTTTAGCAATGGCAAAAGCCTCACCCATGCCCACAATTTGGTGCGTCGCTAAAGTACCTGAACGGAAACCACGCTCATGACCACCACCATGCATTTGCGCTTCTAGGCGAATACGTGGTTTACGGCTAACATAAAGCGCACCAATGCCTTTAGGTCCATACACTTTATGAGCTGATAGTGAAATCAGATCCACTTTCATCTCTTGTACGTCTAGTGGAATTTTACCCGCTGATTGTGCGGCATCGACGTGGAAAATGATTTTGCGTTCACGACACATTTCACCAATTGATGAGATATCTTGAATCACACCAATTTCGTTATTCACGTGCATGATAGAGACAAGAACGGTGTCTTCACGCATTGCTTCTTGAAGCTTATTCAGATCGATGATGCCATTCGCTTCTGGTGCAAGGTAAGTAACTTCATAACCTTCACGCTCAAGTTGGCGACATGGATCTAATACGGCTTTGTGTTCTGTTTTGCAGGTAATGACATGCTTACCTTTCTTACCATAAAAGTGCGCGGCACCTTTTATCGCAAGGTTATCTGATTCTGTTGCACCAGATGTAAATACGATTTCACGTGGGTCTGCATTCAATAAACCTGCAATCTGCTCACGAGCGTTATCAACTGCTTCTTCAGCCTGCCAGCCATAGCGATGCGAACGAGATGCCGGATTACCAAAGTTTCCGTCCATCGTCATGCATTGAACCATCTTTTCAGCCACTCGAGGATCTACTGGACATGTTGCTGAATAGTCAAAATAAATAGGCAGTTTCATTCTCTACTCCAATGTAAAAATGGTCGCTTATGAGCGAACATTGACACCGATGGGAGCGGTGCTTGTATTTTTTTGTGCAAACCCATGATTTACCGCAAGATCAATGTCTTGTCGGCCTGAAATTTCTAACACTTCATTATCTTCCATCAACTCTCCAAGAGTGATGTTATTTAAGAAGTCGCTAATGCGCGAACTTAAATCGCGCCAAAGTGTATGAGTAAGACAGCGAGTGCCACCCTGGCAACCCTCTCGCCCATGGCACTTAGTTGCATCTACTGATTCATCGACGGCGGCAATCACGGTTCCAATCGCGATATCATTAGCATCTGCGCCTAAACGATATCCACCACCAGGGCCACGTACACTTGCCACTAAACCCGCTTTACGTAACTTGGAAAATAACTGCTCTAAATATGAGAGTGAAATACCTTGTCGCTCTGAAATATCAGCCAGAGGCACGGGGTTATTTGTCGAATGCAATGCAACATCCAGCATGGCTGTCACCGCATATCTTCCTTTAGATGTAAGTTTCATACCATCACCGTATCCACATTGATTATGTGGATACGATTTTTCCATACCCGACTATTTTAGTCAAGTATTTATTTGACTGTTTTAGTCAAGTATTTAACCCTAATATAAAAGCGGCTATTTTGAGCTATTTATGCTTCTTTCTACAGAGGTCAAAACACCTCTTAAGGTATTGATCTCTTGTAACTCTGGTCTAGCTCGGCTAAATAATCGACGTAATTTATTCATCACTTGCCCAGGCTGTTCCTTAGAGATGAATTGGGTATCCAACATCACTTTTTCAAGGTGTTCATAGAACATTTCTAGCTCTTTGTGACGTGGGTACTCTTCTTGTTCTTGAGGTGCATATTGGCTCTTCTCTCTTTCAAGATGTGCAACCCTAATTTCATAACTTAAGGTTTGTACTGCCATTGCTAAGTTCAGGGAGCTGTATTCAGGGTTAGCCGGAATACAAACGTGGAAGTGACATTTTTGCAGCTCTTCATTAGTAAGACCTGTACGCTCACGACCAAAAATAAGTGCCACTGGGTGCTTTTCACCCTCTACGGAAAACTTTTCACCGCACTCTCTTGGTTCTAGCATTGGCCACTCTAAAGTACGTGAACGAGCACTTGATCCTACAACTAAACCACAATCTGCGATTGCTTCATCTAACGTCTCAACGATTTGAGCGTTCATTGCAATATCCCCAGCCCCGGCAGCCAATGCCATCGTTTGTGAATCAACTTCACACTGGGGAGCCACCAATACCATTTGGTTAAGCCCCATAACTTTCATTGCACGAGCTGCTGAACCAATGTTACCGGGATGAGAGGTTCCTACTAAAACGACTTTTACATTGTCTAACATAACTTGACGACACCACTAAAATTAAAACCGCGAGATAATAACAAAAAACAAAACAAGCTTATATAGCCACCGCGATACTCCTGTCATTCAAGACATTTAAAAACACACTAAACTCGTTAGATCACAGTTTTCATCTGTTATCCGATTCAAAAGCTCATTAAATAACCACTTCCCTTTTAATAAAAGTTTGGTATACTTCCCGCCGCTTTAAATCGTTCTTTAACATCCGTTGGGAAAATCCTTATGCATCCTATGCTAAATATTGCTATACGCGCTGCGCGTAAAGCAGGCAATCATATTGCTAAATCGTTAGAAACTGTTGATAAAATTGAGATCACTCAAAAAGGTAATAACTCATTTATTACTAATATCAATGAAGAAGCTGAATACCTTATTCTTGAAACTATCAAAGCTTCTTACCCAGATCACAGCACGATTGCGGAAGAAAGCGGCCTTATCGAAGGCTCTGATTCAAGTGTACAATGGATTATCAACCCACTGGATGGCACGAATAACTTCGTAAAAGGCTTCCCACACTTCTCAGTATCTATCGCTGTTCGTATCAACGGTAAAACTGAAGTCGCTTGTGTTTATGACCCAATGCTAAATGAGCTATTCACAGCTCAACGTGGTGCTGGCGCTCAACTAAACAATGCTCGTCTACGTGTATCTCAACTTAAAGACCTCCAAGGTACTGTTTTAGCGACAGGCTTCCCTTACAATCAAAAGCAGCACTCTGAAAGCTACCTAAAAGTACTTTCGGCTCTATTTGCTGATTGTTCTGATTTCCGTCGTACAGGTTCTGTTGCGCTAGACTTATGCTACCTAGCAGCTGGCCGCGTTGATGGTTACTTTGAGCTTGGCTTGAAACCTTGGGATCTTGCAGCTGCTGAGCTTATTGCTCGTGAATCTGGTGCTATCCTGACTGACTTTGCTGGCGGTACTGAGTACATGAAGTCTGGCAATATCGTTGCATCAAGTGCACGTGGTGTTAAGTGTATGCTTAAGACTATCCGTGAACACGGTAACGAAGCTATCTGTAAGTAATTTAACTTACTCAAAATTGTAAACGCCCGCATAGCAATATGCGGGCGTTTTTTTATGCCTATTACTGAGTCCTTTCTGATTTAAACTTGAATCTTATAGTGCCATCTTTGAAATGAAGCTTTTATGCATGGTTCTGATGAAATAGCGACAAGCAAACAAAAAGTGACAAGCAAATAAAAAGCCGCTGATTTCTCAGCGGCTTTTTGTGACAACTTGTCTAGATGAGTTAACTCTCGTTAAGGCATCTCGTCAAATTCAGCGCCTTCTTTGTCAATCTGTGGTGGCATTAGGTGTTCACGAGTGATACCTAGTTTAAGAGCCAGTGCAGATGCAACATAGATAGAAGAGTAAGTACCAACAGTGATACCTAACAGCAATGCCGTTGCAAAGCCGTGGATCATTGCCCCACCTTGTGCGAACAATGCAATAACAACAAACAAAGTAGTACCGGAAGTAATCAAAGTACGACTTAATGTTTGTGTGATTGAATTATTCATCACTTCAGCAGACTCACCTTTACGCATTTTGCGGAAGTTTTCACGGATACGGTCAAATACTACGATGGTATCGTTGAGGGAGTACCCCACTACCGTCAATAGTGCTGCCACAATCGTTAAGTCCACTTCAATCTGCATGATGGAGAATACACCCAGCGTGATAATAACATCGTGCGTTAATGCGAGTACCGCACCAGCAGCCAGACGCCACTCAAAACGCATTGATACGTATATCAAAATACAGATTAATGAAACGATAATGGCTAAACCACCCGCTTCAGTTAGTTCATCGCCAACGTTAGGACCAACAAACTCGATACGGCGCATCTCTACGCTTTCGCCAGTTCCATCTTCAATCGCTGATAGAATTTGGTTACCAAGAGTTTCACCTTGAAGGTCATCTCTTGGACGCAAGCGAACCATTACTTCACGAGCAGAACCAAAGTTTTGTACCGTTGCATCGCCAAAACCTTTTGCCTGTAAAGCACCACGAATATCTTCTAGGTTTGCTGGTTGCTCAAAACCAACTTCAATCAGAGTACCGCCCGTAAAATCTAAACCCCAATTCAACCATTTTGTTGAAAGAGTAAAGATTGCAGCACCAATCATGATTATAGAAAAAGCAAAGGCAAATTTAGACCAACGCATAAAGTCGATCGTTTTGTCTGCTTTCAAAATCTGAAACATCACATTTCCCTTAGCTTAGATCGACAGTTTATCGATACGTTTGCCACCATATAGCAGGTTCACGACACAACGCGTTCCAACAATAGCGGTAAACATAGAAGTCAGAATACCGATAGACAGAGTCACGGCGAAACCTTTGATTGCACCTGTACCTACAGCAAACAAAATAATTGCTGTAATTAAGGTCGTAATGTTCGCATCGGCAATAGTACTGAATGCATTGGCGTAACCTTGGTGAATCGCTTGTTGTGGATTACGTCCATCACGTAGCTCTTCACGAATACGCTCAAATATCAGCACGTTCGCATCCACCGCCATACCAACGGTCAAAACGATACCAGCGATACCAGGAAGCGTCATGGTTGCCCCAGGGATCATCGACATGACACCGATAATCAAAACTAGGTTTGCCATTAGTGCCATGTTCGCAATTAAGCCAAACTTACGGTAGTACAGTAGAGTAAACAGCATAACTGCCGCCATACCCCAAACACACGCCATCACACCCATATCGATGTTCTGTTGACCCATAGATGGACCGATTGTGCGCTCTTCAACGATTGAGATTGGAGCAATAAGAGCACCAGCACGAAGTAGCAGAGCTAAGTTATGAGCTTCTGAAGCTGAATCAATACCTGTAATTCGGAAACTACGGCCAAGCGTTGATTGAATCGTTGCTTGGTTGATCACTTCTTCATGCTTAGTCAGGATTACGCTGCCTTCTGGGTTTTTACGCCCACTGTCTTTGTACTCAGCAAATACGGTTGCCATAAGCTTACCGATGTTTTTACGTGAGAACGCTGACATTTTGCTGCCACCTTCACTATCAAGTGAGATATTCACTTGTGGACGACCATACTCATCAACGCTTGAACTTGCGTCTGTAATACTTGAACCACCAAGAATGACACGTTTCTTCAGTACGACAGGGCGACCATTACGATCTTGTTTGATTTCACTGCCAGCAGGCGCTCGGCCACTTGCCGCTGCTGCTAAGTCAGCTTTATCATCCACTTCTCGGAATTCAAGTGTCGCTGTTGCACCTAAAATTTCTTTAGCGCGAGCAGTATCTTGAACACCTGGCAGTTCCACAACGATTCGGCTTGCACCTTGACGTTGAACAAGAGGTTCAGCAACACCAAGTTCGTTTACACGATTGCGCAAAATAGTAATATTCTGCTCAACTGCGTAGTTACGAATCTCTTGAAGGCGAGCTTCAGTAAACTTAGCCACCAGCGCAAAACGACCATTTGATGCAGACTCAGTAAAAGTCATATCTTGGTGCTTTGATGCAAGGCTCTGTTTAGCTTGGGAGAGTTGCTCTTCATTGCGAAGTAATACTTCTACCGCGTCTTTACCCGATGGGCGAATAGAGCGGTAGCGAATTTTTTCTTCACGCAGTTCACTTCTGAAGGCTTCTTCTTGCTGTCCAACAAGCTTACCCATCGCAGCGTCCATATCCACTTCCATTAAGAAGTGAACACCACCACGTAAATCAAGGCCAAGTTTCATTGGTGCAGCACCAATAGATTCAAGCCAATCAGGAGTAGAAGCCGCTAAGTTAAGAGCAACAATGACATCTTTGCCTAATGCTTCGCTAACAATATCGCGAGCACTGATTTGAGTGTCAGTATCGGTAAAACGAACAAGAATAGAACCGTTCTCTAGAGCAACGGATTTATGAGATAAGCTCTTTTCATCAAGAGCTTCGGTGACAGCATCCAGCGTCGACATATCTACAGAGGCGCCACGCACCCCTGTGACTTGAATCGCCGGATCTTCACCGTATATATTTGGAAGAGCGTATAGCGCTGCAATGGCGATGGAAAACACCACCATTAAATACTTCCATAACGGGTAACGGTTTAGCACAGCGAGGATCCTCTAGCTGTTATAGAGACTTAAGCGTACCTTTAGGTAGCACTGCAGTAACGAAATCTTTTTTGATTACAACTTCGTTATTATCGTTAAGTGCAATTGACACATAGTCATTGTCTTCAGCGATTTTAGTAATTTTGCCTACAAGGCCGCCACTAGTCAGTACTTCGTCGCCTTTACCCATCGCGCTCATTAAGCTTTTGTGCTCTTTTACACGTTTCGCTTGTGGACGGTAAATCATGAAGTAGAAGATTACTGCGAACATGCCTAGCATGATTAGCATTTCGAAACCGCCACCTGGTGCAGCGCCTTCAGCAGCTGCGTGAGCTTGAGAAATAAACATTTAAAAACATCCTCTATTTAATTTTTATTGATAATCCAACTAATTGGGCTGCATCGCCCTATTTTCAAGGCTTCAAAGTCTAGTTTAGAGATTGAGGTCGCAAAAATAGGGCGATAGAGACAAATTATTTATTCATTGGTGGAACTTCACGATCACGGCGAGCGTAAAATTCTTCTACAAAAGCATCAAAACGGTCTTCATCGATCGCGTTACGGATACTTTGCATCAAACGTTGGTAGTAACGTAGGTTATGAATAGTATTCAGTCTTGCACCTAAGATCTCATTACAACGATCTAGGTGGTGTAGATATGATTTTGAATAGTTGCTGCAAGTGTAACAGTCACACTGTGGATCTAGTGGTGTTGTATCCGTTTTATGTTTCGCATTACGGATCTTGATCACACCGCCAGTCACAAATAGGTGTCCATTACGAGCATTTCGAGTCGGCATTACGCAGTCGAACATATCGATACCACGACGAACGCCTTCAACGAGATCTTCAGGTTTGCCTACGCCCATGAGGTAACGAGGCTTATCTTCAGGTAGTTGTGGGCAAGTATGCTCAAGAATACGGTGCATGTCTTCTTTAGGTTCGCCTACCGCTAAACCACCGACAGCGTAACCATCGAAGCCAATTTTAGTTAGCGCTTCAACAGACACATCACGTAGATCTTCGTAAACACCACCTTGTACAATACCAAATAGTGAATTGGTGTTGTCTTGGCGATCAAATTCATTACGGCTACGGTCCGCCCAACGAATAGAACGCTCCATTGAAATACGAGCTTCATCGTGGGTTGCCGGGAATGGCGTACATTCGTCGAAGATCATCACGATATCAGAACCAAGATCGTATTGGATTTGCATTGATTTCTCAGCATCCATAAAGATCTTATCGCCGTTCACAGGGCTACGGAAATGAACACCTTCTTCGGTAATTTTACGAGTCTTACCTAAGCTGAATACTTGGAAACCGCCTGAATCGGTTAGGATTGGGCCTTTCCAGTTCATGAAGTCATGGAGATCACCATGTAATTTCATGATCTCTTGACCAGGGCGTAACCAAAGGTGGAAAGTGTTACCAAGCAGAATTTCTGCACCAGTGTCTTTCACTTCTTCCGGTGTCATACCTTTCACAGTACCGTAGGTACCTACAGGCATGAATGCTGGTGTTTCTACTGTACCGCGTTCAAACTGAAGTTGACCACGACGTGCGTTACCATTTGTTTTTTTAAGTTCGTACTTTAATCTCACGAGACCTCCAATATGCCAGAGAAACAATCTGACGATTTTACTGGGTTATTCACCCTACCGAGAGCGGTCGCTTATCCTTGCGAGAAGTAAAGTTACCTTCCCTTCCTAGCTCAATGCTAGCACTCGACTATTAAACTTTTTTTCTCGAAAATGCCACGAAATCCGGGAATTTACGAGTGATGATTATTTCGTTTTCTTATTGATGAACATCGCATCGCCATAACTGAAGAAGCGGTATTCATTTTTAACGGCATGATCGTAAGCGGCCATCACTTTGTCGTAGTCTGCAAAAGCGCTAACAAGCATAATTAATGTTGACTCAGGCAAGTGAAAGTTGGTGATCAAACAATCAACCAATTGATACTCGTAGCCTGGGAAAATAAAGATTTCTGTGTCGCCAAAAAATGGAACGAGCTCAGTACCTTTTTTCAGTGCATCTTGAGCGGCACTTTCTAATGAACGAACAGATGTCGTCCCAACCGCGATGACACGTCCACCACGAGCTTTTGTCGCAGCAATCGCATCCACAACCTCTTGTGGCACTTCTACATACTCTGCATGCATGTGGTGATCATGGATATTATCCACTTTTACTGGTTGGAATGTACCCGCTCCAACATGCAAAGTAACGTAAGCAAACTCGACACCTTTATCTTTGATCTGCTCTAGTAGCTGCTCATCAAAGTGTAAACCTGCTGTTGGTGCTGCAACGGCACCCGGCTTTTTGTTATATACCGTCTGATAACGCTCTTTATCTGCGTCTTCATCAGGACGATCAATATAAGGCGGTAATGGCATATGACCAACCGCATTTAAAATCTCTAATACACTTTGATCAGAGGTAAAGCGGATCTCAAACAGAGCATCATGGCGTGCGACCATTTCAGCTTGGTACTCATCATGTTCACCAAGGAATAGAGTAGTACCTGGCTTAGGTGATTTAGAGCAACGTACGTGAGCAAGAATGCTTTTCTCATCAATCATACGTTCGACTAAGACTTCTAGCTTACCGCCAGACTCTTTACGACCAAACAGCCGAGCTGGAATCACTCGTGTATTATTAAAAACAACTAAATCACCCGGTTGAACAAGATCTAATACGTCTTTAAATGAACCATCACTCAAGGTTCCAGTATTTCCATCTAATTGTAGAAGGCGACTCGCGGTACGTTCCGCTTGAGGGTAACGAGCTATCAGCTCATCAGGTAATTCAAAATGAAAATCAGAAACTTGCATGCGACTTATCTTGTTTGGTTGATAAATAAAGGGTTGCGAGTAAAAATTTCGCAGTGGAGTAGTATAGGCAGACAAAACGCAATAGCAAGGGTTGTTCTAAGGGATAAGTGTAAATAGTAGTAAAAATCAGGCTGCTCGTTTAACAGCCTGAATGGATCATCAATCATTAGCTCTTACATCGAAAGAACCCAACACCAATAAGGAATAGCGAATAGAACCAATAGAGATTCGCACCATCTGGCTGAACAAAATTACAGTTACTTGTTGAGATACTATCATTACACTCTTCAGATGGCGGTAAAGTTTCTTCTGGAGGCAATGTTCCTGGTGCTTGATAATCAGCGATAAATTCGGGCTCTACTATCGCATTTTCAGGAATCGTTGATTGGTTAATATAACTTTGAATCCAATCATAATAAGTGCTTACTTTAGTGTAGAAACTAGGGATGGTCACAGAGCCACAAACAGGCATGATCATCGGCCCACCACTTACAATTCCAATTTGAACCGCTTGACCTAAATCTAATTCCTCACTTGCCATCAATGCTCCGCCACTATCGCCTTTACAAGCACTATTCCCATAATAAGTACTACTGTCTGGATCTAGAATTTCCACTTGATTCGGCATGGAGCAGATCTTGGTAAGGTTAACTGGGGAATCAATTATTCCTGGCAACTGCTCAGTGCCACCTTCTAAACGTTCATAACAATTTTCGATAGGCAAAAAAGTAGTGCGCGTTGAGAGTAATTGTGGTGAAGCCTCTTCAGCTAGTGGCGTTGTCGTCCCCCACCCTGAAACGTGTAGATTGGGTTGGCGATCATTGCTATCAGCATTATCGATCCAATCGCCCATCAATCGACGTTCAATAGTTTGCATTACCGTTGGGCTTGCTAGATTCACTCTTGCAGGGAAGTCAAATACACGATCAACTCTTAATAGTGCAATATCATTTTCTAAACTCGTATTGATTAGCTCTTCGTCGCCATTCTCATATACTTTAAAACGGCTAAAACGTTCATATTTAGGGTGAACTACAACATGCGTCACGTTATATAAATGGTGTAAATCGACATTATGTAAATGTTGAGTATTAGCGGTGATCGCTAAGTCCCCCGGAGACGTAACATAATATGTGCTGTCATCGGTTCCTTGCCCCATAACAACACAGTGAGCCGCAGTTAACACCCATCGGTCAGCAATGACTGAACCACCGCATATTGGGAACTCAGCCATATTACTGGCCCGTAGTGTCACTTGATAGGTAGGCTCGCTTTCTACATTACCCAACACAATTGCACTAGCGCTACTTGATACAATCAATAGCGTTGCCACTAATCCTATTTTCCTAAACATCTTGATGATCTTCCTACCGAGAAAAACCCAATAGTCCACGACCTACCATTCAATCAACATTACTCATTACCAAGTCTGCGATACATTTCATTGTAAAACCGACATGAGCAACAATATCACTCATCAGTATTCAAACTTGATCGCAATCTAATTCGTTGCATAAAGCTCAATAAAAATGAGTTAGCTCCCAGATATTAAGACAATAAAAACCTATAGTTAAACTACACCGACCCATAAAAGGAGATCGTGATGATCAAAGTCGAAGACATGATGACTCGTAACCCTCACACTCTATTACGATCACATTCGTTAGCCGAAGCTAAGAGTACAATGGAAGCCTTAGATATCCGCCACATTCCTGTTGTGGATGCAGAAAGAAGACTGCTCGGCGTAGTGACTCAGCGTGATATTCTTGCCGCTCAAGAGTCTAGCCTGCAAAATATTCCAAGCACACAATCTTATACTCTAGCGACCCCTCTCAATGAGGTAATGCACCGTAATATCATGACTGTAGAACCAAGAGCAGGGTTAAAAGAGAGCGCCACTTATATGCAAAAACACAAAGTTGGCTGCTTACCTGTGGTGGAAGATGGAGAGTTAGTCGGAATTATTACTGACAGTGATTTTGTCACTATTGCCATCAATTTGCTTGAGCTGCAAGAAGATACCGAACCAGAAGAAGTCGATACTGATGTTTGATGCTGCCATATCTCGCTCAAATAAAGTCGATATGTCAGCATAAAAAAGAGCGGCTATATCGCCGCTCAAATGGATTTTAAAGAGTAAAGCTATCGCTAGAATTGCTCTTCTTCTGTTGATCCTGTCAGTGCCGTTACCGAAGAGTTTCCACCTTGAATCGTATTGGTCATACGGTCAAAGTATCCTGTACCCACTTCTTGTTGGTGCGCCACAAATGTGTAACCTTTATCTGCTGCTTCAAATTCTGGACGCTGTACTTTCTCAACATAGTGACGCATACCTTCGCCTTGCGCATAGGCATGAGCTAATTCAAACATGTTGAACCACATGTTGTGGATGCCCGCCAGTGTAATGAACTGGTATTTGTAGCCCATATCCGCAAGCTCTTGCTGGAATTTTGCAATCGTTTCTGAATCTAGGTTTTTCTCCCAGTTAAACGATGGTGAACAGTTATATGCCAATAGCTGATCTGGGTATTCTGCATGTACTGCTTCAGCAAATTTACGCGCTTCTTCTAAACACGGTTTTGCCGTTTCACACCAGATTAAATCCGCATATGGTGCGTAAGCTAGGCCACGAGAAATAGCTTGGTCGATGCCCGCTTTCACTCGATAGAAACCTTCAGCGGTTCGCTCTCCTTGAATAAAGTCACGATCGTACGGGTCACAATCGGAAGTCAGAAGATCCGCTGCGTTGGCGTCTGTACGCGCAATCACAAGTGTTGTTGTGCCGGAAACATCAGCAGCTAAACGTGCCGCGACAAGTTTTTGTACCGCTTCTTGGGTAGGAACCAGTACTTTACCGCCCATGTGACCACATTTTTTCACTGATGCTAATTGGTCTTCAAAGTGAACTCCAGCAGCGCCAGATTCGATCATATTCTTCATCAACTCGTAAGCATTGAGAACGCCACCAAACCCTGCTTCTGCATCCGCAACGATAGGTAAGAAGTAATCAATACCACCTTCATCTTCTGGGCTCTTACCACCAGCCCACTGAATTTGGTCTGCACGTCGGAATGAATTGTTAATGCGTTTAACCACTGAAGGTACTGAATCTACAGGGTATAAAGATTGATCAGGGTACATGGTTGATGCCGTATTGTTATCTGCAGCAACTTGCCAACCTGATAGGTAAATCGCTTCGATACCCGCTTTGGCTTGCTGAACCGCTTGACCACCAGTCAGTGCACCCAAACAGTTTACATAACCTTTTTTAGATGACCCGTTGACCAAAGACCATAATTTATCAGCACCACGTTGGGCGATAGTATTGGCAGGCGTCACTGAACCACGAAGTTCAACGACTTCTTCTGCTGTGTAAGTACGCTTTACGTTATTCCAGCGTGGATTAGTTGCCCAGTCTTTCTCTAGAGCTTCGATTTGTTGGCGGCGAGTTAATGTCATGGTCTATCCCTCTGTAGTAATACGATGCTTCATGCATCTGTCATCCTTTTCTCCGTCAGTACAACTCTCTCTGACCTCGAACTCTTTTGTTTCACGTTGTTAGTAATAAATCGTGTTCATTTTTTATAATGTGCGCTTAGCGTTAGCTATACATATGTGCTAGCTAAGCATTTCAATGAGTTATGGCAAATAATCGTAGCCTGGAACCGTTAAGAAATTCGTCAGTTCATCGCTGGTGGTGAGTTCTGACATCAATGCTGACGCTTCTTCAAATCGACCATTAATGAATCGTTGTTCTCCAACTTCTTGACGAACAACTTGGATCTCTTCAGTCAGGTAAGATTCGAACAGCGACTTGGTGACGACTTGTCCGTTATCCAATTCTTGCTCGTGCTGAATCCATTGCCAAATTGAAGCTCGTGATATTTCAGCCGTCGCCGCATCTTCCATTAATCCATAAATAGGAACGCAACCGTTACCTGAGATCCACGCTTCTATATATTGCAGAGCAACACGAATGTTATGACGCATGCCTTGTTCAGTGATGGCACCATCACAAGGCGCAAGTAACACCTGTGCAGTTATAGGGCTATCGTCTTTCCGTAGCACATTCAATTGATTGGTTCGTTCACCCAATTTTTGGTCAAACACTGACATTGCCGTATCGGCAAGCCCTGGATGCGCGACCCACGTTCCATCATGTCCGTTGTTCGCTTCTAAAGATTTATCTCCCAGAACCTTATCGAGTACTTGTTGGTTCACTTGTGGATCTTTGGCTGGAATAAAGGCGGCCATTCCTCCCATTGCAAACGCTCCGCGGCGATGACACGTTTTTACTAGCAGTTGCGAGTAAGCCTTTAAGAAGGGTTTATCCATTGTCACAACTTGTCTATCTGGCAGAATACGATCAGGGTGGTTACGCAAGGTTTTAATGTAGCTAAAGATATAGTCCCAACGCCCGCAATTAAGACCAACGATATGCTCTTTTAAGTTGAACAGGATCTCGTCCATTTCAAATACAGCAGGTAGAGTTTCAATCAATACCGTCGCTTTGATGGTTCCAGTATCCAGACCAAAGAAGTCTTCAGTGAAATGGAAAACATCACTCCACCACTTCGCTTCTTGGTGAGATTGCAGCTTAGGAATATAAAAATATGGGCCGCTGCCTTTTTTCAGCAGGGTTTTGTAGTTGTTATAGAAATACAGTGCGAAATCGAATAGCGCTCCCGGAATAATCTGACCGTTAAATTCTACATGCTTCTCTTTTAAGTGCAGACCTCGAACGCGACAGATAAGCACCGCAGGATCATCACTTAATTGGTACTGTTTTCCGTTACTCTCATTGGTATAGCTGATATCGCCGTTAACAGCATCACGTAAATTCACCTGTCCATCGAGCACTTTGCCCCATGCTGGTGACATAGAATCTTCAAAGTCCGCCATAAATACTTTCACGTTGGCGTTTAATGCATTGATCACCATTTTGCGGTCGGTTGGACCTGTGATCTCTACTCGACGATCTTGTAAATCTTGTGGGATACCGAGTATTTTCCAACTGCCTTCTCGGATATCTTGAGTCTCACTTAAAAAGTCCGGTAGCTCCCCAGCATCAATACGTAACTGCTTCTGTTCTCGCTCTTCGAGTAATGAATCCACTCGCTCACTAAATTGAGCGCATAAAAAAGATAAAAAGGTTTGGACTTCTAAAGGGAAAATTTCTTGATGCTCAGGAGCAAGCTCACTATTAATCACCAACATACTTTGAGGCGATGTTCTTTTTATATTATTTGGATTTGTTGGTGTTGTTTCAGCAAGCATAATTCTTTCCTTAAATTACATTTGTAACTCAAAAACCACAAAGACAAGCGACATCCTAAAGCTCAATATTCATGATTCGTTTCGGTTTGTGTCTATTACCTTCACCTATCCAAACCTGTATTTCAACAGCCCCCGATGTAGACATAGGTCTTACAAGACACTATTAAACTTACCTCAACAACCACTAGAGTAAAAGTACTAAAGTTAACAAAAGGTTAAATTCAAAGTTTTGTATTGTTTGGATTTAGGGCTCTGTAAATTGACTATTTGTGTAATTTATTACGTAATTAAATTACACGCATTTTTAATGCTAATTTTGTTTTAAACAGGTGTTCGGATTTTATATTTTCGTTCAAAACCTTTGACAGAAGGGGTTAGCGAATAGACACGAATGACCATTCAAACAACAAAATAAAAGAAAGATGTGAAATTAGGTGTGTAAAGAAAGGATTTTTTATGAAAGGCACGTCAAAAAAGGTTTGTAAAATTTTACAAGTCAAACAACACTAACAGAATAAAAAACTAAAAAGCACACCAAAAACAGTGTGCTTTTTAGGTTAGACCAACCGCTAGAGCAGTTCTGATACCACTTCAGCTAATTGCTCAAAGGTCTCAGAACGAGAAGTACTTGGCCGCCAAACCAGCCCTATCTCTCGATAAGCTTGCTGACCAGGGGGATCAATCACCACTAGATTTTGATTATCAAGCAGGCCATGCTCAATCGCCATCTGAGGTATAAATGTAGTACCGAGCCCATTCGCAACCATCTGTACCAAGGTATGTAAGCTCGTTGCTGAAAACGGATTTATCTTCTCTTTGTCTGTGAGCTTACATGCTGAAACGGCATGTTCCGTTAAGCAGTGTTCATTTTCTAATAGGAAAACCGATTCATCGGGTAAATCATCGTATCGGATTGGCACTCTAATCCCATCAGCTTGGTTACGACTAATGACCATCCGAAACGGGTCTTGTCCGACGACTTTGCTATGCATATGCCCTATATCAACGGGGAGTGCCAGTATCAATACATCTAGCTCACCTTGATTCAAGGCAGCTAATAAGTTAGTGGTGGTATCTTCACGTAGTAATAGATGAAGTTGAGGAAAGCGAGCGTTAACCTCTTGTACGACATCGCATAATAGAAATGGAGCAATAGTAGGAATACAGCCCAGCTTTAACTGCCCCTGCATACTTTCCCCCTGACATAAACTGCCAAGCTCAACCAGATCTTGTCCTTTCGCCAGTAACTCTCGGCCACGAGTGACGACTAATTCACCTGCTTGAGTAAAGACTAAAGGGCTTTTTTTATCTTTTTTTTCGTATAAAGGACAACCAATCAACTCTTCAAGGTTTTGGATCCCTTTACTGAGTGTCGACTGGCTCACAAAACAGCGTTCTGCGGCATCACTAAAATGACGGGTTTCGTGCAAAGTTACTAAATAATGCAACTGCTTTAAGCTGGGCCATTTATTCATGCTAATTACTTTGTCATATTAATAAGATAGAAGATTTGATGAGAAAGCATCCTCATCGCTTTTTTCGATTAAGTTAATCTATTTAATTCGCTTTTTTCTATAGTAACGTTTGTACTATAGTTTGTCCCGTAGAAACGAAAGCCCAAACAAAGATGTTTGGTCATCATATTTTAGGAGATTTCAAAATGGTACTAGTAGGTCGTCAAGCCCCTGACTTTACTGCAGCAGCTGTTCTAGGTAACGGCGAAATCGTTGATAACTTCAACTTCGCAGAGTTCACTAAAGGTAAAAAAGCTGTTGTATTTTTCTACCCACTAGACTTCACATTCGTTTGTCCTTCAGAGCTAATCGCTTTTGACAATCGTCTAGAAGATTTCCAAGCTAAAGGTGTTGAAGTAATTGGTGTTTCTATCGATTCACAATTCTCACACAACGCATGGCGTAACACTGCTATCGAAGATGGCGGTATCGGTCAAGTTAAGTACCCTCTAGTTGCTGACGTTAAGCACGAAATCTGCAAAGCATACGATGTTGAGCACCCAGAAGCAGGCGTTGCTTTCCGTGGTTCTTTCCTAATCGATGCTGACGGTCTTGTTCGTCACCAAGTTGTTAACGACCTTCCACTAGGCCGTAACATCGACGAAATGCTACGCATGGTAGACGCACTAAACTTCCACGAGAAGAATGGTGAAGTTTGTCCTGCACAATGGGAAGAAGGCAAATCAGGTATGGACGCATCTCCAAAAGGTGTTGCAGCATTCCTATCTGAGCACGCTGACGACCTAAGCAAATAATAACTCCTTCACCCGCGCTCAAACGGGTTGATGGTTGGACAATATAAGCGAAAAACGCACTGCCAATCGGAAGAAGTCATTAGTTAGCCAAATAAAAAAGCCCGAAGTTTACGCTTCGGGCTTTTCTCGTTTTAGTCCCACGAGATGATATCTGTGTATCGCACTCTTACTGTCTTTAAAATGAGGAATCGTTTCTTGTAAAACATTACCTCTATTTTCCCTATGCTCATTGCATAAACCAACCGTAAATCTTGTTAAGCTCTGTATTATTAAATTGCACCAACTAGGATTTATATGTCTTATCAAATTGAAGTCTGTATCGATAACTTAGAGTCTCTTCATAATGCGATTGCGGGAGGCGCGACTCGAATTGAGCTCTGTTCATCTTTAGCGTTAGGTGGTTTAACGCCAAGTTTCGGTTTGATGAAATTAGCCGCTCAGCTATCGTCAGTTCCAATCTATGCCATGGTCAGGCCTCGACAAGGTGATTTCCTTTACAGCGCTGATGATATTGATTCTATGATTGAAGATATACACGCAGCAGCCACCGCAGGCGTTGATGGGATTGTATTTGGTGTACTGAAAGCTGATGGTTCTATCGATATGCGCTTAGCTCAACGTATCATGACAGTGGCGACTGAATGCCAATTAGGTGCTACATTTCATCGAGCCATAGACCAATGTGCAGATTACTCTCAAGCTATTGAAGATATTGTGAATTTAGGTTGTGAGCGAATACTCACTTCAGGGCTAGCACCCGCCGCCGTTGATGGGCTTGATGTGCTTAAAAAGATGGTAATTCAAGCCAGTGGCCGTGTAGACATTATGGCTGGAGCTGGCGTCACTGCGGATAATGCTCTACACATTACTCAGCAGACTGGCATTAAATCGTTGCACCTTTCAGGAAAATCGACCCGTGAAAGCCAAATGACGTTAGTATCGAACCAAGCCAAGATGGGTGATAGTGATGACTTTGCTATTCCAATAACAGACAGTAAAAAAATCGCAGCGGTTTTGGACAGATTATGTTCTTAGCTAACTAGTGGCTTCCAACAGCCACTTCTAGCTATTTCAGCAGGTCATCAATACTCTGCTCACCTAAGTGACGTACATCTTTACCTTTGACGAAGTAAATAATGTATTCACAGATATTCTGGCAGCGATCGCCAACTCTTTCGATCGCTCTCGCCGACCACATCACTTGAATAATATTGGGGATGCTTTTAGGGTCTTCCATCATATAGGTCATCAATTGACGAATAACCGCTTCGTATTCCGCATCCAATTTATCATCTAGCTTATACACGCTCGCGGCGGCGTCGACATCCATTCGAGCAAACGCATCCAGCACTTGGTGTAGCATTGCAATGGCCTGTCGCCCCAGAGGCTCAAGAGATATTTGAAACGTTTGATCTTTCAGTGGTGGGCTCTCAATCGCGACGGTTGCAATTTTACTTGCCACATCGCCAATGCGCTCAAGATCGGTAATCGTCTTGATGATCGCCATAATTAATCGCAGATCTTTTGCCGTTGGCTGTCGCTTAGCAATAATACGAGTGCATGCTTCATCAATAGAAACCTCCATCGAATTCACTTTATGATCATCCCGAACCACTTTTTTCGCCAGATCAATGTCATCTTTATGCAGCGCTTGCATGGCAAATGAAAGCTGTTGCTCGACTAAACCTCCCATCGTCAACACATGGGTTCGAATAGACTCAAGCTCTACATTAAATTGACCTGAAATGTGTCGACCAAACTGCATGAAAATTCCTTATAAAGAGTGCTCAATCATCATAATGACTATTTTATCCATATCTACCTGTAATGTAGTCTTCTGTGTGTTTTTTCAATGGTGAGGTGAAAATTGAATCGGTATCTGAGTACTCGATCAATTTTCCCATATGAATAAATGCCGTGTGATCGCTCACCCTCGCAGCCTGCTGCATGTTATGAGTAACGATGACCACTGTATATTGTGTTTTCAATTCACTGATCAACTCTTCAATCGTCAGTGTAGAAATAGGATCCAGTGCAGATGTCGGCTCATCAAGCAGTAACACTTCTGGCTCAATAGCAATGGCCCGCGCAATAACCAAACGTTGCTGTTGCCCTCCTGAGAGTCCAAAGGCATTTTCGTGCAAACGATCTTTTACTTCATCCCACAAGGCCGCCGCGCGTAATGAACGTTCAACAGCATCATTTAAGGTTCGGCTATTTTTGACACCTTGCAACCGAAGTCCATACACCACATTCTCATAAATCGATTTAGGAAATGGGTTTGGACGCTGGAATACCATCCCGACTCGGCGGCGTAATGTCGCCACATCGACTTTAGGGTGATACACATTATTTCCGTATAACTTAACTTCACCTTCAACACGGCAGCCTTCCACTAAATCGTTCATACGATTAATACAGCGTAGCAGGGTCGACTTACCACAACCTGAAGGCCCGATAAATGCGGTGACTCTGCCTTTAGGTATTCGCATTGAAATATCGTTAAGCGCTTGAGTCTGCTGGTAATAAAGATTAAGACCTTCAATTGAGATCGCGGTTTGCTCATCCGTTAGTTTATGTACATCCAACGGCGCTTGATAACCTAGAGTGTCACTTAATGAGAACATAATCAGTCTTGTCCTAGGGTTCGGTACTTTTCGCGTAAATTGTTACGAATACTGATCGCAGTTAAATTCAGCCCTACAATAACCGTCACCAGTAAAAATGAAGTGGCATAAACCAGTGGTCTCGCAGCTTCAATATTTGATGTTTGGAAACCGATATCATAAATATGAAAGCCCAGATGCATGAATTTGCGTTCTAAATGAACGTATGGAAATTGAGCATCCACAGGTAAGCTCGACGCGAGTTTAACCACACCAACTAACATTAATGGGGCAACCTCACCTGCCGCTCGCGCAACCGCAAGAATCAGCCCAGTGATGATCGCAGGGCTAACCATCGGCAAGACAATCCGCCATAGGGTTTCAAACTGTGTCGCACCTAACGCTAACGAACCATGCCGAACTGAGCTTGGGATCCGCGTTAACCCTTCTTCCGTCGTCACAATCACCACTGGCAATGTTAACACTGCTAACGTTAATGCTGACCACAATAACCCCGGAGTGCCAAATGTTGGAGCCGGAAGTTTCTCGGTATAAAACAGCGTATCAATTGATCCACCGATGGTATAAACAAAAAAGCCTAAGCCGAAGACACCATAGACAATGGATGGCACACCCGCGAGGTTAATCACAGCTATCCGAATAATTCTCGTAAAGGCGTTACTTTTGGCGTACTCATGTAAGTATATTGCCGCCACAACCCCAAGAGGCATGACAATGATAGACATCACTATCACCAAAAATACCGTACCAAAAATAGCAGGAAAAACACCGCCTTCAGAGTTGGACTCTCGTGGGTTTTGGGACAAAAACTTCCAGACCTGTTTTCCCCAATGCGCCACTTTTTCGGTGTGGCTCATCTGGTTGGGGTACCAAATATCTAAAATCTGACTAAGTGGTATTCGTGTTTTTTGACCACTCATGTCTTCAAGCAATAACGACTCTATTTGTAGTTGTGAGTTAAGCAAATCCAGATTTTTTTCTGATTCTGACAGCTTTTCATTTAACGCTTGCGTTTCTTGTTGATAAGAGACGATGAACTCTTCATTCAGTTCTTCATTCAACTCATATTTTCGTTTTTTAAGACGCAATTGTTCAAGCTGCCAGCTGATTAAACGAATTTCCTGATTACTGATACGATCAATTTCCGATCGTAATGAGTCCGCAAAGTCGAGCCCTCGAATCAGCTCTTGGTTAATATTCTTAGTTCGAATGCCGTCTAAACTGGAAAAGCCTATCGGTTTGCCAAAGAAGTCACCGCCTCGAGTTCTCTCTATTACGGCCCACTCTACTGGCTGAGTCGACACCGTTAATTCAGGCTCAAGAACCGAGACAAAATCTGCGGGATAAAGCTCTCGATTAGCGACTTTGATACTCAATCGCCCGACAACACCCTCCTCTAAAACGGCTGCCGGCAACTTATTCTCTGCATCCACAATATGATCAATCGGGATATAGTCTCGCTGATAAAGTTGACCGATAAGTCGATGGTTCGCCTCCACACTTTGGGGCAAGATATTGTTATTCACTACTTCCCATTGATACAGAGGAGCAGGCCAGAAGTAAGTGAGTCCTTTCCAACCAATCAATAAAAGTAAGCCTAATACGGATAATAGGCTAATGCTCACGGCTCCACCAGTGAGCCAAATCCAAGGTGAGCCAGATCGAAGCCACTTAAACATAAGTAAACTCTGTGCTGTTTAATGGACAATATTGAAAGCTACAATGCACGGTATTTATCTCTAAGCCTTTGTCGAACCACTTCCGCAAGAGCATTCACAGCGAAAGTAAATATGAACAGTAATAATGCGGCCAAAAACAGCAATCGATAATGAGAACTGCCCACTTCTGATTCAGGAAGTTCAACGGCGATCGTGGCAGAAAGTGTGCGCATCCCTTCGAATATATTCCAATCCATGATCGGTGTATTCCCTGTCGCCATCAACACAATCATGGTCTCTCCAACCGCTCTGCCTAACCCCATCATCACCGCCGAAAAAATCCCTGGGCTAGCCGTTAACAGCACCACATACAATAAGGTCTGCCACGGTGTTGCCCCTAAAGCTAACGAGCCATCAGACAAATGTTTAGGCACAGAAAAAATAGCATCTTCCGCGATAGTGAAAATCGTCGGGATCACCGCAAACCCCATAGCAAACCCCACCACTAAGGCGTTACGTTGATCAAAGTCGATTCCATAGCTAGACAGAAACAGCTTCACATCGCCAGCGAACAGTACCGATTCAATATCAGTGCCAAACAAGAATACGGTTACGATGGAAATCAACAACGCAGGGATCAAGATCACCGCATGCCAACCATTAGGCAAACGACGAGTGACAGCTTGAGGGACACAGTGCCATAAGCCTCCAGCCACAAGTGTTGTCAAAGGCAATATGATGAGCAATGCCATTACTGCTGTTAAATGAGTTTCAACAATCGGCGCAAACCATAACCCCGCTAAGAAACCAATAATCACCGTGGGTAATGCTTCCATGAGTTCAATGGTCGGTTTAACCACTCGGCGCATGCTTGGAGACATAAAATAGGCCGTATAGATCGCACCTAACACCGCAATCGGCACCGCAAAAATCATCGCAAATACCGCCGCCTTTAATGTACCAAACGCAATCGGCACTAAACTGAATTTCTCTTCAAATTCATCACTAGCCGATGTCGACTGCCACACGTATTCGGGTTCCGGGTAACTCTCATACCAGACTTTATTCCACAGCGATGAAAACGATATCTCTGGAAAGTCATTATTCACTTTCGCAACATTGAGTTGCTGACCGGATAGGACTAATAAATGCTTTTCGTTTTTAGACATCGCAGCAAGATCAGGGGATTTTGAATACGGACGTTCAAACAAAACCAGCTTTTCACTGGTCGTATAATGACTTTGTAACGTGCCATTTTGATAGAAACTATAAAAGCCTTTGCGATAAATATCGGGAAGTAAAAAGTCCACTTCAGGCGCTAATTGAAAATTTCGAATGTGGGTCAATGATCGAACTTCATTTTGAAGAACATCAAACCATTGAGAAACAAGACCGTTTGAATAAGTGACGAGCAGAGAATACGCACCTGACAATAGGTCAATATTCTTCACCTGTTGTTGTGGGTCCCCTTGAGTCAAATCAACAATTTCTCGAATGCGGAATTGCTCGCCATGCTTCATCGCAATCATTAATTCAGAACCCGAACGTAGGAACAGTTGCTGACCATTAGGCGTAACCAAAATTTGATCCAATGTAGGGAATACGGTTGGGAAGGAAAACCGTTGAGGCAACCAAGTGCCCTTCTCTTGATTCAACCCTTGTCCTTTTTTTAAGGTCAGGACGGACACCGTTCGATCACTCGCTTGGCCAACTAAAGTCATGCTGCTCGGTTGTGCTGACAATCCAAGTAAGCTCAGTGGGTTTGAATCATCGAAAAGCGACAAGTCGGCACCGTTATTGAAAAACTCAACATCAGGATCAAAATAGCGACCCGCTTTATTAATACTGGTTGAAAACACTGGCTTGAAGAGAGTTATGTTGCTCTCTGCATCGACTGAAGCTAACCAACCGGAGGAAGCATCACTACGAGCAAATAACATGGACGGGGCAATTTTCTGGGTAAATTCAGGTTGCGGTTTTTTATCAGTCAAAGACCAAAAGCTTAATGATCCTGATTTATCAAATGTATAAGCATGATCACCGTACTCATTCACCCCAATCGCGACTGGCGAATGAACAGAGATTTGAGTATCGATATCTGCCGGCTCAATATTCGCATCCGAGAAAATTGGTGCAACCACGATCGCCAAATAGACAAAGATAAGCACTAAAGCGCCCAGTACACTCACGCCGCCACATGTCACTACAAGACGAATCAGGCGATCTTGAATAAAACGCTTACGATCCTGTTCTTTGAGTGAAAACTCGGCTTGAGCCATGTACTGTTCTACCTTCTTTTGAGCAAACCTTAAGTTTATGTCATTTTAATGACAGATATATTACAACTCAAGTGACGAGTTCTGTCAGTAATATTTCCGACTAATTTATTTTTATAACAATGAATTAGTCAATTCTGGTCAGATAACGTTAATTCAACTTTCGCGAGTTCCTGTTTCGCGAGACTTTGACTAATCGGCACATACCCATCTTTTCGAACAAGCTCTTGTCCTTGCCTCGAAAAAATAAATCGAATGAACTCAGATTGAACCTTACTTAATGGTTTAGTTGGATGCTTATTCACATAAACATATAAAAAACGAGAGAGAGGATAACGCCCATTTAAGATGTTTTTACGTGTCGGATAAATATAGTCATCGCCAGATCTCGCGATTGGAATTAATTTGATCCCTGCGACTTGATAACCAACACCAGAGTAGCCAATCCCACTGATGGATGAGGCAACGGACTGAACAACAGATGCCGACCCTGGTTGCTCATTAACACCTTTTTTAAAGTCACCATCACATAGGGCATTTTGTTTAAAGTAACCATAAGTACCAGAGACTGAATTACGACCAAACAGCTGGAATTTCCGCTTCGACCAATCACTATCTAAACCGAGTTCGTGCCAGTTGTTTAGTGACTTGGTCGCCCCGCACCTCAAGGTGACGGAAAAAATGCTATCTATCTGCTGAAAATTAAGGCCTTGAATTGGGTTATCTCGGTGAACAAATATGCCAATAGCATCAATTGCCACCTTCAATACTGTCGGTTTATAACCATGCTCTCGCTCAAATGCCTCAATTTCGCGTAATCTCATCGGTCGACTCATCGGCCCAAAATGCGCCGTACCTTCAGTTAATGCTGGTGGCGCGGTAGATGAACCCGAAGCTTGAACTTGAGCATTAACGTTAGGGTATATCGATTCAAACTCTTCAACCCATAGCGTTGTCATTCCAGCAAGCGTGTCTGAGCCGACAGAAAGTAAGCTTCCTGAAACACCAAACACCCGTTGATAATCTGGTAACTGAGCCATGACTCGAAAGCTCAGCACAGAAGCCATGGTGATAGTCAGCCAAGTCATCACTTTTACAAAAGGTAAGGACTTCATTTTCTTCATCATTTAACAATCAATCGACTAGGTAAAATGAATGAGAATTTACTCCCAATCCCGACTGTACTTTGGATTTCAAGGTGTGAATCATGATGAGTAAGCGCATGTTTTACAATCGCAAGACCAAGTCCACTGCCTCCCGTATCTCTTGAGCGAGCTTTATCTACTCGGTAAAAACGCTCAGTTAACCGGTGTAAATGCTGTGGCTCGATTCCCTCTCCGCTATCAGACACTTCCAAACACGCTCCCTGAATCGATTGATACCAGCGAACTTTTACTTCCGCCCCTTCAGGTGTGTATTTAACCGCATTATAAACAAGGTTGGAGATCGCACTGCGTAGTTGATCCTCATCGGCAAGTACTTTCAGTTTTGGATCGATTTGAAAGTCGAGTCGATGTCCTCTATCACCGCTCAAGCTTTGAGCCTCTTTTTCAAGGTTCTCTAGCATTAATGGAACGTTGACGACTTCATCTAACTCATGCATTGGTGCGGCTTCAATTTTAGATAATGTGAGTAGTTGGCTCACTAAACTATTCATTCGGTTAAGCTGTTCTGTCATCACACCGTGAGCCTTTGGCCACATCGGCCCAACCACCATATCGGGATCTTCTGTCATCTCTAGGTAGCCTTTGAGCACCGTCATAGGAGTCCTAAGTTCATGAGAAACATTGGCAAAGAAGTTACGACGCATGCCTTCTAGCTGCTTGAGTTGGGTAACGTCACGCACAACCATCAAGTGCTCGCCTTCTGTATATGGCACGATACGCAATTCAAGCATCCGCTCTACGTTTAATGGAGAGCACATCTCAAGAGGCTCAGAGAAGTCCTGCTTGTTGAGATACTTAATAAAATCAGGGGTTCGAATCAAGTTGGAAATTGGCTGACCATTATCATCAGGCCAGTGAAAACCTAAAAGGTGCTGGGCGAGTTTGTTGCACCACACAATATTGCCTTCACTGCGAAAGACAACAACCGCATCGGGTAAAGATTCAGCACCGTTACGAAATCGACGGATTAAGTTCGTTAACTCTTTGCGCTTTTTTCGCTGTCGCTGCTGCAACCGATAAATGCCATTAAATAGCGACTCCCAATTACCGGTTCCAGAAGGTGGTGTTAAACGCTTTTCATCCCATAACCATGTTGATAATTTCATTTGGTTATGCAGATGCCAAGCTAATTGTAGAGCGGTGGCAATGAAGAGTAGCCACGGCATGTAACCGAAGATCCACCCCACAATAATCCAAGGGGTGTAAAAAAAAGCCAGCTCCCATGCCAGCCTTTTTAAGGTCAGTCGTTCAACCATTCAAATCTCCGATATGTCACTCTAGTTAATCTTAGTCCTTCATTACGCTTTTACAGAAAAACGGTAGCCAGCACCACGAACGGTTTGAACTAACTTATCATGTCCTCCCTGCTCTAACGCTTTTCTCAAACGTCTAATGTGGACATCCACAGTGCGGTCTTCAACGTATACGTTAGTACCCCAAACATTATTCAACAGCTGTTCGCGGCTATAAACACGTTCTTGATGAGTCATGAAGAAATGCAGCATCTTAAATTCGGTTGGTCCCATATCTAACGGCTCATCATTCGCTGTCACACGATGGGAAACAGGATCTAACTTCAGCCCTTGGACATTAATAACATCTTCAAGTGCAGTCGGTGTTACACGTCGAATTACGGCTTTAAGGCGAGCAACTAGCTCTTTTGGAGAGAATGGCTTGGTGATGTAATCATCGGCACCAACTTCTAAACCTCGAACCTTATCTTCTTCTTCTCCACGAGCCGTTAGCATCACGACAGGAATATTTCGAGTCAGCTCTTCACGCTTCATATGTTTAATGAAGTTAATTCCAGAACCACCAGGCAACATCCAATCTAACAGAACAAGATCGGGGAAAGGTTCACAGAGTTTATTCACCGCGGTATCGTAATCTTCCGCTTCTATCGCTTGATAGCCTTTCTGCTCAAGAACAAAACACAGCATTTCACGAATGGGTGCTTCATCTTCAACAACCAGAATCCTTCTAGACATTATTGATTAACCTTTATAATTCATCGACGCAAAGCATTATCAAGGTTAATTATGACACTTTTGTGACCTTTGAAAACAATTATTAATATAAGTTTATTAGCATATTCATTGTGATATTTTGAATTTGGAGTAGGACAAAAGATTTGAAATCTCCTATCATGGGCTCCTTCTTACAAGCTCAGAGAAATAATATGTGGTTTAAAAACTGTATGGTGTATCGCTTTAATCGCGGTATCGACTTCAATGCAGATCAACTAGAAAAACAATTGGAAGAGTTTCGCTTCACTCCTTGTGGCAGCCAAGACAGACAAAAATTTGGCTGGGTAAATGCAATGGGCAGACATGGCGACATGATGACTCACACTTCTGAAGATCGCATTCTAATCTGTGCTAAAAAAGAAGAAAAAATGTTACCTGCATCTGTTATCAAAGATTCGTTAAACGCGAAAGTGGATATGATGGAAGCGCAAGAAGGTCGCCCTCTAAAGAAAAAAGAGAAAGACAACCTAAAAGAAGACATCATTATCGATCTTCTGCCACGAGCTTTCAGCCGCAGCAGTCTTACGTTTGCTCTTATTCTTCCTAAGCAAGGCATGATCCTCGTTGACTCTGGTAGCTACAAAAAAGCAGAAGATGTTTTAGCACTTTTACGTAAAACAATGGGCAGCTTGCCTGTTGTCCCTGCGATCCCAGAGCAAGCTATTGAAACAACCTTAACCGAGTGGGTTAAGAGTGGCGATACCCCTCAAGGCATGACAATGCTTGATGAAGCTGAATTGAAATCCGTTCTTGAAGATGGCGGCGTGATTCGTTGTAAAAAACAAGAGCTTTCAGCGGATGAAATTCTAAGCCATATTCACGCAGATAAGCTTGTGACTAAATTGGCTCTAAACTGGCAAGATCGCATTGAGTTTATTCTTGCTGAAGATGGCAGTATCAAGCGACTCAAATTCTGCGATGAGTTGAAAGATGAGAATGACGATATTCCAAGAGAAGATCAGGCTGCGCGTTTTGATGCAGATTTCTCTCTAATGTGTGCAGAGCTAGGCGCTTTCTTGCCTAACTTATATGAAACATTAGGCGGCCTTCCTCACCCAGAAGCGTAACAACCCAAGCATCAACCGTTATATAATGCCGAGAGATTTTCTTTCGGCATTCTCTTTTCTGTACTATCACTTGTAATTGACGTAAAATTTGCGCCCCTTCGATATCACTCGGTGACATCGACCTGACTTGTGATCAGAACTAGAGAATTAAGCAATGTTTAAACCAGAACTCCTTTCCCCTGCGGGTAGCCTTAAAAATATGCGTTACGCTTTTGCCTACGGTGCAGATGCTGTATATGCAGGTCAACCACGTTACAGCCTTCGCGTTCGTAACAACGAATTCAACCATGAAAACCTACAGATCGGCATTAATGAAGCGCATGCTCAAGGTAAAAAGCTGTATGTGGTATGTAATATCCAACCACATAATTCAAAGTTAAAAACCTTCATTCGTGATTTAAAACCAATCGTTGATATGGGCCCAGACGCTCTAATTATGTCGGATCCAGGCTTGATCATGATGGTTCGTGAAGCTTTCCCTGAAGTGGCTATTCACCTTTCGGTACAAGCAAATGCCGTTAACTGGGCAACTGTGAAATTCTGGTCAACTCAAGGCGTAGAGCGAGTAATCTTATCTCGTGAACTATCGCTAGAAGAAATTGAAGAGATTCGCGAACACTGTCCTGAAACTGAATTAGAAATTTTCGTACACGGTGCTCTATGCATGGCGTACTCAGGTCGCTGCCTACTGTCTGGTTACATGAACAAGCGCGACCCAAACCAAGGTACATGCACGAACGCGTGTCGCTGGGAATATAAAGCTGAAGCAGCTAAAGAAGACGAGAACGGCCAAATTGTTGCCGCAAACCCTACTGGTGTTGCTATACAAGAAGTTGAAACTCAAGAGATTGAAGTTCAAGAAGAGCGTCCAGACAATACTCTCGGTTTAGGCAAACCAACTGATGAAGTTGTTCTACTTTCAGAATCTCATCGTCCAGAAGAGAAGATGGCTGCTTTTGAAGATGAGCATGGTACTTACATCATGAACTCTAAAGACCTTCGCGCAATCCAACACGTAGAGCGCCTAACTAAGATGGGTGTTCACTCTTTGAAAATCGAAGGGCGTACTAAGTCTTTCTACTACTGTGCTCGTACCGCTCAAGTGTACCGCAAAGCAATTGATGATGCAGTTGAAGGCAAACCATTTGACGAAAGCCTAATGGGTACTTTAGAAAGTTTAGCGCACCGTGGCTACACTGAAGGCTTCCTTCGTCGCCATACTCACGACAGCTACCAAAATTATGAATACGGTTACTCTATTTCAGACTCTCAACAATTTGTTGGTGAGTTCACTGGCGTTCGCAAAGGTGAGTTAGCTGAAGTTGAAGTTAAAAACAAATTCATCAAGGGCGATAGCCTAGAATTAATGACTCCAAATGGAAACGTTGTCTTCACTTTAGAAAAAATGGAAAACCGCAAGTCTCAAGAAATTGATGATGCTAAAGGCAATGGCCACTTTGTCTTCATTCCAGTGCCTGAAGATATGGATTTAGAATTCGGTTTATTAATGCGTAACCTTAGTGAAGGGCAAGACACCCGAAATCCAACAGGTAAGTAGTAATGGCATTACTGATTCAAGATAGCTGCATCAACTGTGATATGTGTGATCCTGAGTGTCCAAATGGTGCGATTACAATGGGTGACAGCATCTATGAGATCGATCCTAATTTATGTACTGAATGTAAGGGACACTATGACAAGCCAACTTGTCAATCAGTTTGCCCTATTACGAAATGCATAATCACAGATCCAAAGCATGTTGAAAGTGAAGAGCAGCTCCTTGAGAAGTTTGTAATTATCCAAGGTTTTGCTTAATACCCCAATCATATAAAAGCCCCAGCAACTCAGTTGTTGGGGCTTTTTTTTGCTTTGTAGATCCACGAAGTTAACCGGACTCCCAGCCCTTTCTAAATGCTCTCGAATAAAGCTCAGCATTTCTGCTGAGGCTTGATATATGGCAGGGGTGGAGAGATTCGAACGCCCAACACGCGCTATTTTGTGAATGAGCTGAATCCGCTGCTTTTTCTAGACTATTGAAACTCTCAGATTCAAATGTAAAAAAGCCTCAGCATTTCTGCTGAGGTTTGATATATGACAGGGGTGGAAAGATTCGAACTCCCAACACGCGCTATTTTGTGAATGAGCTGAATCCGTTGCTTTTTCTAGAACATTGAAACTCTCATATCCAAATGCAAAAAAGCCCCAGCATTTCTGCTGAGGCTTGATATATGGTAGGGGTAGAGAGATTCGAACTCCCAACACGCACTATTTTGTGAATGAGCTGAATCCGCTGCTTTTTCTAGACTATTGAAACTCTCAGATTCAAATGCAAAAAAGCCCCAGCATTTCTGCTGAGGCTTGATATATGGCAGGGGTGGAGAGATTCGAACTCCCAATACGCACTATTTTGTGAATGAGCTGAATCCGCTGCTTTTTCTAGAGTATTGAAACTCTCAGATTCAAATATAAAAAAGCCTCAGCATTTCTGCTGAGGCTTGATATATGGCAGGGGTGGAGAGATTCGAACTCCCAACACGCGGATTTGGAATCCGCTGCTCTGCCAATTGGAGCTACACCCCTA
>NZ_VTYA01000101.1:0-564 GCF_013114135.1 Vibrio sp. 03-59-1
CACTCAAGACATTATGCCATAAACACTGATGCATATCTTTGAACTAAAGCCACCAAGCGTTGGGAGTCCGTCTTAAACGCTTTGTTATATTGCCCGCACGACAGAGCCAAGTTTAGCGCCAAGGTGCTGAATTGGTTACAAATCTACTGGCTGTGAACTCAGAAGTAAAATGGATAGTTCGAAACTCAATCATAGACAATAAAACGCACTTGGCTAAGAAGCGAAATGAGCTGAAATTGGAGAAATTTGAGTAGCCTGAGTGACAAAGAATTCGAACGAGAAACCTGACGACAAAGCGCGCTGAAACCACAATTTTCAGTGAAGTTTCCACGAAAAAGAAGCCGCGCAAAATGAACTTGAGCCAGCAAAACTTACTAACGAGGAGACTTGCGTGACGTTGCAGCTAATTAGCCGACAAACATTCTACGTGCGATGGTCATTTTGATGGCATTTTTCACGGAACGAACAGGTGTGTAGCTTGAACGCAGAACAAAGATAAACGGATAATTTAACCCTTTGAATCTTATGCAATATAACGCCCAATTAAGGTGCGACAACGCTATA
>NZ_VTYA01000102.1:0-546 GCF_013114135.1 Vibrio sp. 03-59-1
ATCAAAATGACCATCGCACGTAGAAAGTTTGTCGGCTAATTAGCTGCAACGTCACGCAAGTCTCCTCGTTAGTAAGTTTGCTGGCTCAAGTTCATTTTGCGCGGTTTCTTTTTGGTGGGAACTTCATTGAAAATCGTGGCTTCAGCGCACTTTGCTGTCAGGTTTCTCGCTCGAATTCTTTGTCATTTGGGCTAATCGAATGACTCAAATTTGCCTAATTTCGTTTCTTAGCCAAGTGCGTTTTGTTGTTTATGATTGAGTTTCGAACTATCCGTTTACTTTAGAGTCCAAAGCCAGTAGATTTGTAACCAATTCAGCACCTTGGCGCTAAACTTGGCTCTGTCGTGCGGGCAATATAACAAAGCATTTAAGAGGGATTCTCAACGCTTGGTATTTTTGCATCTACTTCAAATTTAGTGTTTACGGTACAATGCTTTAGGTTGGGTGGAGGCGTTGTTCACCTATATGGTCTCCCCCGGTTTTGCAAGTCAGTAGCATAATTAAAAGCGCAGGTTAACTTCCATATATACGGCCTGTTTAAGCGGC
>NZ_VTYA01000012.1:0-155799 GCF_013114135.1 Vibrio sp. 03-59-1
GCATTTTGATTTTCAAGCCAACAGCATTAAACACCGCCGAGTCCTATCAATACCTCGCCTGGGAAGGGAGGTTCGGAATCATCGGCGATATCAAATTAACGAATATCAATACCAGTGGGGAATGTTCGAATATCAAAGGTTGACACACAATGCAGGGCTGGGGAAATTATGAGGGGATCCGTCAGCTTTTAAACAACCCCAGAAACAACAAAAATCACATATCGCACAACAAGTCAACAAAAAAACCTTTGGGTCAAAGTAAGTCCCATATTAAATACTCATAATTCAAGCATTACTGACATTAGGATTATGCTATTATTATCTAAAAATTCTGTATGGCATAGTTAATACTAGAAATTCAGATTATTTTGATATCAAAAAGTGAGGTACTGTGGGTATTGTAATATACGGATATGGTCAATATGCAAATATGATTAAATATTTATTAAAAAAAGAAATGGGAATTGATGTTTTAGCATTCTGTGTTGATGATAATTATATAAAAAAAACAATACAGGATGGGGTTCCAATTATTCCATTTTCCAAAATAGATAATATACTACCCCCTAAAAAATTTAAAATGTTTGTTGCTGTTGGTTACTCAGTCATGAGAAATAGGAAAATAATGTTCGACAATGCAATATCAAAAGGATATGAATTTATCAATTTGATCAGCAAACACTCAAGCATTGATGAAAATATAAAAATCGGAAGAAATAATATAATTTTACAAGGTTCTCAAATTGAACCATTCGTTGAAATAGGAGACAACAATATAATTTGGTCTTCAACGAACCTTTGTCATGATGTAAAAATTGGACATCATAATTTTATCGCGTCAAAATCCTTAATTGGTGGAAATACTACTATTGAAAATAATTGTTTCTTGGGGTTTAATTCTACGATTACAAATGGTTTAACAATAAAAAATGAAACTTTAATAGGCGCAGGAAGTTTAGTTCTACATAACACAGATGAAGCATCTAAATACATTTCAACACCTGCAATAAAAGTAGGTACTCACTTCGAAAGTGGAATAATAATTGAGTGATAAATATGAATAAAATTGCAATAATTGGAGCAAATGAATATCAAAGGCGCTTAATAAGAAAAGCAATAGAAATGAAACTTGAAGTTCATGTTTTTTCATGGCTTCATGATAGAAAACATATTAATAGTGATATTTCATTCCATGAAGTAGACGTAAGGATGATAGATAAAATCTTATCAATATGTAAGAGTGTTGATATTGATGGTGTTTGTAGTATTTCGTCAGATTTAACTAATATAACAGTAAACTATATCTGTAATAAATTATCGCTTCCAAGTAATCCTCCCAACGTCTTAAGGTTAACAACAAATAAGTACCTGATGAGAGAGGAATTACTAAATAATAACGCTCCTGTTCCTTTATTCAGTAGCAATAAAGATAATATTAATTTTAACTTCCCAATGATAGTAAAGCCAACTGATCGTTCTGGTAGTCGTGGGGTGACAAAAGTTACCTCTAAATCCGATTTATCAGAAGCTATAAAGCGCAGTTCTCAGGAATCATTCTCAAATGAAATTATAATCGAAGAGTACATTGAAGGACGTGAATATAGTGTGGAATCTTTTACCTTAGATGGAAAACATAATATATTGCAAGTAACTGAAAAATTCACGACAAATGCACCAAATTTTATTGAGCGAGGTCATTTGTCTCCGGCAAGAATAAATAACGAAATAAAAGAAAAAATTTTTAACGTCATAAAAAAATCATTAAATATTTTAGGCATTATTACAGGGCCGGCTCACTCTGAAATTAGAATTAATAACCAAGGAGATATTAAAATAATTGAAATAGCATCTCGAATAGGAGGGGATTTTATCGGTTCTGACCTAGTGATTAATAGCACTGGCATTGACTATTTACAACTAGAAATAAAGAGATCACTAAGTATAAATATTGACAAATCCGAACTTCAACAAAAATCCCTAAATAACATAATGTCATATTTTTTCTTTAGCAATGAAGACCAACTGAATTTTAACAATATAAGACACATAGTGAAATTAATCGATTATAAAATCATCAACAAACCGAAGTTAAAGGTAACAGATAGTTCTCATCGATTTGGCTATGCCGTTTTTGAAGTAAATACTAGTGATATCGAACTAGTAATAAAAAAATTAAACTTGGATAAAAATTAAATATACATGATCGTTTCCTTGTTTAATATTTTATTAATAATTCAGGCATCTATGCTGCCTGAATTATTAAGTAGCGATTACGAAAGGATTACAATATTAACTATGCACTACTCATTTAACAGTGCTAGCAAGTACTGCCCATAATCATTTTTCTGTAATGCTTTTCCAGCGACCATCACTTGCTCACTAGTTAACCAATCATTCCTATAGGCAATTTCTTCCAAGCAAGCAACTTTTAGCCCTTGTACACCCTCAATCGTTTGAACAAAAGAGGAGGCTTCTTGTAAGCTTTCATGAGTTCCCGTATCTAGCCAAGCAAAACCGCGACCTAGCAATTGGACATTCAACTTCCCTAAATCTAGGTACATTTGATTTAAAGTGGATATCTCTAATTCACCTCGCGCTGAAGGTTTTACTTTTTTCGCTAACTCAACAACTTGATTATCATAAAAATACAATCCCGTGACTGCATAGTCTGATTTAGGAATAACAGGTTTCTCTTCGATCGATAACGCCTGCATTTGTGAATCAAATTCTACAACACCAAACCGCTCGGGATCTTTCACCTTATAACCAAAGACAGTCGCCCCTGTTTCTCGTGATGCCGCTCGTTGCAAAATAGGTGTAAAACCTTGACCATAAAAAACATTATCACCAAGAACTAAGCAAACTGAGTCATCGCCGATAAAGTCTTCGCCTATGATAAAAGCTTGAGCTAAACCATCAGGGCTTGGTTGAACGGCATATTCAAGTTCAATGCCAAAGTCGCTCCCATCACCTAAAAGCCTTTTAAATCCATCCTGATCTTCAGGAGTGGTGATCACGAGAATCTCTCGAATCCCAGCCAGCATTAATACTGACAACGGGTAATAGATCATAGGCTTATCATAAACAGGCAATAGCTGCTTAGAGACGCCACGAGTCAAAGGGTAAAGCCGCGTACCAGATCCACCCGCTAGAATTATTCCTTTCATCTTTACAGCCCTCCCCCTAAACGCTCTAAGCTATAAGAGCCATCAAGCACTCGGCTCCACCACTCTTTATTTGATAAATACCACTCAACGGTTTTACGAATTCCGGATTCAAAAGTCTCTTGCGGAGTCCAATTCAACTCACTCGCAATTTTTGTAGCATCAATTGCGTAGCGAACATCATGACCAGGGCGGTCTGTTACATAGGTAATTAAATCTTGATAATGCGCTACACCTTGTGGCTTATTAGGTCGCAACTCTTCTAGAAGCGAACAAATAGTTTGAACGACTTCTATGTTCGCTTTTTCGTTATGACCACCAATATTGTAGGTTTCACCAACCTCTCCTTCTGTCACCACTTTATATAGCGCACGAGCATGATCTTCGACATATAACCAATCTCGAATTTGCATTCCGTTGCCATATACAGGAAGTGGCTTTCCCTCAAGAGCATTTAAGATCATTAGAGGAATCAGCTTTTCTGGAAAGTGATAAGGTCCATAGTTATTTGAACAATTAGTCACAAGAGTGGGGAAACCATAAGTCCGCTGCCAAGCTCGAACTAAATGATCGCTGGAAGCTTTTGATGCAGAATAAGGGCTACTTGGGGCATATGATGTGTTTTCTGTAAATAGATCATCCGTGCCTTCTAGGTCACCATAGACTTCATCTGTTGAGATGTGGTGGAATTTAAAAGCTGACTTGCGGGTATCATTAAGCTGTAACCAATAGCGGCGAGCAGCTTCAAGTAAGGTATACGTGCCTAAAATATTCGTTTCAATAAAGGCTGCTGGTCCATCAATTGAGCGATCAACATGCGATTCTGCGGCAAGGTGCATTACCAGATCTGGTTGATGTTGACTAAAAACTTGATCAAGAGATTCTCTGTCACATATATCAACCTGCTCAAATGAATAACGAGGATTATCCATAATATCGGCAAGGGAATCTAAATTACCAGCGTAGGTAAGCTTATCTAGATTCACCACGGTATCACTCGTTGCATTAATTATATGGCGCACAACGGCTGAACCTATAAAGCCGGCACCTCCGGTAACTAAAATCTTCATGTCAAACCTTATAGTTTTTTTGATTATCGAATAAGTGGATCGTCACCTTGATGATGGAAATCATCAGATCTCTAATTTATGAGCGGTGATGCTTAAGTTTCAATATATCGAGTATAAAAATCTTTTTGGTATGTCTTCACCGACGGGTTTAGCAATTTACTCATAAACTGCTCCCATTTTCTTTCTATTTTCCTTCGGCCTAGCCACGGAATATAGTTTGATAAAGGAATGAATTCTGCAGCACCAAAACCATCTATCATATAAATTCTTAGCTCATCGTTCTTTTGCCTGACAAGCAGGTTACTCATAACCAAATCACTAGGGATAATATGGTTTTCTATTAAGTAATCTCTGAATATCGCTAACTGCTCATAAAATGCATCCATTTCTGCATAAGTTCTTTCTTCAACAATATAGAAGTGCAATGTTTTAGAGATAGATCCAGAGTCATCGAGTATCACCTCTTGCTCCACACCTATTAGATCAGCTTGTTCTATAACCTGATACATTTTCGGGATATGTGTAAAAGGGCATGATTTTTTATTCAATAAACTAAAATATTTGATCTCTTTCAAAGATTGCTTTGCGTTGCTCTTACGGCTCACTTTTATACAACGGGATTTATCCTCAGGATCCTGATAACAAGTTCGTTCTCTACCCTTTCCAATGACTTCCCATTGGGTAAAATCACGCATTCATTGACCTCTTAATTCCAGCTTTTGTATCACTATATCTACCGCCCTTACTGAAAATTAGATGCGTAGTAAGGGCCGTAATTACGATTGCTTGTATTAAAAAAACTACTTCCTAAAGCGACTGATCTTCTCGAGCGCTTGCTGGACGTATTGATAGTTCATGGTTTCGCCTTTTAGTGGTCGATAAGAGCTATCAAGAATTTGAGATTGCCCCGTACCATTTACTTCAATGATCACATCATCATAGATAATAGCGTATCCACTGTAACTTGAACTCATGATCCAGTCGCGTTTCACCTTGTCACCAAACAAATCAGCACCTGTAGAGTAGCTTTCAACTTCACCCGTTGACCCTAAATAATGGTTCATTAATGTAGGAGCTACATCTTCATGGGAAGTGGTCAGTTTCGCATTATCAGCCAATTGACCAACAGAACTGACGCCTGGGCCGAACATCACAAATGGCACATGGGTTTGAGCGCGAGTGAAGTTGCTGTTGTGTCCCCAGTAGTTTTGTTTGTTGTCATTCATCTCTTGACTGTGATCACCAGTGATAATAACAAGTGTATTTTCCAAATCACCTGCTGCTTTGAGTTTATCTAAAGCACGTTTCACTTGGGTATCGACATAACGAACACTGGTTTTGTAGCGATTAATGAAACCTTCTCTATCAGAATCATTATCTAGTTCAAGATAATCAACCCTATCAATCATCGGCTCATATTTATGCTCAAAATCAGCCGGGAAGTCATAGCCGTGTGGCGCATCATAAAATAAGAATGAAAATGCTGGCTTACTTTTATCGCGTTTATCATACCAATCCATCCAATCTTCCGTTAAACGTTTATCACGAGCGGATGGGGATCGACCAATAGAGGTAACGCGTATATCTGGCACATTTACGAATACAGTTTGGTGGAACTCTGGGCTCGTTAGGCGAGCAGCTGAGAATAGACCTAGTTGGTAATCAAGCTCTTGTAATCTATCAACCAATACTGGTGACTGTTGGTTGGCAAGGAAGCCGTGCCAATAAGTTCCAGGCAGCCCATAAAATAGACCAAAGATACCAGTACGAGTAGCGTTACCGGTTGCGATATGATCCTGGAACATTACACCATTTTTCGCGTATTCCCACATATATGGTGTGTTATCTGCGTTAAAGGTATCCGCTCTCCATGAATCGACTACAACGAGTAAGATATTGGTTGGTGCTTCTACAGCATTAAATTTCACTGGCGTCAGTGGATAATTTAAGTCACTTTTCGGACGAATACTCATCGCTTTTTGTTGTTGGATTGCTTTGAGATCGATCCAACCTCTTTTTTCCATAAACGAGTTTGCTGTTGCAGGATAAAAAACCGGAAGGTAACGCTTAACCATAGTGACAGGCTGATAAACATTTGCCGCCGCCCAGATATGGGTAACATTGGTTATTAATAACGTAATAAACGTCACCCAAGCAAATTTCTTACCGAGTTTGTAACGATTTAATGGCGCTTGTCTCACTGGGTTATTACTGCGTTCTAGCCAAGTTACTACTGCAAATTGAGCAGCAAGCAAAACCAACACGCCACCAATAACGGTTAACCACGTCACTAATGGAAAACTCACCACCTGTCCAGACAATACAAGGTCAAGAACGACCGCATTTATATGAAAACGGTATTGGGCAAAGACAATCGTATCAATGAACAAAACAGCAATGCCTAAGGAAGCAATAACCGCTTGAACAAGGTTTCTACCACGCTTAGGCAACAGCAAAGCAGGCATAGAGATCAAACCGATCAATGCCGCGAGCAATACCATTTGGCTAAAGGTTCCAGCGAACAGAAACACAATAGTAAGAGAGTCGGATGGGAACTCAGGTAAAAATGCGTAGTAACGGCAAGCAATCGCAATGGCCACTAGCGCATTAAAGAGAATAAACCAGCCATGCGCATGAAGTTTTTGCTTAAACGGCATTGAATCTTCCTATACTGAACGTGATGATTGACGACCAGCACCACGCTGATAGCCACTAAATAAATACTGGAACTCAGGTTCGTCCCATTGAATATTACGTTTTTTCTGTTCTTTCTTAAACGAGCGCAGCAAACGATCTAGGTTACTTTGCTTCCATCTCCCATTTGATACGACCGGCTCTTGGGCACATTTATCGAAATCGATAATCCACACCTTGTTCTGTCCATCGATTAAGATATTGTGGATATTAAGATCGGTGTGATTCACGTTTGCCTGATGCATTTTCGCGACTTCGCAACCAATAGAAACATATTCATCTCTGCTCAATGATCTTGTTTGTAATATATCCACTAAATCCTTGGCGTTGGGTATTTTTTCACTTAACAAATCAGCTTTATAGGTTAAGCCCATTTTTGTCACGCGTGCTGCGATTGGCTTAGGTACATTTACGCCTGCATCAATTAACAGATGGAGTAGGTTAAATTCTTCAGCACTACGCGACTGGTTCCAGTCAGTAAACCAGTACTGATCCTTAACTAACTTACCAAACAAGCCACCACGTCGATAATGGCGCAAAGCAGCTTGCATAGTTTCAAGCTGCACAAACCAAGTCGTTCCTCGACCAGTCGCGCTACCTGTTACTTTGCTTTGTTCATGCCAATATTCCGCGTCGAAAACACGTTCAACCGGTTCTTTGAGTAGTTGGTCATCAAACCAAAATGCTTGGTTAGCCATTACGATATGTTGAATCATATTAGGTGCTATAAACCGATAATTAAGTCAGTGCTATAAATGAAAGTAATGGCTAACAATGATCGTCAACCAAATAAAACCGGCGAGAACCAATGCAACTAAAACCGCAGAAGAACCGATATCCTTTGCTCGGCCACTGAGTTCATGGTGCTCAACGCCGATACGATCGACAACCGCTTCAATCGCAGAGTTAATCAACTCTACAATCAACACAAGCACAACTGAACTTAACATCACAAGACGTTCTAGCATCGTCACATCAAGCCAACATAACAACAGAATAGCAACCACTAATAGACCAAGCTCTTGTCGAATGGCAGCTTCATGCTTAAAAGCGGCTTTTAACCCCTGTATAGAGTAACCAGTGGCCTTAATTACACGTTTAATACCAGTATTACCCGGTTTTCCTTGATTCACCTGTGTCATAGTTCTCTATTCTGTCTTTTGTTAAATAGGTCTAGTGCGCGCTATTTTACATTTATCTCGTCTATCTGCATAATCTTAGCCAATTAATTTTATGAGCCTTCATTATGCCTCTCTTTTCTCAAGCGCCTGATTCTGTCTGTTTTTTACGGCTTTCCGCTATTGGTGATGTTTGCCATGCCGTTTCAGCGATCCAAGCTTTGCAAAGCCATTGGCCTGAGACAAAAATCACTTGGATTATCGGTAAAGTAGAAGCTCAGCTACTTGACGGCCTCGATGGCGTTGAGCTCATTGTTTTTGATAAGAAAACGGGCCTCTCAGGCATGATGCAAGTATGGCAACAATTAAAAGACCGCAAGTTTGATGCTTTAGTTCACATGCAGTTAGCATTAAGAGCCAGCTTTCTAACGACTGGCATCAAAGCCAAATATAAAGTGGGATTTAATTTTAAACGTGCCAAAGAAGGACAATGGCTATTTACCAATAAGAAAATACCGGATACTCAATCACAACATGTTCTCGATAGTTTTTTCTCTTTTATCCATTATTTAGGTGTACCACCAAGTGCTCCCAACTGGCAACTACCGATTACTCAGCAAGACTTTGATGCTGCCAACAAGCTTCTCCAACAATTACCAACAATTTTAGTTTGTCCTGCGGCCAGTAAAGACGAACGCAATTGGCTAACAGAGCGTTATGCTCAATTCGCAGATCATGTGATTGAGCAGGGGTATCAAGTGGCTTTATGCGGATCTCCCTCACAAAGAGAACAACAACTCACGCAAGCCATTCAAAGCAAGATGAAACATAGTGCTCTTAACTTAGTCGGGAAGACCACATTAAAACAGCTGACGGCTATGATTAAGCTTTCAGATTTAGTTTTAGCGCCTGACTCTGGCCCTGCTCATCTAGCCACCACTCAAGGCACTCCGGTTATCGGCTTGTATGGACACAGTAATCCAAAACGAACAGGCCCATATAATAATTTACACAATGTGGTTAGCGTCTATGATTTATTCGCAGAGCAACAACACAATAAACCTGTCGAGCAATTAGCTTGGAGCACTCGAGTAAAAGGTGATCACGTGATGGCAGAGATTTCACTTGAAGCAGTGATCCAGTCATTTGAACAAATAACAAAAGGTAACGACTCAGATGCCCAATAGCAATACACCTACCATCGCGGTTGCACTTATCGTTAAAAACGAAGCACAAAATCTTGATGCCTGCTTGCGAACTGTCACTGATTGGGTTGATGAAATCGTAATCTTAGATTCAGGCAGCAGTGATGACACGAAAAATGTCGCCCTTAAATACACCGACAAATTTTATGTTAATGAGAATTGGCCTGGGTTTGGGCCTCAACGAAGAATTGCTCAGCAGTATATAGAGTCCGATTTCGTGTTATGGCTAGATGCTGATGAACGAGTCACTCCAGAATTAAAACTGAGTATCCAGCAAGCCGTAAATACCAATGAAAAGAATACGTTATATAGTATCTGCCGTCTAAATTGGGTGTTTGGTCGCTATATCCGCCATTGTGGTTGGTATCCTGACAATGTTGTTCGTCTCTACCCAACGCAACTTACCCAATACAACGATGCTCAAGTGCACGAAAAAGTGGAAGTTACTCAGGGGATGCAGATAAAGCAACTCGATGGAGATGCCATCCACTTTACTTATAATGATTTACAGCATTATTTAAGGAAGTCGAACTCGTATGCTTTAGCCTGGAGTGCAGATAAAGCAAAACAAGGTAAGAAAGGAAGATTTTCTCAAATCATTACTCATTCCATCGCCTGTTTCATTAAAATGTATATCATTAAAGCTGGTTTTCTCGACGGCAAACAAGGATTACTGCTTTCGCTTCTATCAACGCATTATACCATCATCAAATATGCGGATTTGTGGATCCGAACATCGGCTAAAAAACCAGATCAAGCATTCTAAAGCCAATCTTAAACTATTGATAGATAAGGACCAAACATGCACATTTGCCATGTTAACTTAGCAACGGGGTTTAGTGGTGGTGAAAGACAAAATTTAGTGCTAATTAAACACCAAATTGAAATGGGTTATGACATAACGGTTGTTGCTCACCCCAGAAGCCCTTTTTATGATGAAGTAAAAAAATTGCCATGTCGGTTATTTCCTACCAAACATTTTTTATTCAATCATAGGCGATGTATTACTAATGATTGCACGGTGATGCATGTCCATGAAGGGCGAGCTATCTACTGGGCGTATATACAAAAATTGTTGTTTGGAACTCAATATATAATAACAAGAAGAATTGATAACCCATTAAAAAACAAAAGATTATCACGGATGGCATATGCTGCTGCTGCTCATATTACCGGTGTGAGTAATAAAGTAGTTGAAGTGGTATTAGGGCGTCATCCTGATGCTAAGTGTTCTTTCATTCCCGACTCTCCTGCGCGTTATTCCTACGATCCTGTTGCTGTACAAAAAATAAGAGAGCAGTTTAGCCATAAATTTTTAGTCATAAAAGCCGCTAAAATGTACCCTCATAAGGGGTTTGATGTCGCGATAAACGCGGCAAAAGAGCTGCAATCTCAAACAGATATCCACTTTGCTTTGCTTGGCGATGGGCCAGAAGAAGAATCACTTCAGCAGTTAGCACATGATATCGGCAACGTATCTTTAGTAGGCAATCAACCGAATATTGGAGATTGGTTCGAGGCGGCAGATTTATTAATTCATACCTCCTACACTGAAGGGATGGGATCGGTAATTCTTGAAGCGATGGCTGCAGGCCTTCCTGTTATAGGCTCCAAAGCCGGAGGGATACCTGACGTAATCCAAGATAGCGTTTCTGGATTATTATTTGATGTAGGGGATGCTGCGCAACTGAGTCAACTCATACAAAAGATCAAACAATCTGACGAACTCTATGAGCAACTCAAGTTAGGCGCCAAGAACAACTTAATTAAGTTTGAAATAGAAACAACAGCACAAGAATATGAAATCATATATCAACAAATAGAGCGTGGATGATGACCAAAAAAGTTTTATACCCAGGAACGTTTGATCCTATGACTAACGGTCATTTGGATTTAATCGAACGCGCGGCCAGTATGTTTGATGAGGTCATTATTGCGGTCGCGGCAAGTCCAAGCAAAAACACCATGTTTACCTTGGAAGAGCGTGTTGAGTTCTGTAAACAAATAACCCAACACCTAGATAACGTTTCAGCTCAAGGCTTCAGCGGGTTAATGGTGGACTTTGCAAAACAGGTCAATGCGAATGTGCTGATCCGAGGCTTACGTACCACCGTCGATTTTGAGTACGAATTTGGTCTTACGAATATGTATCGCCGCCTAATGCCAGGGCTTGAGAGTGTGTTTTTAACGCCAGCAGAAGAGTACTCTTTCATCTCTTCAACCATTGTTAGAGAAGTTGCCATCCATGGTGGTGATGTATCGCAGTTTGTACCTAAAATAATTGCGGATGCTCTACACGCTAAAAATGGCGATTAGCAAAAAGCAAAAAGCAAAAAGCAAAAAACTGTAAAGGCACAGCTTTGTTTTAAAACTGTGCCTCTAACTTCTCTTAATTGTCTTTACCAATAACTACCTGCGAACGTAAATAGTAGTCCTGAAGCTTACGGTACTCTTCACTCCAATCCGCATCTACATTTTCCGTCGTCACTGGATCAGACTTCAAACTGGATAAATCTTTCCATGGATATAACTTTTCAGGCTGAGAATTAGCATAAGAACCTAGGTCATGGACACTTCGAGATGCGTTATAACCAATATTACTAATCGCATTGGATGACAACAAATTCTCACCTCCCAGAGAGACGTAAGATTGATCCGATAAGCTAAAATTATACAACGTAGGAAACACATCTCGATGGGAACCGATTCGATTACGATCAAAACGATAATCAGAATGTTCCAATATCACATCTGGCACATACATATAAAATGGAACGCCAAACGTTAAGCCAAACTCACTCGCCGTCTCTGTTTCTAGATATCGCACACGGTGATCACCAGACGCGGCTACAATCGTCTTACTTCCTAACTCAGAGCCTTTAATCCCTTGAACAAATTGGCCTAGTGAATCATTCGAATACTGATACGTTTCCAGTAAAGCATGCGCTTGATCTTCCATAGGCCCAAGCAGTGTTGTTAACCGTTCACTTACTTTCACTGGCTTAGGCTGATAATCAGCTGGCGCTCTAAATGGAGAGTGATTGGTGACCGTCATGATGTAAATCATCAACGGTTTTTCAGCTTCATCTAGCAACTTACGAGCAAACTTGAACGTATACTCATCGGGAACACCCCAAGTATCAGCGTACTCTTCTGCCGCTGGGAACGCTTTTTTGATGCTGTTTTCATCGTAAACCGTATCAAAACCTTGGCGTGGTAAATAATTCGCCAAATTACGCCACATACTGTTGCCACCATAAATAAACACCACCTCGTAACCAGCCTGTTTATAAGGCAATACCGCCGAACTTGGTAGCACCACCTTCTGAGCACTTGAATGGCTAATGGTCGGTATATTACTGTGGAACAGCATCATGACGATGCTATCAATGGTTGCGGATGTTCCGGCAAGAAAGCGCTTAAATACAAAATCTTGCTCAAAGCCTTCACGTAACGAGCCAAGTAGGTCGTTATTACTCGCGTCATCCTCAATAAGCACATTCATCCCCATCCCTTCCATCAACGCCATTACAACGTTGGGCTTATTTGCTTCTAAATAATCATTTTTAGGGGTTTGATAAACTGGGGTTGGTTGGCCTAACACTTTCAACATCTGAGCTTCAACGGCTTCGGCTGAAATAGGTTCAAATTTGGACTGCTTCTTATAGTCACTTTTTGCCCAATCGAGCGCCATAAATGCATTGGGAGTAATTATGTTCAACGCTTTGTACTGAGAAACATTCGCGTGATAACGCTTAAGCGGCAAAGTACCAATCGAACCACGAGCAATCACCACATAGACTAAAATAGTCAACACAACAGAGACAGTAGTAACTGCCCAATGACGCTTCTTACTCCACTGCCACTTTTCCGCTCGGCATAACAGCTTAGCGGTACCTAGAAATGCTAAAGCAGAAATAGCAATTGACGCTAAAAATGAGCGAATTATCGGGTAATCTTCCCACGCATTTTCCAGCACGGCTTTCGTATCATCATCAAACAAACCAAACACGAAAACATCAATGTAGCTACCATATGTCACATAGTAATAGTAATTACCGATTGAGAAGGCCGCTAAGAGAAAGAAAATAAGAGCGACATAACTTGGAATACCACGAGAGAAACGTTGATATACCTTTGGGAAAGCACCAACACTCAACCCAATAAGTAATAGAGGCGCAAAAGCGATAGAGACAATTTTCGCATCAAATCGAGCTCCAACAATAAAGGCTTGCCACACATCACTACTTAAACCAACCAATTGCTCAAATTCAACAATTTGGCTAAAGAAAAGACCACGGGCGAGAGACAAGAGAATAAGGCCACCCAAAACCAAGGTCGAGATCACTCGAATCAGGTGGCGAAAGTTATGCTGGAAGTTCATGATAAATCACTTATAAGGTGTAGATATAATTCAAATATTTTAAGCTCTGCAATATAGCACATTATTTAATCTTGTTTATGTGAGGTTCACTTCTGGCACCCTTCACAGAAAAAAGTATTACGTTGGGCAATTTTTTGCTCTTGCAGTATTGACCCACATTTAGGACACGGCTCTCCACCTTTACCATAAACCTGAAGCTCTTGAGCAAAATACCCCGGTTTACCATCCGCTTGAGAAAAATCTTTTAGCGTTGTCCCACCTTGCTTAATTGCGGTAGCAAGTACTTGCTTAATGTCATGAACGAATCGAGTCCATTCAAGCAGAGAAAGGCTATTTGCAGGTCGTAAAGGATGAATGTGAGCATTGAAGAGTGATTCGTTAGCGTAGATATTACCGACGCCAACCACCACTTTGTTATCCATAATGAATTGTTTTACCGCAACCCGCTTTTTTTTCGCTTTATCCATTACATACTCAGGATAAAAATCATCAGTTAACGGTTCTGGCCCACAATTATCTAGCACGGAATGAGATTCATCAGGTGCACACCACAACCAAGCCCCAAAGCGGCGTGGATCGTTATAACGAAGTACTTTTCCATTAGTTAACTTGAGATCCACATGATCATGTTTATCTGCAGGAAAATCATTGTCGAGTACTCGTAATGATCCCGACATACCCAAATGGACTATCGCAGAGCCTTCATCGGTATTAATTAACAAGTATTTCGCACGACGAGTGATGCTATTAACCACTTTGCCATGTAATAAATGAATCTCTTCCGGTATCGGCCAGCGCAGTTTGGGCTGGCGAACAATAATCTTATCAATGGTTTCACCCACTAGGTGAGGCGAAATTCCCATTTTACTGACTTCAACTTCTGGTAATTCAGGCATGGTTATTCACTGGCCTCCATAGGGAATAGGAAATCTTTCTCTACCGAGATCGCAATCCACTCACCTTGCCAATTTTTTAATAACCAAAATTGAGGCGCTTGATAGTAAGTGATCCTCTGAGGCTCTTCCTGATCTTCATACCACACTTCAACCGTTTTAGGGTTATTCAACAGTGGTTTCAAACCATTGTAAGTCTCTGAATCAACGTTAGTTCCAACCAGTTCACGCCACCTTTCAACTAACACTTTCGGAGCGACTTCTGTTGGCAAGCTTGATCGCCATCGCCCTTGATTTTGCTCTAATGACCATTGATTAAAGTGCAATGCCTGAACGTCACTGTTTGGATCCAGTAAATAGGGATAACGACTGATCGGCTCTTCTACTAAATAAGTTTTAATCACCGAAGGTAGGTTTAACACCGCCATGAAAGCAACAACACTTAAAATTAAGATATTGTTCCAACGACGGCGACGGGCTGGGCGATTCAATGGCTGCTCCTTGCGGCTAAAGTCGGCAAAAACGATCATATTTAATAAGATCATCTATTCGGTATGAGAGTAAATTTAACATAGAAACATTGGAACGAACAAAATCTCATCGAGAGTCTGAAGCTCATTAACACCATAATAGAAATAAGAGTGTTGCCGATAAGCGAAACTTGAATTTTGGGTATAAAAAAACCCAACTCGAAAGCTGGGTTTTTATCTATTTACATCGAAGGAAATCAATTACTTGATTTTAGCTTCTTTGTACATAACGTGCTGGCGAACTACTGGATCAAATTTCTTGATCTCAAATTTGCCTGGCATGTTACGCTTGTTTTTGTCAGTTGTGTAGAAGTGACCTGTTCCAGCAGAAGATACTAGACGGATTTTCTCACGAATGCCTTTAGCCATTGCTTAATTCCTCTTAAACGTTTTCGCCACGTGCACGGATATCAACAAGAACAGCATCGATGCCTTTCTTATCAATAATACGCATGCCTTTAGCAGTTAGACGTAGTTTAACAAAACGTTTTTCGCTCTCTACCCAAAAACGGTGAGTTTGTAGGTTCGGCAGAAAACGACGCTTGGTAGCATTTCGTGCGTGCGAACGGTTGTTACCCGTTACTGGACGCTTACCAGTTACTTGGCATACTCGGGACATGAATGTCTCTCCAAATCGTTTCAGCTCGATATCAACCTTGGTGGCCGAACCTCTCTATCAATTATGAAAATAGAGGTAAAACCATTATGGAAAATCCATTCAAGGCTATCAAAGGTCGCGCATTATACTAACTTGATATGCATTGCTCAAGACCCGAACAGATCCTTTTGACGGATTTCGTGATCTTTTTTTGAGCAAGGCGGCTTTCAATGAGTAATTGAGCTGATTTAGGTTCAAAAATTAGTGGGCGAATAATAGCAGATTCTGACGATGTCACAACCTAAAATGTGAAATAGATCTACGTCATGTTTACATCCACCCTCTTTCGGCAAAAGAGACGACCTCTCCATCCCCTACAACAAAGTGATCAAGTATCCGAATATCAACAAGTTCCATCGCTTCACACAGCCTTCTGGTGATTCTTCGATCCGCCTGACTGGGCTCTGCAACACCACTTGGATGGTTGTGTGCCAGTATTAAAGCGGCAGAATTATGATAAAGCGCGCGTTTAACCACTTCTCTTGGGTACACAGAGGCAGCGTCAATCGTTCCTTCAAACATAACTTCATCACGAATGACACGATGCTGGTTGTCTAGAAACAATATATAGAACGCTTCTCTCTGCCTATCACGCAACACACTCGATAGATAAAGCTTCGTCTGTTCCGGGCTGGTTAGTGCATCCCCTCGCTTCAGCGTTTCTGCTAAATAGCGTTGGGTCATCTCGACGATGGCTTGTAACTGGACATATTTTGCAGAGCCAAGCCCCTTATGACGACAAAACTCCTCCTCCGTCGAGGAAAATAGCCGCCTAAGTGAGCCAAAGTCTTTAATTAAAAAGTCGGCAAGCTCAAGAACATTCATCCCTTTCGTACCCGTACGTAGAAAAATAGCGAGAAGCTCTGCATCAGTGAGTGAGTGGGGACCATGATTGAGTAACTTCTCACGTGGCATAGATTCAGCTGGAATGGATTTTAGGCTCATATAAGCTCCCTAAGTTTTCACTATAGGAAACAGATTCGGCGAAGGTTGCAATTTTCCTTCGCCGTTATTAGAGAGGATCTAATGTTTAATGTAATTGATAATTAACTAAGATAGAGAGTTATAGCTTAAAGTGTCCGACCAAAGCGCTCATTTGCTTACCGGATTCTGACAGCGTTGCACTGATCGTTTCAGATTGCTGCAAGTTCCCACTTAACTCATTAACAATATGCTGAATAGACACTAAGTTCTGATTAATATCTTCCGCAACAGCACTTTGTTGCTCAGCAGCAGAGGCGGTTTGAATCCCCATATCTTGAATGGTCCCGACCGCTTGTTGAATTCCCATCAAGCTATCTCGAATTTGCACAGACTCCGCGACGGTTTGATTACCGCGCTCTTGGCTGGAATTCATGGTGCTAACCGCTAAACTCACCCCTGAATGTAAAGACTGCAGCATCTCACCTATCTCTTGAGTGCTGTTTTGGGTACGGCTTGCCAACGAGCGTACCTCATCCGCCACCACAGCAAAACCACGACCCTGCTCGCCAGCCCTTGCCGCTTCAATCGCTGCATTCAAGGCCAACAGATTTGTCTGACCCGCAATCTCACCGATCACTTGCAATACATTGGTGATTTTTTCAGTTTGCTGGCTTAATGCCTGAATCGCTTCAGAAGTGGTGTTCACTTCACTCACTAAGCTTTCGATCCCGTTAATAGCCAAATCGACCTCTTCTTGAGCATCTGAAATTTGACGATTTGCTGATTCAATCGCACTTGAAGTCGCATTGGTATTATTGGCCACCTCACGAGAGGTCGCACTCATTTCAGTCACAGCAGTCACCACTTTGTCGGTTTCAAGGCAGTGGGTTTGCATCTGACTGCTTGCACCACATGTTTGACTGTCTAAATCGCTCGCAGCTTGTTGGACAGATTCTGCCGATTGTCGAATATCTTGAATAAGAGGATGTAACTTATCCATGAATTCATTAAATGCTAACGCGACATCACCAATCTCATCTTGGCTCTCTACTTTTAATCGGGCAGTTAAGTCGCCATCTCCAGCCGCCACATCTTTTAACGAATCCACGATATGCTGCAATGGTGCAATGCCTTTTGACACAAAAAAGCTCACGATCAGGATAGTAAGCAACAAACCGATAGACGATAGCCCAATAGCAGAAAGCGTATGCTCTTTCAGTTGGTTCTCTCTATCTAACCGATACATCGACACTTGCTGATCAATGTCATCAATATAGATACCTGTGCCTAACACCCAATCCCATTTAGGCATGTATTCCGCATAACCTAATTTCGGAGCTTGTTTATCTATCGATGGTTTATGCCACGAAAAATAGAGAAAACCATCGCCATTTTTAGACGCGTCAATTAAACCAGCAATAACGGGCACACCGTTCTCATCTTTTAAGCCATAAAGATTTTTTCCCTCTAATTGTGGTTTGATCGCATGAAGCGTATTGACCCCTTGAGAATCATAAGCAAAGAAGTAGCCATCACTTTCAAAGCGCATCGCTTTAAGAATCGCCTTTGCTTGAGCTCGATTTTCACCATTGATATCGGAGTCATACAACTCACTAACGGCGGTCACGCCCATCATTAAGTAGGCTTGTAGCTCGCTTTTTTTCGTGTCCACGAGTTCAGTACGATACTCTTCTGCTTCAATATCTAGGCTCTTAGTTCCGTTCCAGTAGTAAACCAGAGTCACCAAAGCGGTAATGGTTATAAGAGGAATGACCGTGAGAAGCAGCAGTTTCGTTTTACTTTTTAGCGCAAGTAACATTGATATTCCTATTGTTGTTATTGTTTGATTATCAATATCATGCCTTCACATTTAGGAATATCTGTGAGTAAGCCGATCTTTCTATAAATTTGAATAAACCGCATCCTATTGCTTTGACTTGTTCCTCTTTTATCCATAAGAAGAGCAAAAATAATCAAATGTCTGTGATAAAATCCTGAGATAAATCTGGAGAATAATTGATGAAAACACTTGCTGGAAAAAAAATCCTACTTGGAATAAGTGGCGGTATTGCAGCCTATAAATGTGCAGAACTCACAAGACGCCTCATCGAACGCGGTGCTGACGTTCAAGTCGTGATGACAAAAGCAGCGAAAGAGTTTATCACTCCGCTCACCATGCAGGCCGTATCTGGCAGACCAGTATCAAGTAGCTTGCTTGACCCTTCAGCTGAAGCCTCGATGGGACACATTGAGTTAGCCAAATGGGCGGATCTCATTTTATTGGCCCCTGCGACTGCCGATCTCATTGCTCGTATGGCTGCTGGCATGGGCAATGATTTATTGAGCACTCTGGTTCTTGCGACAGATTCACCGATTGCGGTCTCTCCTGCAATGAATCAGCAAATGTATCAAAACCTCGCGACTCAAGAGAACATCGCCACATTACAGCGCCGTGGTATGACTATTTGGGGTCCAGCGGCTGGTGAGCAAGCTTGTGGAGATGTTGGCCCAGGGCGCATGCTCGAACCTATGCAGTTAGTGCATCACTGTGAAGCATTTTTTCAACCTAAAGCTCTGCAAGGAAAATCAATCTTGATCACTGCAGGCCCAACCTGCGAAGCGATTGATCCTGTCCGCTATATTACCAACCATAGCTCTGGAAAAATGGGTTACGCGATTGCTCAATCTGCGGCAGAACAAGGGGCAAAAGTCACACTGATCAGCGGCCCGGTTTCCCTTAGCACTCCTACGAATGTAGATCGAATTAATGTTTCTAGCGCACAACAGATGCATGATGCCGCACTAGAACATGCAACGAGTCATGATGTTTTCATTAGCTGTGCTGCTGTCGCGGATTACCGCCCGGCTCAGATTGCGGATCAAAAGTTGAAAAAAACCGATGATGTCGACTCAATGACCATTCATATGGTGAAAAATCCAGATATCGTTGCAGCCGTTGCCAATTTAAAAGAGAACCGACCTTTTACTGTTGGCTTTGCAGCAGAGACTCAAGATGTGGAAACCTACGCTCGCTCCAAACTAAGTCGTAAAAACTTAGATATGATCTGTGCCAATGATGTCTCTCTGCCGGGGCAAGGGTTTAATAGCAACGACAACGCTTTGCACCTATTTTGGCAAGGTGGCGAAAAGGCGTTACCTCTCGCTTCTAAGTTAGAGTTAGGACAAGAAATCATCAAACAGATTAGAATCAACCTATTGGGATAACCCCCAAACAATAAAAATAATGTCTATTCAAATATAGTTATAACAAGGAATCGGAGTCATGGCCGGTACAAGAAAAACCAATCGTCGTGAAGAGATACTTCAGGCGCTTGCTCAGATGTTAGAGTCTACCGATGGTGCTTCACGCATAACAACGGCAAAGCTGGCAAAACAGGTCGGAGTATCTGAAGCTGCTTTATATCGACACTTTCCAAGTAAAGCTCGAATGTTTGAAGGGCTGATTGAATTTATTGAAGATTCACTCATGTCACGAATTAACCGTATTCTTGATGAAGAAAAGGATACGCTGGAACGCATTCGACTGGTGCTTCAATTAATACTGGCATTTTCAGAGAGAAACCCAGGGTTAACTCGGATCTTATCGGGTCATGCGTTGATGTTTGAAAACGAACGACTGCGTGAACGAATTAATCAACTGTTTGAGCGTATTGAAACCTCTTTACGCCAGATTTTAAGAGAAAGAAAACTACGTGAAGGCAAATCTTTCCCTGTTGATGAAGGTATTTTAGCGGCACAACTGCTTGGTCAAGTGGAAGGGAGTTTGAATCGTTTTGTTCGTTCTGATTTTAAATATCAGCCGACTGAAAACTTTGATGCTTACTGGGCTCTGCTCAGCGCTCAAATAAAATAGCGAATCAACAAAAACGCGGATCCCAATTGGGTATCCGCGTTTTTTTAACCACTCATAGTATTAAGCAGCGCATCAGCTTGGGTGCTTTACCCGTGCGAAAAACTAAATCCCGTATTGAGCACGATACGCTTTCACCGCCTCTAAATACTCAACACTGGTGCCCTTCTCTTCTAAGAAAGTCACAAGGTCTGTCAAACTGACGATTGAAATGATCGCACAACCGAAATCTCGCTCTACTTCTTGAATCGCAGACAATTCACCTTTACCTTTTTCTTGGCGGTCAATCGCAACCAATACGCCAGCCAAGTCAGCACCGTTCGCTTGGATGATCTCCATAGATTCACGAATTGCGGTACCTGCTGTGATCACATCGTCAACCAACATGATTCGACCTTCAAGATCGCTTCCGACAAGGTTGCCACCTTCACCATGATTTTTCGCTTCTTTACGGTTAAAACAGTAAGGCGTGTCCACATCATGATGATCAGCCAGAGCAACCGCGGTTGTAGTGGCGATTGGGATCCCTTTGTAAGCAGGGCCAAACAACACATCAAATTCAATGCCAGAATCCGCCAACGCTGCAGCATAGAAACGACCTAAGCGCGCTAAATCACGTCCTGTGTTAAACAATCCAGCATTAAAGAAGTAAGGGCTCTTACGACCAGACTTTAAAGTAAACTCACCAAACTTTAGAACTTCTTTCTCTAGTGCAAACTCAATAAATTCACGTTGATATGCTTTCATGTTTTTCCTCTCATAATAAAGGCCACGACTACTGGCCTATATAAAGTCACTGGTTGGGGAAAACCAGATAAAAAAATAGCCCCCAAATTGGGAGCTACTCAATAAATTATTCGGCTAACGCCAATTTCTGCGCTTCGACAATGTCGGCAATGCCTTTATTTGCCAGAGCCAGTAATTCTAACAACTCTGCATGACTGAACGGTTCGCCCTCTGCGGTGCCTTGCACTTCAATCATCTTGCCATCTTCTGTCATGACAACATTCATGTCTGTGTCGGCTGCTGAGTCTTCCGTGTATTCTAAGTCACACAGTGCTTCTTGGTTTACGATACCAACAGAAACGGCCGCAACGTGCCCTTTCATCGGGTTACTTTTCAGTTTGCCTTTTGCAATCAAGCTTTGGATTGCATCAGCCATTGCCACACTTGCACCAGAAATAGAAGCAGTACGAGTTCCGCCATCCGCTTGGATTACGTCACAGTCAACGGTGATCATGATTTCACCCATCGCTTTTAAATCCACAACAGCACGTAGGCTACGAGCGATAAGACGTTGGATTTCCATTGTACGACCACCCTGCTTGCCACTTGCGGCTTCACGGCGGTTACGAGTATGAGTTGCACGCGGTAACATGCCGTACTCAGCGGTTACCCAGCCTTTACCTTGGCCTTTCAACCAACGTGGCACGTTCTCTTCTACTGTTGCGTTACACAATACTTTGGTGTTGCCGAACTCCACCAATACTGAGCCTTCAGCATAAGCAGTAAAGTTACGAGTAATTTTAATTGGACGAACTTGATCTACAGCGCGGTCATTTGGACGCATGAAATACTACCTATGAATGGGATGAATTCGGTTGGGGCGCGATTATAACGAAAGAAGGCTTTAGGGTCGAGTACGCGATAGGCTCATCTCGTCTCTTTTCTATTTTCTGTGCTAACATATCGACCACATAATTTTCATCTCTCCTAAGTAAAGGACAATTCAATGATCTACAGCATGACCGCTTATGCACGTAAAGAAGTAAAAGGTGACTGGGGTACCGCCGTTTGGGAAATCCGCAGCGTAAACCAACGTTATCTAGAAACTTATTTTCGCATGCCAGAGCAGTTCCGTGGTTTAGAGCCAATTCTACGCGAACGTTTTCGCAAGCGTCTTGCTCGCGGCAAAGTTGAATGTAACCTGCGCTTTGAAGCGAACCCTGCAGCTAAAGGCGAATTAAGCATTAACGAAGGCCTAGCTCAGCAAGTGATCAATGCAGCCAACCAAGTAATGGGTATGACTGGCGAAGAGAGCCGCTTAAATCCATTCCAAATCATGAACTGGCCTGGAGTGATGGAAACACCAGAGCAAGACATGGATGCCATCAATAAAGACCTACTTGAAGCGTTCAACGATGCGATTGCAGAATTTATTGACGCCCGTGCTCGCGAAGGTGAGAACATGAAGGCGCTCATTGTACAGCGTCTAGATGCAATTACCGATGAAGTGGTAAAAGTACGCGCTCGTATGCCTGAAATCCTAGAGTGGCAACGTGAACGTCTACTGACTAAATTTGAAGACGCTAAAATCGAACTTGAAGGTTCTCGCGTGGAACAAGAGCTTATTCTACTGGCACAAAAATCTGACGTTGCAGAAGAGCTAGACCGTTTAGATTCTCACGTTAAAGAAGCCAACGTAGTATTGAAGAAAGGTGGCGCATGCGGCCGTAAACTGGACTTCATGATGCAAGAGTTCAACCGTGAGTCGAACACGCTGGCATCAAAATCAATCAGTACCGATATCACCGCTTCAGGTGTTGAACTGAAAGTGCTTATCGAACAAATGCGCGAGCAGATCCAAAATATTGAATAATAGTTAAGCTTGTATTTAACTGAGTTTATATAAATAAAATACAACAACTTAGATGAAAACACTTTCCACCACTGTATTTTTTAATACACTATTAACCACCACCAACTGGTGGTTAATGTGGTGGGTATGATAGAATTACCATCAAAATAGGTGGTGGGTAAGAAAGTATTCACCAAGATCAGGTACGATTAGAGGTGAGTTATGGCTAAGTTGTCCGTAAAGAAAGTAGAAGCGCTCATTAAGGCTGGTGGCGAGAGAACACAACGCCATGCTGATGGTGAAGGCTTATACCTAGTGGTTCCAGCGTCAGGTACTGCAAGCTGGATGCTACGCTTTACCTCTAATAAAAAGCGCCGTGAAATGACGCTTGGTAAGGTCAATGACCTTTCCTTATCTAACGCTCGCCTCGAAGCCGCCACTAAAATGAAACAAGTGAGAGAAGGCTTTGATCCCCTCATGCAACGCAAACGTGCCGAACAAGAAAGCATTAAAACCGTTAATGACTTATTCGAAGATTGGTACCCCACCTTAGTTAAGCGCCTTAAACACCCTAATATCCCCAAACGTGTTTACACTAAAGATATAGCACCACACATAGGTGACATCCCTCTCGATAAGATTACCGCACGTGATATTCGCACAACAATCACTGCGATTAATGATTCAGGTCGCCCGACCATTGCCAATGACGCTCTAGGACACTGTAAGCAGTTATTTAATCACGGGATGAAGCTTGACCTTCTTCAGGGTAATCCGGCCTCTGCATTCACTGTGAGAGACGCTGGCGGCATAGAGCAAAGTAAAGATCGCTTCTTGACTGAAGATGAATTAAAGCAGTTCTTTAGTATCGCTAGAGAGAACAGCACCAACTTTAGCCGCGATAATTATCTAGCTTGTGCATTATTGGTTTGTTTAGGGGTGCGTAAATCTGAATTGTGTGAAGCTAAATGGGAAGAGTTTGAACTAGAGAATGGCTTATGGCACTTACCAAAGGAGCGTAGCAAAACCAATGTCGGCTTTACTATTCCTTTAGCACCGGAAGTATTGAAATGGCTTGAGGAGTTGAAGATAAGAGGCTTTGGCTCTGAGTATGTATTTCCTAGCAGGCGAGCCAGTAAAAGCCCCCATATGGGCCCCGACACACTTAACCGCGCGATTACCAAGCTATTTGGACATGAAGCAGGTAAAAAGAAACAACTACCTAATTTGATGGGCGACATGCCACACTTCACCGTACATGACCTACGCCGTACTTGTCGTACGCTACTGGCAAAACAAGGCACCCCCGGCCATGTGGCCGAGAGATGCTTGAATCACAAGTTAAAGGGTGTTGAAGGGATTTATGATCAGTATGATTATTTTGAAGAGCGTAGAGAGGCTTTAGCTACTTTAGCAAATACGCTACTAAAAATTATGAATTAGCTGACCAAATCAATCAACTCTAAGAATTCGCTGCCTCTTCTTTAACCTCTAAGATGTAGTTAAATAATGTTTTAAAACCATTAAAATCATCAGCGTCAAAGCTATCCTCCTGACATAAAGTCGATAGCTTTCTCTTTAATTGCTTATTTACATTAACTACACTGTTGAAATTACTACTATTGTCATTTTGGAGAATTTTAACGCCTTCAATACGTATTTTTTCCACCAAAAAATAATCTTCCACTTCAAACCTTGAAGCACTTTGAGAAAACCCATTTCGTTTGGGGTAACAAGCTATTACAGTATTGTTTTTCACTTCTCTATTAAATACTTTTTCATCTTTATCTACACCAAAAACCGTCTTTAAAGACTTCTTTCCCGCTTCATCACGATCAAGTAGAGCTAAAATTATTTGACCTTCTTTCGGTGTGAACTTATCAACAAATAGCGCTAACCCCGCAGCTCCTCCCATAGTAATAAACTCAAACTCTAGATTTTCATAAGAAGGATTCGTTGGTTGCAACCTTTTGAGAGCCTCTGTTATATAAATTTCATCGTCTTTCCCTTCAACAAGAAGAATATCATTATTTGAACTAAGAAAAACATTCTGTTCTTGTGCATTCCAGATGCCTTCAGTTAACTTACTAACAACATTTTGGTTATCCGTAGAAACCAATTTAGCTTTACCACCTATACTTTCCAACATCACTAGGTGATTATTAGCAAAGGAATTTGCCAACGTGGGAGAGTGCGTAGTGACTACCCTTTCTGTTTCCGTTACCTTATCATCAAGAAGCAAGTTAGCTAAATGCTGCTTTCGTTTTATATGAAGATGAGAGTCTGGTTCATCAAAAAGAAGCAATGCTTCGTTATCAGCAAGAATACGCAGAACAGTGTTGACTAATAAGAGTTTTTTCTCTCCCTCACTAAGTGAAGAAACATTTAAATCTTCATTAAAAGCAATTGATATGTTTTTTATGAGCTTATCTGTCTTGGGCATGCTTGCCGCTGAAAGAAGGCCATAGAAATCCGCATTTGAACCTTGGTATAGATCTACAAAATCGGACACTGAAACAGTAACACTTGTTCTTTTTTCTGGATTTAGAGCCCTTACAAACTCAACAACTTCATTATCACTCCACTCTGTTTGTTTTTGTAAATCAATTTCAAACGTAATTGAATCTATCTCATTAATTCCGAGAACAGACTTACGAAAAAATGAAAACTCATTTTCAATTTCAGTTTTTTCTGCAAACAATAACGATAACAAAGCAATATCCCAACAATATTTATTAAGATATACCATGGGTTGTAATTGATTCCAATGAGTCATTGGGGATTGCTTAACAGATTGAATAAAACTGAAATATGAGTGTGAGAAAATTTGATCCCATAACCTTTTCTCTTCACCGCTATATATAGCAATCACTTGAGAAGGTGCATAAACCCTAAACTCTTCACTTCCATTGTATGTGAAATTAGAGTTATCAACATCAATACTAAAATCATTGTCTTTCCATATAACTTTAACATCATGACCTCTGACATTATATTCGATTTCAAAATCAAAAATAATAGATTTCTCAGATGAAAAGTCAGCATAGTTATTATAGTAAAGGCATGAAAAAATCATCCCAATCACTTCTATGATATTACTTTTCCCACTTCCATTATTACCAATAATGACGGTGCAACTTTCTTTGCTTGAAAAATCAAACTCAAAGTCTTTAAGGTTTTTATAATCCCCCACCCATAGACGCTTTAATTCCATTAGTTATCCTTTTTATTACTCAAATATCTCTTTTTCAAACTCTTCTATCGTTTGAACATGAAGAGTTCTGGCAATAGAGGAGCTATTCTTTATTCTTTCCTTAACCTCAGAAACGACTTTAACTATCTCAACCTGTCGTGCAAGCGGCGGGAGAATAACAGGATAATTTTTTATCATCGCCGCATTTAAATTCGGCTGGTTATTACCACTGGCAAGTGCTCTTATACGATCATACTCGTGCATTAAATAATGCCATAAATAATCAGTATCCACTTTGGTTGTATCGATACTTGTTAATACTGCACATGCTTGATTTGTCGCTGCATTAACCCCTAGTTTAGCAGTCCTTCCTCTTGTTGCTCCTTGGCCATACATTGCAATAATAAGGCTTCCAATTGGGTATAGTTTTGCACTGCTATTGCTTAATCCAAGCTTTGTGATTTTTTCGCCAGTATCGTTAATTACAGCATTAACAACTTCAGCTGTTTTTACCCACGGAATAGTCCCTTTTTCATAGAAATCTTTACGATTTCTACTTGGGGTTCCACCACTACTTACAGTTGCTAATTCTGAAATTTTAAGAATATTGTATTGTGTATCAAATTGAGCAATCTGTGTTTGATGATTTTTATCAACGCCCCATTCTGCAAGGTTTTTAAATCGAATAAAGTTAAGTGCACCTTTAATAGATTCATGTTCTATTTCTTTAATTCCTAGCTCTTTATCAAAATACTTTTTAATTTCCACCTTTAGCAGCTCAGCGTTTTGATCGTGCTCTGAAGCTACAATAGCCTTTGTGTCATAGGCATCTACAATTCGATTTTGTGTTGGTAGATCAGGAAGTGGGATTCTTATATCAAGGAACTCACTCTCTTTTACTCTTTGCCTACCAGTTGTTCCGCTGCTTGAGTTCTCGCAAAATTTGATAAATTGATTAGTAGCAGTTAAAAGATGCAAAAATCGAGGGGCTATTTTATTTTCTTCAATGTTATATGTCAGAAAGTCAGCTGTAACGATTGCTTTATCCAGCTCGTCCGGCACGATTCCAAAAGCACCATTTCTAGCATCAATTTTTGACATTATAAATTGACCTGGAGAAATCAGAAACTGCCGTTTAGTTCCAATGTCTTTCCCCATTAAAGAATCACGTTGAGTAACGCCTTTGCTGTAAAGCTTTACTGTAACGCGTCGATACTCAACTTCATCTTCTATCTCAATGGTGTTTCTATTCCTTGTGAGGAAATCACCAATTCGATAGAGTTTAAACTCCTGTTTATAGTCAAGATTGGTCGTATTGAGAAAGCGAACACTCCAGTTTACTAGATCAGTAAATGCAACTGTTGAAAGAAGGTTACTCATAAACAGTCATCTCTTCTCTATTCTCACCACTTATATCTATTCGTATTAAATTATCCATCTGTAGAACATATTCGACATTTGTTCCTGTAGTACTCCAGAGGCCTGCCTTTTTACGGTACTTAGCATATTCCTCAGCTAGGGGAATCAGTTCATTTTCACATTTAGCACCAGTGCTGGTAATACCTGCTTTTTCAATTTCTGCAATGGGTATTTCATAGTCAAAATCAGCTTTAATCTTTTTACGAATCTCACTCGCAACCTTCTGTTTAAGTTCTTTCAACTCCAAGCGTAGCTTTTTCTTTTCATTCAAAGAAATTGACTCTTTCCCACGTTTTTTTAGCTCATCCTCAATTGGATCAGTCTGTGGGGCATATTTACCCCCCACTTCCTTAGCCGCTTTGCTCTCAAGTGTTTCCCATTCTTTGATTTCTGTTTCATTAAACTTTTTAAGAAACAGAATGCTTGGTTTCACTGTTGCGCCAGAAGCCACAAATACATCTTGAGGAATAGAGGTAATCAAAATAAGCTTTGCTTTGCTCTCAAAAAATTGACGTACTTTTTGTAGGTTACTTGTATTTAACACTCCTTCAGGAAGCACAATCCCCATTCTCCCACCTGGTTTCAATAAGTTGAGGCACCGCTCAATAAAAAGCACCTCCGTAAGCGAAGACATTTTCCCTGTTTCGTAGAGGTCCTTTAACGGCTCACCAATATTCTCATTAACCTGTTTCAGAGCTTTGTCGTAAGCACTACCATATCGCTCACGATAAGCTGCAATACGTTCTTCGTCGGTGTACTTATCCTGTTCAGTGATTTTCAATGATTTTTCAACACGTGAACCGAATGGAGGATTAGTTATAATCACATCAAAGCGGTTCTCAAAAATACCGTTTACATTCAATAGCCCATCGTTATGGTGTACTCCACCATGTCCATCCCCATGCATTATCATGTTCATCTTAGATGTTCGTGCCATACGCGGGTTGGCATCAACTCCAAAAATACAATCGTACGAAAGACGTCGAAGACGACTCTCTTGGCCTTTTTCTTTTCTGTTTATATCTAGCTCAGTATTAAGTTTAGAAAACAATGTACCCACTTCAATATCAGTTTTCTGCTTATCCTTACTCGAAAGTTTTTCATAAGCTTCACTATAGTATTTAGCCTTAATCGTCTCTTTAGTTTGATGAATATCCGCTTCAATTTTTGAACGTATGTACTCAAAAGCTTTAATTAAGAAACCACCGCTTCCACAGCAAGGGTCACAAATAACCTCCCCTTCAGAAGGGTCAAGAATTTCGACTATAAAATCTACTACTGTGCGAGGAGTAAAAAATTGCCCCAACTCACCTCTGAAAGTCCTTCCAAGAAACTGCTCAAACGCGATACCTTTCACATCATCTGAGGTTGTAGATAAGTTGTATCTTTCCAACTCTTTTACGATTGCCTCAAAACTTGTTTGGCGAATGCGAACATGTTCATTTTGATCAAATAAGTCATCGTTTTTGAACTCATCCTTTGTTCGATCAAAGAGGAACTGCATATAGGGCAGATCTTTTGGTGTTCCTTTCAGTGAAGGACGAATATTTTTTTCATGGTTCTGTTCACCACGCTGAAATTGCGCTTTGGAAAATATATTTTCTTCATCCGGGTTACGTTCATAACGGATTTTCATAAAGAGGATCTTACTGATCTCATCAAATGCAGCTTCTGGCGAAAGCTTGTCATTATTTCGAATAATATTGTGACATTTAAAAAGGAGTTTTGAGAACTCATCGCGAGTAAATGCCTTTGTTTGACTAAGTAGTTCCTTTATCTTCTTATTATTACCAATATTTTCAGCGCTCGGGATATCCAGAATCTCTTCAAGCTTTTTGGGCATTTTTCCTTTAACAACACGAAAAACCTTCGTTTCCTTCAGGTTGGTCGTTACAAAAAAATCGGCACCAGCCCAAGAAGCATAGTTATAGCCCTGGAAGTAATCATCTTCCTTGATCGTTATATGTTCAGCTTTGCACTCCACTACGATAGCGGGGCTTGGGTGTTCAGGGTCATTTTTATCTGACTCTGACTTCCAAATAACGATATCAGCCAGAGCCCTCCCTTGCCCACGTTGAGAATTGTTAACTTGAACTTCTTCACCTATCTGATTCAGGTCATAACCATACACGTTAACAAGTTTGCAGATATACTTCTGACGCACTTCCTCTTCAGGAGTTTTTTTAAGTAATTTTCTTCTCACATGAGAGAATATTTTCTCTCCTTCAAATTTAAGTTCTATCGGCATTTGGTGTATCCACTCTATAGTTTATACCGCCAGTTTACAGGACTAAGCCCATAACTCTGCGTTTCTTGTGCTTATTTTATCTTTAAGTGACTCAGATATCGATAAGCACCTTGTAATTATATCTTCACTCAAGTTTTTCTTTCACTCTATTGATTGCATCCTCTCCATCAACCAATCGTCAATCTCGCTTTCTAACCAGGCTTTACGCTTGCCCATAACGGTATAGTTTCCAGGGAACTCACCTGCTTTAATCAGGATGTAGATGCTACTGCGGCAAAGTGTTGTTTTATCCATGACTTGTTGTAGTTTTAAAAATCTCATGCTGGGAATCCTTTTGTATTAGCTCGCTCATACCAAGGACTCCCCAATATTTTTTTACCTAGATGCCCCCTGCCTTATCCCTCACTATCTCCAACCTGCATTCAAAATCCTTTCAGATATATTTCATCAATACGCATAGCCCAATAAACAAAGCTAAGGAGGCCCCTATGCGTACATCTCGACCAGCCATTCCAACTAATAACCAATATCCAGCTCACCAAACCTCTAGCCTCAATGAGCTGCTAGAGCATGCCGCCGAAGCGCTTGCGCGAAAGTACAAGCGTGAAGGAACCTTCACGAACCCAGAGAACGTGAAAGAGTATCTACAGCTAAAGCTTGGCTCGTATGACCGTGAAGTATTTGCACTGATGCTGCTGGATAACCAGCACCAGCTTATTCGTTTTGAAGAGCTTTTCTTTGGCACCATCGATGCAGCAAGTGTTTATTCAAGAGAAGTGGTAAAGGCCGCCCTCAATGCTAATGCTGCTGCGGTTATCCTGGCCCATAACCACCCATCAGGGATCGCCGAGCCCTCTAGAGCGGACAAGCGCATTACTAGCAGGCTGGTTGATGCGTTGGGGTTAATTGATGTGCGAGTGCTCGACCACATTGTGGTTGGTGAGCATTGTGTCTCTTTTGCTGAAAGGAGCTGGATATGAATAACCATCAATCAGTCTGTAAGAGTAAGGAGCCGCTTATGCCAGCTAAATCACCACTCAACGACACATCAAACAGCTTGTCATTTAACAAAGCAGCGTTACCAATATCCAATGCGCTATTGAAACGCTTGGCTGAGGTGCTGAACCAACATACTGGGGTAGTCGGCGACAATTACATCGTGATTAACTTTAGAGACAAAAGCTACAACGCTGAGAACGGTGGTTATCACCCTGTGGAGATTTCATTGAGCAAAGACACCCACAATCGCTACACGCTCTTGTACATCACTGATTTTAGTTACTGTGGTGGTCCTTACCCCGAACTTGAGCGAGATATCGACTTTGATTTTGGTAATTCAGCGGCTTTTACTCGATACGGAGGTTGGACGAGTATTTGTTCACCCGCAATTCTGGAGCTCTACCCATTGTGGGAAGAAAACTTTATCGCCTACTTAGACATGGACGCTTACGACCAAATTGAAGTACGAGGTCATTAATCGTCAATACAACACACCACAATTCAACCTCCACTTTCTAGCAACATCCACCAGCACAGATAACGGCTGATATTGCTGCTTCCCATATTGTTAAAACGGGAAGCTTGAAACCCTTGCTACATAAGGGTTTGGCGGCGTCGGCCTCTCTGTGCTTCCCAAAACACCCTTCTACAAACAAAAAAGGAAGCAGGCTATGGCTGAAGTCCAAGCGATCAAAGACGACGACACAATACGACTAATTGGCCACTTACTCGCTATTCGTTGTAATCCGCAAATGGCTGACGTTTGGCATATAGGGTTAAACCTGGCACTACGAATATCCGACCTACTCTCTATCCGCTTTGAAGACATTAATGATGACAGACTCATTATTCGTGAAAGCAAAACGGGCAAGCTAGCGAACATCCAGTTAAACACCAAGGCACGGGATCACATTGGTAGAGTTCGAGAGAAGCACCCAGACCATGTATACCTATTTCAATCACATCGATGCCAACAACTAAAACATAAACCGCCGCAGCCGATCTCTCGGCGTGCGGTGTCTATGGCCTTTCAACAAGTAGGGCAAGAACTCAAGCTTGCGCTGGGTACTCACTCCATGCGCAAAACACGAGGGTACTTCCTCTACCAATCCACAAAAGATATCGGTCGCGTGATGAAGATGCTACGCCACACCTCAGAGGGCGTGACGCTTCGTTATATCGGTATCACTCAAGATGAAGTCGACAAAGACTTCGTATCACTCGAACTGTAACTAAGAGAGGTTCTATCATGGAACACTTACAACCTGGCGATCACCTGGTGGTGAACGTTGATGTACTGGGGGTTACTGAGCACCATGGCTTATACATTGGCAATGGCGAAGTAATCCATCTTTGCGCTCACGCTAAGCAAGTCATACTCAGTTGCTTAGCTGCGTTTTCTGATAATAAAGAAATCAGAGTGAAACGACGTTCGCCCTATCCACAAGATGCCATTGATTACGCAAGGCAGCAGTTAGGCAAACGTGGTTATGATGTAGCCACGAACAATTGTGAACACTTCGTCAACCGCTGCATTGAACAGCGACATACGTCTAACCAAGTGAGTAACGGCGGTCATGTAATCGTTCATATTGCTGCTAGGCAAGGTCTACTCGGTCAATCAGCTAAGCAGTTTGCTAAAGGTCCGCTAGGCACCATCGCTATCGCCTCTACAGGGGCCAAGTACGTGGGTGAATACATTGGCTTGCCTGATAGTGTAAACACCGTTGTAGGGGCTCCTGGCGATCTTGTAGCTAAACCTATTGAGGCTGCATACAAGGGTACCGTTGATACACTGAGTAATACCTACGATAAACTGAGTGATGGTGAAATCATCGGTGCGACTGGCGAACTTATAACGGGCACTGTAGAGACAGCTGTTGATGTCGTCCTTGCACCCATTGAAGTGGTGGGTAATACGTGGAGTACCATTACATCATGGTTTGATTAAAACAATGGAGGGCTAAACACCCTCCATTCACGACTACCGATAACTGGTACCAAAATTCCGACGCCCCTCACCGTAGTGTTTGGTGTCTTTTTTTGCCAAATAGTTCAATCGACAGAAGAGCTCCCTATGAGATTACTAGCACTTTTTATCTTTGCCTGCGCAAACGACTACTGCCATAGCTATTGCGATTTTCCTTATAAACTTTGGATTTCACCTTAGCGAAGTAACTAAGCCTCTGAAACAAAAGACAGTACGTATCATCATGTTTAAACGTGTTACCTAAGAGATAGGAAGCACCAGGAGGAATTGTTACTAAATGCCACGCAGTATCCGAGTCAACTTTAAGTGCACTTCCCCATGCGCCGATAATCATACTAATAAGTTTACTTGGTTCTTGGCCTGTACGTTTAATTCCAGGGTGACGAAAGGTGTCATTGTTAAGAAACAAGACTAGGTGGTAATGATCTTGCCCATCTTCCCCTTGCTCACAAACCCAAACGTATTGCACCTCTGAACGGTGAGTACTGTTACCATTACGACGGGTACGTGAGATGTGGTTTCCAATTTTACTTTTCAAAGATTTAATGAAACGTGTAATTGACGCTTCTTGAAAATTATTAAAGGAAGCATTCCCTGATGCTTGTCTTGGTAGGTGCAAATCAACCCTCACTGCTAGCGTTCTAGCGTGAGTGCGTAGTGCGCTATTCATCACGTTAATGTTCGTGTTCAAATACTCTTCTATAAACTCAAAAGCCCCTTGGTAGCGAGGTCTTCCCAAAGGAAGGGTTTTAAAGGTAGTTGCTTTGATGAGTGTCAGGTTTTTATTGGTTGGGTGTTTAGGCATTACTTTGTATCCATTGATGAGTTACGTTCAAATGAATACTGGTTTTATAATTATTAAGTTGGCTCCACTAACGCATTACTAACCTAGGGGTTATTAATGAACTGGTAAGTACTAGTGTATTACCATTACCGACATTTCCCCTCTACTATTGCAAAAAATAAAAAGTAGGCCACTAAGCCTTGGAGGGCAAGGCGAGAGAGCCGTTAGTCGTAATGTTAACCTACTCGCATAGTATATTGGTAATTCCTAGTTGCTGTAGGGTTCACTCCTCTTCTTTTTCATTCGTAAAAATTGTTGCTTCCCTGACCTGTGTTGCCCTGCATGGCCATGCCATCTCACTCTATTAAAGAGCGTATATATTACCCATATCGACAGTGCTCAAATCACAGCTAGATAACAAGTTACTTACAAGCTACAAAAACTGGCTTTCTCCGCTCATACCATGTCATAATTCTTGATATAAATTATGAAACTTCCATTGCAAAATGGAAACTCCCTAAATTAAGAAGACTAGCTATGAACCAACTTGCATTAATAAATGACGACATGATTATTACCCTTCCCTTTGCGACTAGCTACTGGATTGTCTTCAAGAGCGGTAATGTCGAGAGTTTACAGGTGCATAAATATCAATATCCACTTTGCCGAAATGCCTTAAATTTAGACCATCTCGCACTCCCTACTGAAGTACTTAACTTTGCTGCTTTAGGGGAAGTATCCTTCATCATCGCAAATGTTGAAAAGCCGTATGGCTTTATGGATAAGCTACGTAAACTTCAAAGCGATGCTAATAAATTTGGGGAAATTACCAACCCACTGACAACCCTGAGCTACCTAGAAAGTCAGAATTCCTTTAAGTTGTCCTCATCAAAAAAAGTGAATTTGATTAAGTTATGCAACCTACTTCAATCAGAAATGGATTATGCAACATTGTCTTTAACTATAAAAAACGACGAGATAATGAATCGCTTAAGCATGAGCTCTAGAAGCCTAACTGCTGCCATACAAACCCTAAAAGATCTCGAATTCATCAGCATCCAGAAGAGAAGTTTTAAGAATTTTTCATTACCACAACGAATCGTTTTCAATGCAAGTTTCTTTGAACAGATGATGGCCATAACTGAAGATGAGCTAGAAAGAGTGCAACAAGCCACCATCAAATCTATCAATGATATGGTGGTTCAAGAGTATATAAATGAACGGATTGATAAGAAGCTACACAACAAGCATTACCTTGCAATTGCGGAGTTACTTGAAGCATATGAGTCGATTTCTCAACATGAGCGTAAGAATGATCCAACAACTAATGAAGGTAAGTTGGAAGATCTAGCCAGGAGGAGGGAGCAACTAACAAAAAAAATAGAACAAGTTTCTTCAGCATTTATTGAACGCCAAAACACATTTAGACAAATCGCCGTAATGAAAAGAGATAGTGGTGATGAGAATACTTTACCTTATTGTAAAACTGACATTCTCAAAGCGTATGATACTGTAGAGATCGCAATGCAGCGCACAAAAGAAAAAGCTAAAGCTCTTATGCTGAGTTTAGGTGAACTAGGTATTAAAGATCCTAGAGTCATAAAAGCCATCGCCAACCTGTTATAGATTAGCGATAGCCTCTCGACTGATACTTAAACTAATATGGAGCACTGACTCTTGCTAGCAACCAAGCTTGCACCTCACTTTCAAGCCAGGCTTTACGCTTACCCATAATTGCGTAATTCCTAGGAAATTCACCTGCTTTGATTAAGAGATAGATACTGCTACGGCACAGTGTAGTAACTTCCATCACATCGCGTAATCGAAGAAAGCGGTCACTGCGATTTTTAATAATTTCCATCATATTCTCCTGGTTCTCGGTTTATCCAGGAAGATGAAATATATCTGAGTTGATTTTGAGCACAGGTCCACATCAAAGCGTTATAAACAGGCTTTGACAAGGTATGAATAGCCATTACAATTAAATATATAGCTTTTACATTAAAAGTAAAATCATTACATCGCAGGTTGTTTATATGGATATCAAAATCAGTAAAGAGCTCTACAAGCGCTTAAGCACTCATAGCGTTGGCTTTGAAACTCATGAACGGGTAATAGAGAAATTATTGGACCACTATGAAGCTAAGGATAATCTAGACAGACCTGTAGTTGAGTTTGTCCCCAATGAAAGTGAGTTTAAGCGAAACCTAATACAGCAAAATTTTGCCTGGAAAGAGCTTCATTTTAATGATGGCTCAGTCAAAATTGAAGAATGGGTTGCTAGCCAATTTAAGGAAACATCGAGCCTGAGATCAAACATCTGGTCCGGCCCTCTGAGAGATTGGAAAAGCAAAAATGTAAGCAAGCTTATCCTCTCCATTGAAAAGCCAAGCATAAAGAGTGACCTTAATGATGGCGCTATTGAGATACAAGTTGGTAAGTTAATCAAAGCGCATATTGATAACATGATTTCTCGTTGCTCTAAAGATCGCGCGTATCTGCGACAACTAAAAGATGCAAAATGGTGTCATGATAATCTATACATATCATTTCCTTTGTTAATGTCACCCGAACAGATAAAGGAAAAAGGGTTGCATGCGAGGTACTGGACGGCAGAGCATAAAATAGCGATGTATCCATATCGTTTTTGTAGTCAGTTTGGTGGGAGCACTTTGGTTGGAGGAAAAACACTGTCGGAACAACATGGAGAGATGTTTTTAAGTCACCTTCTAGAAAGTGACCTATTGTTACCTGAGTTTCAAAACAAGCAGATTAAGTTCATTGTGAAGGGAGCGTAACTGCATGGTGGTTAAAGTGGTGGTTATATTTATATTTCATTCGCACACCAGGCTTCAACTACATGATAAATAAATTAATTTAATTTACAATCAACGAGAAGATCCAGAATATCGAGTAAATTTACAATTGTATTTAAGTAATTAAAATACCTTCCCACCATCGTATTATTTAATACGATGGTGGGCATGATAGATTTACCACAAAGGTTAACGGTGGGTAAAACAATAGCCATTAATAATTAAGTTAACGGCTAAAAAGTAATGATGACATCCCTGAAATCCAAAGCATAACCCCCTTTAGCTGACTTACACCCTTATCTAGCATCGAGATATCTAACACATCCTCTTCCCTTTATCAGATTTCAAGCTTGAATTGGAAAGCGAGCGTCATCAATGGCTGAACTTCTACTTTATTTGGCGCCCGGAAATCATCAATATGCTTCATTGGCGCAACCGTCACAAAACCCCAAAACTCCAGAAACCGTTTAATAAAACGCGATTCAATCATTGTGCCTAGTAGCTGACTTGGGGTCGAGTACTCATCTTCAGGGCATCTCAGCAGTAAGTCAGGGAATGCGGTAATGACCTCTTCAATCAACTGCTTTGTATTGCCATGACTTTGCAAGCGCCACAGCATAAATAGCCAGAAGGTTCTTAAATCAATCTCGTGCTCCCATCCATCTAGGTAGCCCCAATTGTACTGAGAGGTTGCCGCTTCGAGCATTGGGATAAAGAACGCTTGAATGCCGTGTGCTAGGTACTGCTTTTGAGCTGCTTTTTTAACATGATAACGGCCACTGCGGCGATAGATTATACCCGCTATCTCTGCTAGCACTCGGCTGTAATGCAATGCATTAAATTTATCTTCGTTACTGCCTGCATATTCACTGATACTGATATGTCGTTCAAATTGAGATACTGCAAACTCTGGCAATAATTCACTGGCCTGTTTGACGATTATTGTCGGTAAGTTGCCCTTGCTGGTGGCTTTAAATGAGCCATCGTTTTGCATTGCTTCATCTAATATCAATTTTAAGTAACGCATCACCGGGCTGGTCTTAAGATCGTCTGGCGTCTTTATCGTGACCTGTTCCAATTCCTTGAAAGGTGCATAAAACCAATTACTCATTTGTGTTGGCGAAAGGCCACAAAAGTCAGGATGAGGCCGTTCATTAGCCGCCTTCATTTTTTGCTCTGCAACAATATTAAGTTCTTCTATAGACAAGTTAGGGTTCATTGCAGCAACTTGCTCAATATCATCCAGCATTGATGCGTGTTGCTTAGATATACTGTTCATGCAGCAACGTTTGTACTTTTTACCGCTGCCACAAGAGCAAGGTTCATTTCGACCTGGTTTCATGTTTTATCTACTCGTCTTATTTTATCTTAATGCTACGCCAACTTAAGAAACGCCACCTCAAACCAGCAATGCCGCATTTTCTTGCTTACGCTCTGCAAGTGTTTTTTCTATCGCTGACACAGTGGTCTTACTCACCCCGTGTTGCTTAGCAAGCTGCCTAAACTGACTAGTGGCATCAACTACCTCTTGAATGCATTGCTGCGCTTCCTTCCAATTAGCAAAGCCTGCACTAGCAGCCAGCTTTTGCATCACTTTGAGTGGTGGCGCTTTTCCGTAGCCAGCAAAGGCAGTAGCATGCTCGTTAAAAGGGTGAGGGCTAAACGTTACATCGTAAAATGGTGCGAGTTGCCAGCTTCCATTATCTGCCTGTAAAAAGCCCCAGTTCTTACTGTGATCATCTTGGTTCGCGGCAAATAAGTTAAACATTGCGCGACGAAATTGAAGTTGCCCAGCAGCTGGTGACTTACAGAGTTGACGACTGGCTTTAATAAGGTCGCTGTAGTCTAAGCTCGGGCTTCGAAAATCAGCATCCAATAAGCCGCAGGCACTGTGCATATGTAAACGCCCAGCCTTCTCTTGCGCGGGTAAATAATCGAAACGCTTTAACGCAAGCCATGCTTTAGCACCACTACTTGTAGGTGCTTCGATTAACTGCCACGTCGGTGGCTGACATTTTGCCAACCCAGCCATTTCTAAATAGGCCGCTTCACACAAACCTTCTTCGTGGCCCAAGGCTAAGTTCTTAGAAGTAAACTTAACTAACCATGCTTCATCGCCAGGTTGTGCATAGGTGCGGCATTGGGTCGCGTCGCCAGCAGGCATATAAATTTGCGCTTTAGGTCTAGCACCGCCAGAGCTACCGACGGCTACCAAGGTTGCTAACACTTGCTGAGTGCTACCGTCTAACTCATCAGAGAGGGACTGGTCGAACAAGGTTTGGGCTTCAAGGCCAAGTGTTTCCAAATCAATATCTGAACGATTTTCTAATGAGAGCTCTGATACAGGCGTAAAAGACAATGCCCCCATTCCTTGCTGGCCAACAAAAGCCAGCCTATCCATTGCTGTTACTTGTGCTGGCAAAATACCTTGTTGGCGGAATACTCGATCTTGCAACAGCAAACCCCAACCATCGGGAAGACTATCACCAAAAACGCCGTGAATGCCTTGGTGCGGCCCTTTCTGTGCTTGCTGCAATCGCGCATCATCTTGAAGCGTAAAAGGGGATAAATTGCCAAACCTGCTTATATAGTTTTCATCGTACTGAAAGAAAACACCTTGGCGGTTTTGCGCTAATACACCCACAGATACAGTTTCGCCCGTTGTGAGAGTGCGCTCCACATTCAACTTTTGGATGGATTTAAAGCTCATCTTTAAGCACCTCTTCTATACTGGTCGGTAAAGCGGTACGGTCAGACGTTGTTTGTGTCAATTGATAAAGTCTGTCTAGTGAATCCAGCGACTGCCACAAAAGCAGCAGCTGACGAAATGAAATTTGTCCGGTGAGTTCAAACTTTTTTATGGTCGAAGCAGGTACACAACTACGCTGGGCCAGTGCCTCTCGCGATAGCTTCGCTTGTTTGCGTAAGCCACGCAGATGAGTAGAAAAAGCTTGGCTTACATCGGTATCATCTAAAAGTGAAAATTTCATACGCAGCCTTATTGGATACAGTAATGTCTATTATAGCGTTATTTTGTAATTTATGGACACTATAACACCCATAGAGATATGAATAACTATCACGTAACTGGAGAAGGAAACTCAAAGCTGATACTTTGCGTCAGGCAGGGGGGTTGAGTTAAGGTACTTCATAGCCTAATAGGCTTGTATCTAGGAAGTGAACCACTGGTGGTTAAATTGGTGGTCAATAATTAATAACAAAGAAAGACTTGAGTGCATCCATTTGATTTTTGATGAGTTTAATATTCTAATCGCCATTCTGACTCTATCGGATCAAAAAAGCCCTAATCACTAGGGCTTTTCTGATATTAATCGAAGCATATAAAAATCAATCATTCTTGCAATCAGAAGCCATTACGACACAGTTCCTGCCACTTTGTTTTGCTTTATAAAGTGCTTTATCTGTATCAGATAAAATATCTTTTGCAGGCACTTCAAAATCCACAATGCCGCCGCCCACGCTGATCGTAACTGGAATGTCTACACCATCGACAGTAATTGGTTTTTTCGCGATAGATTGGCAAATTCTCTCTAATACACCGCGCGCGAATTCATCGGGTAAATTAGGCAGTAGAAGAACAAACTCTTCGCCACCAAAACGGCATAACGTATCAGATGTTCGCAAACAGTGATGAACACGATTTCCCAGCTCTTTTAAGACTTCATCGCCAACTGGGTGACCATAGGTATCATTGATATGTTTAAATTTATCGACATCAAAAATCGCGTATGTCAGAGACCATTCATAGCGCTTACAACGCGCAATGTCATGGTTTAGCTGTTCAAAGAAGTAACGACGGTTGTATAAACCAGTGAGTTCGTCACGGTTACTTGTCTCTTCAAGAGTCAGTACTTGCTCTGTCGCCTCTTCAAGCAACAACTGTGCTTGAGCCATCTCGGTCACATCATGTATCGAGATACATACACCTTGGACGGTGCCATTCGTATCCAGCAACGGCCACATTGCACAGTTTTGATACATTTGCGATGACTCAACGCCCGAAAACTGACTAGTTGGGAAATGCAACAAATACGGACGTTGCGTCCAGTTGGTGTAGGATTGATTTCCTAGCACCATCACTGAACGCACTTTTTTGGCAAACCAGCCCTCTTTGAGTTCTGGGAAAAACCGAGGTAAGTGCTGATTAAGAATCTCTTCTGATTTGAGTTTGCTATGGATCTCCATGAAGCGATTCCAAAAAATCACATTCAGACGGCGGTCAACAGCAAAAACGCCCGCTGTTGACATCGACTCTAGAACCGAAGAGAAATCAAATTCACCACTTTCTATCATGCCATCAGTTTCCGTAGTGAAGAGACTAGGTTAATAAGCCCTTCCTCTTTTAAAGAGATAATATTGTCACAATGCACGCCTTTCTCTTCGATCTCTAACTTAATATCAATCAATAGAATATGTGCATCTGAATCCGAGTACGCTAATCGGCTATCATCAACTTGAGTACTTTGCGTATCAAAGAACAAAATTGCAGGCTGAGACAGGTGTAAATCAAGTTGCAACTCTTCCGATAAACCAGAAAGGCTCGCGCTATTAATGACATTCGTTAACTCATTAAGAATTTCATGTTGAGTTGCCGTTGATGTTGCGTCTTCTTCATCATAGCCTAAGTAACCCATTAATGAAGTAAACGTTCCACCACCGTACATCACTGAAGAGCGACCAATCATTTCACCAATGAATTCTTGTTGCACGATATTCACTGGATCAGATTTTTGACCAAAATCTTGGACTAAAGCGGTGATCTTTTCTTGTGATACTAAATCAACATGAGGGACAGATAGCTTCACCTTACTTTCAAACAGCTCAGATAATTTAGCACCTGCACGGCCCATACCAATATTAGTCAGCTCACGCAGCGCATCAAACTCATCAGCATTTAAATGGATCGAACTCATAATTGCACGCCCTCCTGGCGTAAAAATGATTCAAGCTCTTCAGCAGAGATCGGTTTTGGTAAAAAGCCTTTTGCGCCAAGTTGGAACGCTTCTTCACGTATTGCAGGTTGAATATCCGCAGAAATAACGTAAACACTTGCACTGTATTCCATCGTTTTAAGGCGCTTAAGCACTTCAATACCATCTATGTCCGGCATTGTAATATCAAGGAAAAGAATATCAAAATTAGAGTTTGAGCATTGAGAAAGTGCATCTTCTCCGCCCGAAGCTTCAGTAATGCTTACTTCCCAGCTTTGTGGAATTGCGCGCTTGATCATTCGGCGAGAAAACGATGAATCATCAACGATAAGTAAACTGTCTGACATTTTAAAACCCTAACTACAAATTAAATGACATAATATACTATTAAATTTCAATTAAAAATCACATTGATATTATGAATAATAAGAAACTATTTCACATTATTTTGACATCGCACATAATTCAAGCAGTCTTTGCTCGTTATTAAAGCTTACTTGAGCGTTTTTCTTACACGAGCACAAACAGCTTTTTCTTGAGAAGATCTTCAAGATCGTGCTACTCTTCGCCTCCATTTTTCTGACCTGAATATCGATAAAACTCACAATCACGTTTTTTGATACAGGTTGGTGCTATCTTTACTATGTCGGCAATTTTTAGCTGGCATACAATCCAAAACAACAGTGGAATAATACAGATGGGCAAAGGTACTCTTTACATCGTGTCTGCACCAAGCGGCGCAGGAAAATCGAGCTTAATCTCAGCTATGCTGGAAACCAACCCAACCTACGCAATGAAGGTATCTGTATCTCATACCACTCGTGGCATGCGCCCAGGTGAAGAAGATGGTATGCATTACCATTTCGTAGAAAAACACCATTTTGAAGATCTCATCAAGAAAGAAGAGTTCCTTGAGTATGCTGAAGTATTTGGCAACTACTACGGCACATCACGAGTTTGGATTGAAGATAACCTAAACAAAGGTATTGATGTTTTCCTTGATATTGATTGGCAAGGTGCACGTCAGATCCGCAAACAGATGCCTCAGGCAAAAAGCGTCTTTATTCTGCCACCATCAAATGGTGAGCTAGAGCGTCGCTTAAATACGCGCGGCCAAGATAGCGAAGAAGTTATTGCAAAACGCATGAGTGAAGCGAAATCAGAAATCTCTCATTACAGCGAATATGATTATGTGATCATTAATGATGACTTTGATGCTGCATTGATGGATTTCAGAGCAATTATTCGTGCTGAACGTTTGAAACAAGATAAACAGTCTGCCAAGTATACTGGTATGCTGACCGCACTGTTAGCGGAGTAATCACTCTCAACTAACCCGTTTTCTTATGAGAACAGTGCTTTCCTTAGAGAATAAGTAAACAGCAAGCTAGAAAGTAATCTTTTTAGCTTGTATACTTTCTCGTCATTAAAAATAAATTTAATAAACTATTTGGAGTTCTCTTATGGCACGCGTAACTGTACAAGACGCTGTTGAAAAAGTTGGTAATCGTTTCGACCTAGTTCTTATCTCTGCACGTCGCGCACGTCAGATGCAGACTGGCGGTAAAGATTCACTAGTGCCTGAAGAAAATGATAAGCCAACGGTTATCGCACTTCGCGAAATCGAAGAAGGCCTTATCACTAAAGACGTATTAGATGCTCGTGAACGTCAAGAGCAACAAGAGCAAGAAGCGGCAGAGCTAGCAGCAGTTAGCAGCATCGCTCACACTCGTTAATACGATTATTCGAATCAAGTAACCTTCCGGGCCTTTAATTTGTATCTATTTGATAGCCTCAAAGACGTTGCCCAAGAATACCTAACAGAGCCTCAAGTTGAGGCTCTGCGTCAATCTTATGTGGTAGCGAGAGACGCCCATGAAGGGCAAACCCGCTCAAGCGGTGAACCGTATATTATCCACCCTGTTGCTGTTTCTCGTATTCTGGCGGAAATGCGCCTAGATATTGAGAGCTTGCAAGCAGCCCTTCTTCACGATGTTATTGAAGATACTGAAGTGACCAAAGAGGAGCTCGAAGCTCAATTTGGTACTACTGTGGCTGAGCTTGTGGATGGTGTATCTAAGCTGGATAAGCTTAAATTTCGTGATCGCAAAGAAGCGCAAGCCGAAAACTTTCGTAAGATGGTTCTTGCCATGGTGCAAGACATTCGCGTTATCTTGATCAAACTTGCCGACCGCACTCACAACATGCGCACTTTGGGAGCATTACGCCCCGATAAAAAACGCCGCATTGCTCGTGAAACGTTAGAGATCTACTCTCCTCTTGCTCATCGTCTTGGTATTCATAATATTAAGACTGAACTTGAAGAGCTCGGTTTCGAAGCTTTATACCCTAACCGTTACCGCGTTTTAAAAAATGTGGTGAAGGTCGCGCGTGGCAACCGTAACGAAATGATCGAGCGTATCCATACCGAAATCAAAGGCCGTCTTGAAGATGTTGGCCTTAACGTTCGTGTATTTGGTCGTGAAAAGAACCTGTTCTCCATCTATAACAAGATGAAAACCAAAGAGCAGCGTTTTCACACCATCATGGATATCTACGCTTTTCGTGTCGTAGTAGACAGTGCCGATACTTGTTATCGTGCGCTTGGTCAAGTACACAGCCTGTACAAGCCACGTCCTGGTCGCATGAAAGATTACATTGCAGTACCAAAAGCCAATGGCTACCAATCTCTGCACACTTCAATGGTTGGCCCTCACGGCGTGCCTGTGGAAGTGCAAATCCGTACTGAAGATATGGATCAAATGGCAGACAAAGGTGTCGCGGCACACTGGTCTTATAAAGGCAATGGCGATCGCACTGGCACAACCGCTCAGGTGAAAGCTCAGCGCTGGATGCAAAGCTTATTAGAGTTGCAACAAAGCGCCGGTAACTCATTTGAATTTATTGAAAATGTGAAATCTGATCTGTTCCCAGATGAGATCTACGTTTTCTCGCCAAAAGGTCGCATCGTTGAACTTCCAGTAGGCGCAACGGCTGTCGATTTTGCTTATGCCGTGCATACTGACGTTGGCAATATGTGTGTAGGAGCAAGAGTCGATCTTAATCCTTACCCACTCAGCAAAGCGCTCAAAAATGGCCAAACCATTGAGATCATCAGCGCGCCTGGTGCTCGTCCAAATGCTGCATGGCTCAACTATGTTGTGACTTCTCGCGCTCGAACTAAGATCCGTCAAGTTCTGAAAACCATGCGCCGTGAAGACTCCGTCACATTGGGTCGTCGTCTGCTAAATCACGCATTGGGTGAGAGCTCCATTACGGATCTCGCAGAAGAGAACGTTCAACATGTTCTTTCTGAGCTGAAAATGGCTGACATGGATGAGTTGCTGGCAGCTATTGGACTGGGTGAGTTAATGAGTATTGTTATTGCTCGTCGCTTACTTGGCTCAGCAGATGAATTAACAGAAGTCGAAGGCACAGACGGCAAGCCGAGGAAAAAGCTGCCTATCCGTGGTGCTGAAGGCATACTGCTCAACTTCGCCAAATGTTGTCACCCAATTCCTGATGATCACATCATTGCACATGTATCACCGGGTAAAGGCTTAGTGGTTCACCGTGAAACGTGTCCGAATGTTCGCGGTTATCAACGTGAGCCAGACAAGTACATGGCGGTTGAATGGTCTGATGAATACGATCAAGAGTTTACCGCTGAATTGCAAGTTGATGTTCAAAACCATCAAGGTGCATTGGCAGAGTTAACCAATGTGATCTCTAAGACGGGTTCAAACATTCATGGTCTTTCAACAGAAGAGCGCGATGGCCGTCTGTACACCGTGACGGTGCTATTGACCACCAAAGACCGCGTACATCTTGCGAAAATCATGAAACGTATTCGTGTCATGCCGCATGTTCTCAAGGTTCGCCGAAAGAAGAACTAACGGCTAGCGTACTCGTTTGGGACTCGTCAATATTGCGCCCATAAACGAAACGCAAACAAAGCCGATTTAGATATTGAATACCCTGTGTTTTACTTATTCTCAATAAGCCAAATACAGGGTATTTTTTGTATCTCATCGCTCAATATTTCACACCGTCATCATTAGCTCAATTCAATAACTGTCTCATATCACTGCAAATTCTCCCTGTACAAAAAGACAGTAAAATGCTTGAATAGTTTATCTATTTTTCCTTTCTGTAAGAGCGCTATTTATGTCCCAACTCCTTTCAGCCATCTCCCTTACTTCGCTCTCTGGAGTGGGTGCCAAAGTCGCTGAAAAGCTAGCAAAAGTCGGGCTCAATAACGTTCAAGATCTGCTCTTTCATCTGCCACTTCGCTACGAAGATCGCACCCGTATCTATCCCATGGCCAAGCTACATGCTGGGTTATGGGCGGCGGTACAAGGCAAAGTCATGAGCGTCGATACCATCTTCGGCAAACGTAAAATGCTGTCGGTGAAAATCAGTGACGGCAATGGCACGGTGAGCCTGAAGTTTTTCAATTTTACCGCCGGCATGAAGAACAACTTTACCGAAGGGAAACAAGTTCATGCTTATGGAGAGATCAAGCGTGGGGGAATCGGACTCGAAATTGTTCATCCTGATTATAAATTTTACGTCCCAACTCAAAAGCCGGATATTGAACAAAACCTAACGCCCGTCTACCCCACCACCGATGGGTTAAGGCAAATAACACTACGTAACCTGACCGATCAAGCCTTAGCGCTACTCGATAAAGCAGCCGTCAGTGAACTATTACCGTCAGGATTATACGATCACCAAATTACGCTAGGGGAAGCGCTGCATACCATTCATCGTCCTCCACCAAGTATTAATCTTGAGGAGTTTGATGAAGGGCGACACCCAGCTCAGCAACGCCTTATTATTGAAGAGTTGCTGGCACAAAATCTTTCTATGCTCTCTGTTCGAAGCAAAGGACAACAAGATGTTGCTTTGCCACTCGCGGAAGTGTCCAATCTCAAACGGAAGTTACTGCAACAACTTCCGTTTACTCCAACCAATGCCCAATCTCGCGTGGTGAAAGAGATTGAAGATGACCTAGTCAAGTCTCACCCTATGATGCGCTTGGTTCAGGGCGATGTTGGTTCCGGAAAAACATTGGTTGCTGCACTTGCAGCGGTTAGAGCGATTGAGCATGGTTATCAGGTGGCACTAATGGCCCCAACAGAACTACTCGCAGAGCAACATGCCATTAATTTTGGCCAATGGTTTGAAAGCATGGGAGTACAAGTAGGTTGGCTTGCAGGCAAACTCAAAGGTAAAGCCAAAGAGACTGAACTGGCGCGCATTGCCAGCGGCGAAGCGCAAATGGTAGTGGGGACTCACGCACTGTTTCAGGAACATGTAGCGTTTAAAAATCTCGCTCTTGTGATCATTGATGAACAACATCGATTTGGTGTCCACCAGCGTCTAGAGTTACGTGAAAAAGGAGCAAAACAGGGCTCGTATCCACATCAATTAATCATGACCGCAACTCCCATTCCAAGGACGCTGGCCATGACGGCGTATGCCGACCTCGAAACCTCAGTAATTGATGAACTGCCACCGGGAAGAACCCCGATCCAAACCGTCGCCATTCCCGATACCAAACGCGATGATATTATTGAACGAGTGCGAAATGCCTGTCTTAATGAGGGAAAACAAGCTTATTGGGTCTGCACACTGATTGATGAGTCAGAAGCTTTGGAAGCGCAAGCGGCAGCGGATACGGCGGAAGAGCTGCAACGCATTTTGCCCGATGTAAAAATTGGTCTGGTGCACGGTCGAATGAAATCGGCAGAAAAACAAGCGGTCATGAAGCAGTTCAAGGATAACGAGCTGCATCTATTAGTCGCGACGACGGTTATTGAAGTCGGTGTGGATGTGCCTAATTCAAGTTTAATGATCATCGAAAATCCAGAAAGGCTCGGTTTAGCGCAACTCCACCAGCTAAGAGGCCGTGTAGGGCGAGGTTCAGTCGCGAGTCATTGTGTACTCTTGTATCACGCACCATTATCAAAAACCGCACAAAAGCGCTTAGGGGTGCTCCGCGAAAGTAATGATGGATTTGTAATTGCACAGCGTGATTTAGAGATCCGTGGACCCGGTGAACTGCTTGGCACCAAGCAAACCGGAATGGCCGATTTCAAAATTGCAGACTTAGTGAGAGATCAACGCTTAATTCCAGAAGTTCAGCGCATGGCGCGCTACATTCACGATAGTTATCCTGATAATGCCCTCGCAATTATCGATCGCTGGCTAGGTGATCGCGACGTCTACGCTAAGGCATAGCTATTATTGTTAGGAGCTTCTTGTTCAGAGCCTCTTGTTAAAAGCTCTTTACTAAGAGCTCCTTGCTAAGAGCCCTTTTCCTACGAGATCCTTCTTAGGCTCTCCTTTCTAAGCTGAACTTTCCTCAAATATACCGAATGGGCGCAACCCCGTTCGGTTTGTTTATTTCAGATCAATTTCTCGCCACAACAAGCACGCAACCGTTTGCTTTTTATTTTCGTTTATTTATAATCGCGCACAAATTTCGAGTAAGAGCACTACTCAACCCAACCTGAGTCGATTCTGATTAACAGCAATCACAGATGAAGACCGACTCAACTTAGCGTTCCCATTCAGCGAACTCTAAGCAACTTAGTCACAATTAGGATAAACACATGAAAACCCCGAACGCAGCACGCAAGTCGGAACTGATCTATCAACTCAATGATCGCCCGCCGCTTTTACAAACACTTTTTGCGGCCACACAACACTTGCTCGCCATGTTTGTCGCCGTCATCACGCCCTCTTTGATTATCTGCCAAGCTCTTGGTGTCACACCTGAGCAGACGAATACCATTATCAGCATGTCACTGTTCGCTTCTGGTATTTCATCCTTTATCCAAATTAAAACCTTTGGCCCAATCGGCTCAGGCTTACTTTCCGTTCAGGGTACAAGTTTCAATTTTATCGGCCCTATTATTGCGGCAGGTTTGTCGTTAAAAGCCGGAGGCGCAAGCATTGATACCGTCATGGCGGCCATTTTAGGCACCATCCTTGTAGCATCATTTAGTGAAATTCTACTTTCTCGCGTACTTGAACATGCGCGCCGTATTATCACTCCACTCGTATCTGGCATCGTCGTAACACTTATCGGCCTAACCTTGATTCAAGTGGGTTTGGTTTCTATCGGTGGAGGCTACTCAGCATTAGCCGATGGCAGTTTTGGTAGCTTAGATAAGCTTGCGTTGGCAGGGACGGTTCTTGGCTTAATCGTCATATTAAACCGTTCAAGTAACTCTTATATTCGTGTTGCCTCCATTGTGATTGCCATGTTTGTCGGTTACATGATGGCCTACTTCATGGGCATGATTGACACTTCAACACTGGCAGAAACAGAACTTATTGCGCTACCGGTTCCGATGCAGTTTGGACTAAGTTTTGACTGGTCTCTCTTCATCCCACTGGTTCTTATTTTCCTCATCACGGCACTGGAAGCGATTGGCGACATTACAGCTACTTCAGAAGTATCCGGAGAGCCAGTAAAAGGCCCTGTTTACATGAAGCGCATCAAAGGTGGTGTTCTCGCGGATGGCCTAAATTCGGCGATTGCGGCGGTATTTAATACTTTCCCGAACTCTACTTTTAGCCAAAATAACGGCATCATTTTACTGACAGGTGTTGCAAGCCGTTACGTGGGCTACTTTATTGCAGGCATGCTAATACTGCTTGGTTTGTTCCCGGGCGTTGCAAGTTTTGTACAGTTGATCCCTGAGCCTGTTCTTGGCGGAGCGACGATTGTTATGTTTGGTACGATTGCCGCTGCGGGGGTACGAATCATTTCACGTGTAGATCTTGATCGCCGTGCCATTCTCATCATGGCACTCTCATTTTCAATGGGATTGGGCATCGCACAAAAACCTGAGATCTTGCAGTTTATGCCGGAGTTCATCAAAAACATCTTCTCTTCAGGTGTGGCCGCTGGCGGGGTAACTGCGATTTTGCTTAACCTTTTACTTCCTGAAAAATTAGAAGATGAAGAGATCGAAGCAGAAGAAGCTAGAAGCTAGAAGCTAGAAGCTAGAAGCTAGAAATGAGTTTGATGCCATATCGCGTCAAACTCATTTTTATTTTTAAGAGACAGTCATAAATTCGATGATCTAACCACGAACAGGAAAATTAATTTGAGCTTTGAGCCCACCGTCACTGCGATTATTCATCACAACCGAACCATGATGCTGGCTCACAATCCGTTTGACGATGGCTAAACCTAATCCAGTTCCCTCACTCCCTCTTGCGGTATCGCCACGAGTAAAAGGTTCGAATAGTTTATCAATCTGATTCGATTCAATTCCGGGGCCGTTGTCTTCAACGCACACCCAAATCAATTTGCTATCAGCCGTCATTCCAGTACTCACTCGTACCCAACCATTACCGTAACGCAGTGCATTTACCACCAAATTACTCACCGCCCGCTTCATCGCAATGGGATTGCCTCGCGCCAGTTTTAAGGTGTGGTCAATATGTGTTTCAATTTCAACCTCATACCCCCCTTCAGCACTGGCAACATCGCTGGCAATATCGTTCAAATCCACACTTTCAAACGACTCCACATTCACAGGCTTCAAATAATCCATAAACTGGCTGATGATCTGATTACACTCTTCGGTATCACTGATGATCCCTTCCGCTAAGTAGCTATCTTCTGGTGACATCATTTCAGTCGCAAGACGTATACGAGTCAGAGGCGTTCGTAAATCATGGCTAATGCCCGCCATTAGTAACGCGCGGTCCTCTTCTAACTGCTGAATACCTTTGGACATCTGGTTAAATGCTCGCGTCACCGAACGAATTTCTGACGGACCTTTTGCTGGTAAGGGGGATGGAATTTCTCCGCTCCCAACCACTTTGGCCGCTTTTTCGAGGGCGACTAATGGTCGATTTTGCAGGCGGATGAATAGCCAACCTCCAGCGATGATTAACAGTGCCATTAACAAACTATTGTTAAACAAAGGCGCAAAGTCTTCCTCTTGTAACTCCGATAATGGGATCCGAATTAACGAGTTTGGCAACGCATCGATATCCATCCATAAAACGTAGCTATCTTCACCGAGAATCAATCTAACATTGGTGGTGGAGCCAAGTTCTTCACTCATCTCTTCACTCATTAAATCGATGGTCACAGCATGCTCAAACTCTTCCGTCGAAGGGGTGCCTTTGCCATGAATGGTGACACCAAGCTCTTCAAGCAACTGTCTTCTTAAAGGTGTTTTTAAGTCGAGTTCATCTTGCTCGTCTAGCACCAAGCGTAATTCATGGGCCAAAATTTTATTAAACTGCTGCATGCTCGGCATCAGAGCGTAATAGAACACGGCGTAATACGAATAAGCTTGGCTTGCCACCAACAGAGTGATGAACAGCAATATAGATTGAGTAAGGGAGCTACGAATACGCATCTAGAAAACCTTTGGCGAGTGAGAAACAGGGAGTGGGAGGTGAGGAGAAAGTCTAACCTGAAAATAAAAAACCCTCGGAACATGCCAAGGGTTTATCGAATTGGGTTATGCCTCTTTTCCATCTGGCACAAACACATACCCCAAACCCCACACGGTCTGAATATAGCGTGGTTTGCTTGGATCTTCTTCTAACATTCGGCGTAAACGTGAGATCTGAACATCGATAGAGCGTTCCATTGCAGAATACTCTCGGCCACGAGCCATGTTCATCAACTTATCGCGCGACATCGGTTCACGCGCATTGGTCACTAGAGATTTAAGTACCGCAAATTCACCCGACGTTAGCGGCATCGGCTCTTCATTACGGAACATTTCGCGGGTACCAAGGTTTAAGCGAAATTCACCAAATTCAACCATCAACTCTTCTGAGCTTGGCGCGCCCGGAGCTTCTACTACTTGGCGTCGCAACACCGCTTTAATTCGAGCAAGCAGTTCACGTGGGTTGAAGGGTTTTGGCAAATAATCATCGGCACCCACTTCCAGCCCAACAATGCGATCAACCTCATCGCCTTTTGCCGTTAACATTAAGATAGGTAGCATGTTATTGGCACTGCGAAGACGGCGACAAATCGATAAGCCATCTTCCCCAGGTAACATGAGATCCAGCACCATAAGGTGGAAATTTTCACGAGTTAACAGGCGGTCCATCTGCTCACTGTTAGCGACACTACGTACTTGGAAGCCTTGCTCAGACAAGTAACGTTCTAGTAATGCACGCAAACGCGCGTCATCATCGACCACTAATATTTTATGATTTTCTTGCATCTACTGATTCCACCTATTAAAAGCGTCCACCTCAAGAGATAAGGCAGTGAAAAATGTAACAGACTCAGGGAAAAAGTCGCCTAAATAATTGTTAACGTTTGTTGCCTTTGCCGACATAGTAACGCATCAACTCATCTAACTTGGTCAGTATTTCGACAAGTATGTCACATCAAGCATTATCTGTAGCCCCACCGTTCGTTCAGGCCAAACTCAATGCTTAACGATATTATTAACTAAGCGCTCGGCTATGTTTGCGGCTTCTCGTAAGTGATTGAGTTAATGAACCACTCTTTATCACCTTCTGGTGTACGCACCACAAATTCATCATCCACTTCTTTTTTGAGCAGTGCTCTCGCCATTGGTGAATCTATCGAGATGTAGCCTTTACTATCTCCATAAATTTCTTCAGGGCCAACAATACGAAACTTTTTCACTTCACCAGCTTCATTTTCGATCTCAACCCATGCACCAAAAAAGACTTTTCCATCTTGCTGAGGTGAATAATCAACAATCGTGACATCCGGTAAAAACTTACGTAAAAACCGAACCCGGCGATCAATTTGTCTTAATAAACGCTTATTAAAAGTGTAATCCGCATTTTCAGAGCGATCGCCTAAGCTTGCTGCCCAAGTAACAATTTTGGTCACTTCTGGACGTCTCTCATGCCATAAGTAATCGTGCTCTTGCTTCAGTTTGTTGTAGCCTTCCCGAGTAATCAGTTTGGTTTTCAATGTCGCATCTCTATACGAGTAAAGTTTTATCTAGTAGTACCGAAAATGAGTCATCATTGTCAATCAGTCTCGACTGTCATTGATTCAGTAAGTAGTCCTCATCACTCCCCACCAGCGCTCCGTACTTCAGTAAGTTCTTACCTAAGATCATGCTGTAGCGGAATCGAGAGCGATCTTGAAGATTGACCCGAATGGTTTTATTTACATTCCCCAGTTGCACGTTCATCTCAACAACAGGCCTGATGGTTGGTTTCTCACCTTTCTTCGCTTTGATTCGCATCACATCCACCATAGGTCGAGTGAAATCTTGTTTTTGTCCCTGCTCATTTTGATAGGTGAAGCTCACCATCGGTTTTCCATCTTGCTTGAATTGTTTAATATTGAGAGCATGCATTGAACTTACATCGGCACCTGTATCCAATTTAACCGGAAAGGTCATCCCTTCCACGGTCGCCTTTTCAATGTGTCCTGCTCGAAACAGTGGATAGTCTTCCAATAAGTGATCGGAGCGCGTATTGATAAGCACACCATCTTTTACCATTTTCTTACCAATCACAAAGTAAGCGTCATTTTCTTTATCTTGGTCGAGCGTTTCTAAAGCAAATTGAAGCGTTTTATGTCGCCCACCTAATTCAAAATCCCCCTCAATAATCGGTCTTACTGAATTGCCCACTTTGATTCTTTTGATCACTGGTTTGGTTATTTTCTGTTTATTGCCTGCACTATCTTTCAAGTAGTAGCTAACCGTGCGGCTTGCCCCCGTTGTCATCTCATAGCTTTCGACTTTAAGCATTGGCGTTTTTACTGTAAAAGAGGGCTCAGCTTGAAGTTTGTAACCATCAATCACAACGTGTTCAAAGGTAGAGACAACTAAAGGCTTATGTTGATCAATTCTCTGCTGATAAGTGTATTGGGAAGCGTTCACTTTGCCGTTTTTTGTCGATGGTTCAGCTTTCAATTGAGTCGCAAGGAAATCCTCTTCATCGGTATCAATCATAAAGTATTGATTCAACGTATCCTGCCCCACACTCAATATGGAAGATGACTCACCTCTGTCTTTTAAATACGCCTGCATATAGTGAACCTCATCACCAAGCATGACGGGTAAGTTAACCAATGGGCGTTCGTGACCATTCACATTCAACATTCGCACCAAGGGTAATGACAACATTTTTTTTATCCCCTCAACACTGACCATCTCGAAAGTGACACGTTGTGCTTGTGGATCGACATGGATGTTTTCAGCATGCATATTGGAATATTTGTTGATCCCAAGGAACCGCGTCTCAATCGGTAAGCCCGCTAACTCTAACTGCTCTTTTTTCCCCACAATTTTCGAGTTCGGCTGCTGTTGTAAGTAATCATAGCCTGCTAATACCCAAGCGTTATGCTCAAGAAAGCTTTTTCCTATCAAAATAGAGGCTGAAAAGTTACCTCGATCGGTCAAGTTCACCTTGGTGTTCACCGTCTTTCCTGCAATGGTCAATGGTAGGCGAATGACGGGCCTATAAAGGGGAGTTTCACTGGTTCGGCTGCGGATAACACCTATATTTTCAAGAGGACGTTGCACCTTAACCTCTTTTCCAGTGTAAGGGTGTCGAAGAGTAAAAGAGACGCTCGCACTTACCCTGTTCGGTGTTTTATCAAACGCTTTTTCTAGCGCTTTCAATAATTCTAGCTTCGGTAAACCTTGCAGTTCAGGAGCGTCGCTGAAGACTTGAATATTGTCGGCATGCATGGAAGTGGTATCGGCACCGGTATCAATTTTCCCGACAAAAGGGATACCACTTAAGGCATCAATATCTGAATAATAGACACGCTCAACTCGCCCTAAAACAATTTTATTATCGACTTCATACACCGGATATTGAGTGGTCGCAGAAGAGAGTTCATTTGCTTGTAAACCGACGCTCCACGACATCAAAATGAGCAGTAACATGAACGATATAAGCGACATAAGCGATAAACGGGCAGCCAATACTGTTTTCGCTGGCGTAACAATAAGCGAAAAAGACCGAGTAGCAACGGTTCGTATCTCATCGACCAATGATGTCAGTATTGATGGTATCTTCAGCATTCTATATTCCCATATCGTTCATGATTACTAATTATCCACATTCGAGCCCTCATATGCTCATAAGTTCTGATTGAAGTTGAGGTTTTGACAAAATATTAACTTAACAGCGTAATAAAAATTCAATATCTATTTAGAATTGACAACTTCATCGGGTGAGATTGGAAACAGCTAACTTCGCCCCCATGTTATTAGCATAAAATTATTCATACCGACGGCTAGAGCTAAGAAAGTTTAGCCTGAAAATAGAGATGAGACCCCACGGATGAGCCAAGTTATTTGCCAACAAATTGCTCAAGAGCTGAATGTACGCTCTGAGCAAGTGATCGCAGCGGTTACCTTAATCGATGACGGAAACACCGTCCCTTTCATTGCCCGGTACCGTAAAGAGGTGACGGGTGGACTCGATGATACTCAACTACGTAATTTAGACACTCGCTTATCTTATCTCAGAGAGCTTAATGATCGCCGTCAAAGCATCATCAAGGCGATTCAAGACCAAGGCAAGATGACACCTGAACTGCAAAAAGAGATCAATGATGCAGACAGTAAAACTCGCCTCGAAGATTTATACCTTCCATACAAACAAAAGCGTCGAACCAAGGGTCAAATCGCTATCGAAGCAGGACTTGAGCCTCTCGCGGACAAGTTATGGAATGAACCACAGACCAACCCTGAGTCTGAAGCGGATAAATACATCAGCAGCGACAAAGGCATTGCGGATACCAAAGCAGCACTAGACGGGGCAAGAGTCATTATCATGGAACGCATTGCCGAAGATGCGAACTTACTCGAAAAAGTCCGAACTTATCTAACCCGTAACGCTGAGCTTTCTGCGCGAGTGGTCGCAGGCAAAGAGCAAGCAGGCGAAAAATTTAAAGACTATTTCGAACATAATGAGGCGATCAGCAAAGCACCCTCACACCGTGCGCTTGCGATGCTACGTGGCCGCAACGAAGGCTTCTTACAACTTTCTATGAATGCCGATCCCGCGCAAGATGAAAGCATTCGTAGCTCTTACTGCGAAACTATTATTTCCGACCATTACGGCATTTCACTGAGCAATGCACCCGCCGATGCTTGGCGTAAACAAGTGATCAGCTGGGCGTGGCGCATTAAAGTATCAATGCACATGGAAACTGAGCTGATGGGCAGCATGAAAGAGCGTGCGGAAGTGGAAGCCATTGAAGTGTTTGCCACCAACCTAAAAGATCTACTCATGGCGGCACCGGCTGGGCCTCGTGCAACGCTGGGGCTTGATCCGGGTTTACGTACTGGCTCTAAGATTGCGATTGTTGACCCGACAGGTAAAGTCCTCGCGACAGAAACCATCTACCCTCACCCACCACAAAAGCAGTACGACAAATCCGCTCATGTCGTTGAGCAGATGGTACGAAAATACAACGTTGATCTGATTGCGATTGGTAATGGTACGGCTTCACGTGAAACAGATTCTTTCGTTGCTGATGTCATTAAACGCGGCAACCTAAAAGTACAAAAAATCATTGTGAGCGAAGCTGGAGCATCGGTTTATTCGGCTTCCGAGTTAGCGGCGAAAGAGTTCCCAGACATGGATGTATCGATCCGTGGCGCGGTGTCGATTGCTCGCCGTTTGCAAGATCCTCTCGCAGAGTTAGTGAAGATTGATCCAAAATCTATCGGGGTGGGCCAATACCAGCACGATGTAAGCCAGAGCATGCTAGCAAAACGTCTAGACGCGATTGTTGAAGATTGTGTGAATGCGGTTGGTGTTGATGTGAATACCGCTTCTGCCGCTCTACTGACGCGGGTTGCTGGCCTCTCAAATACGATTGCACAGAACATTGTCGATTACCGCGATGAAAATGGACGATTTGAAGCTCGTACTGCATTGAAGAAAGTCGCGCGTCTTGGGCCAAAAGCTTTTGAACAGTGTGCGGGTTTCTTACGAATCATGGATGGTAAAAACCCTCTAGATGCCTCTTCTGTTCACCCAGAAGCGTACCCATTAGTGAAAACCATCGCAGCAAAAAACAGCAAAGATGTGAAAGGCTTGATTGGCGATAGCCAGTTCCTACGCGGTTTGCATGCGATTGATTACACTGACGATAACTTTGGTGTCCCTACGATCACCGACATCATCAAAGAGCTTGATAAACCAGGACGAGATCCACGTCCAGAGTTCAAAACCGCGACATTTGCAGAAGGGGTAAACACGGTTTCCGATCTTGAGATTGGTATGGTGTTGGAAGGCGTTGTATCAAACGTGGCTAACTTTGGTGCCTTCGTTGATATCGGCGTTCACCAAGATGGCTTAGTGCATATTTCCGCACTAACCGATCGCTACGTTGCCGATCCACGAGAAGTGGTGAAAGCGGGTGATATCGTGAAAGTAAAAGTCATGGAAGTTGATGCCCAGCGTAAACGTATCGCTCTGACCATGCGCCTTAACGATGAGCCAGGACAAGATAATCGCAGCCAACGCTCTTCAGGACAAAACCAAGCATCGAAACCGGCACGCCAACAGCAAGAGCGTCAACAGTCAGGTCGACAACAACAAAACCGAGATCAGCGTTCTGCTCCTCAAAATGCAGCAATGGGTGGCGCTTTCGCGGCGGCATTTGCTAAAGCCAAAAAGTAGTCGCTAATCTGCCATGAGCTAATCTTTCATGAACTAATCGGTCATGGGCTAATAATCCGATGAACAAATAGCGCGATGAACCAATTAGCGCGATGAACCAGTTAGTACGATGAACCAATAAAAAGGCCAATACTTGCGTATTGGCCTTTATTCGATGGCTCTGATCATTAACATCATGTTCATAGTATCGCTATTACTTCTGAAGGTGTATTGGGTACAACAGCATGACCATAATGATATTTAATCACCTTTCGCCGTCGCTCCATTTGCCCCTCTTTAATCGCTGCATCTAAAATGTGCTTAGGCAGCCGAAATCGTATGGTGTAACTCTTGCCTTGATCTTTGCTATAGGTCTGTAAAGCAATCAAATCGAATAACCTATCTATTGGGTCCTTCAACTCTTCATGATTAACAGCAGCAGTCTCTGACTCTGTTTCCATCGAATACCCAGGGTGCTCTGATGGATCCCAAGAAGATTGCCTTCGACGTTTATCGTCTGCTTTAACCTTACGCTCCGCATTGGCTTTTGCTAACGCTACGGTCGGCATTACGGGTTCTCGCACTTTATTGTCGCGCGCAACCTGCTCCGTTTGTACATTTACCGATGGGGCGATCAGTGGCACACTTACTGTCGTGGGTGACACAATCATCGTCGAAACCTCCTCAGCATCGCCCGAAGTTACTCTCTGCTTGTCTCCAAACAGCCCCATTCAAAGCAATCGCTCGTTTTCATCAACTCACTACAGGTCAGTTCAAACCTAGCGCTCTGTTTGGTTAGGTTATATATCGACCAGTTTGTTCATTTATTTAGCAATTTATTTACACTTATACTTGCTCGTCAAAACGAATCAACTGATGACAAAATGCCTCAGGCTCGGTCATGAAAGGCGCGTGCGACGATTGAGTGAAAATAAACTGCTCACTTTCCGGTAAGCTTTTATCCAAATCCTTTGCGACCTTAATTGGCACCAACCCATCTAAACGCCCATACAAACGCAGTAACGGCATCGAGAGATCAGGCAGTTGATGGCGCAAATCCACATCCGCGAGCATGGTTAACCCTGCGAGTAACGATTTTGGGTTGGGCATCGGCCTCGACAATACCGCTTGTTTTAGCTGCTTAAGATCGTGTCTCGCAGAAGGACTCCCCATCGCTTGCAACGCCATAAAACGCTCAATCGTCGTTTGAAAATCATCCACCAGTTGATCCGTAAAGGCGCTCAACACGTTAGGCTGTATTCCGCGCCATGGTTTTTCGGCGGAGAATTTAGGAGAACTGGCAACCGTCACGAGCTTACTGACATAATCCGCATGATGCAGCGCCATGTGCGTGGCGACTAATCCACCTAAAGACCAACCAACCCAAATAGCTTGCTTTGGCGCTTGTTCAAGAAGCTGCTGGGCAATTTGCTCAAGATTTTCAGCGTGGCATTCCGCACTGTGTCCATAGCCGGGTAAATCGACAACATGGACACGAAAATGAGGAGACAACGCATCAACCGTCTGCTGCCAAACCGCGCCATTCATACCCCAGCCATGAACTAAAACCAGATCATTGCCTCGCCCAGTGACATGCCAATATAAAGGTGTGCTCATGCTCTCAAATTCTCCCACTAATTCCATACTGAGCGACGTTGCTATCACGCTAACGTATCTCTGTTGTCCATCTATTAAGTGAAATTCATGTTATCTCATTGGCGAGAAAAAACCACACTCCTCAACCGATTAAGCCAGTGCCATTTGTGCGGGCTCAATATAGAGAATCGCTTGGTAACGGACATGTGGTGCCAGCACTGCTATCAATACTTTCTATCTCAACCCCGCTGCCTACGTTGTGGGATCCCCACCTTAACGACGGTAGATCAATGCGGTAACTGCTTATCAAACCCACCGTTATGGCACCGCTTATATTGTGTCAATGATTACACTTTCCCGACCTCTGGCTACGTTCATCAATTTAAGTATCAAAAGAAATACTGGTTCGCTAAAAACTTGGCTCGACTACTCGCTAATAACATTGATCAACCCGCTCCCATCATCACTGGCGTCCCCTTACATTGGCAACGATACATAAGAAGAGGTTTCAATCAGAGTGAACTGCTCGCTCACTATCTGGCAAAACAATCCCCAAACTCAATCCACCTTAAACAAGCTTTTATTCGCACTCGGTCTACCCCCGCACAACAGGGGTTATCTAAAGAGCAGAGGCAAGTGAACCTTCATCAAGCGTTCCAATTATCACGGATACCAAAGGCTTCTCACGTCGCGATTGTTGATGATGTCGTTACCACAGGATGTACAGTACGACATTTATGTAAATTACTACTTGAAGTGGGCGTCGAAAGAATTGATATTTACTGTGTATGCCGTACTCCTGAACCAGCCAGCTAAAACTCTTGCGATTCATTTGGTTATAACAAGAGGTGAATTAGAATAAAAAAGGGCTGAATTCATATTCTGACAGGAGTAGAATGGTGCTAATAACCTACAATTTTACTCAGGTATTCGTCGTGTCAAATATTACAATTACAGAAACTGCTCAATCTCATTTTGCTAACCTATTAGGTCAGCAGCCTGAAGGCACGAATATTCGCGTATTCGTGGTTAACCCTGGAACTCAAAACGCAGAGTGTGGCGTATCTTACTGCCCACAAGAAGCGATTGAATCCACGGATACACAGCTACCTTTTGAACACTTTTCAGCGTATGTTGATGAGCTGAGCTTACCTTTCCTAGATGAAGCAGAGATTGACTTTGTCACTGATAAGATGGGTTCTCAGTTAACGCTAAAAGCGCCAAATGCGAAAATGCGCAAAGTGGCTGACGATGCATCACTGATGGAACGTGTAGAATACGCCATCCAAACTCAAGTTAACCCACAACTGGCAGGCCACGGCGGTCACGTAAGCCTTGTTGAGATCACTGAAGATGGCGCAGCAATTGTTGCCTTTGGTGGCGGTTGTAACGGTTGTTCTATGGTTGATGTCACTTTAAAAGAAGGCATCGAGAAAGAGCTGCTTCAACAGTTCGAAGGTGAACTAACTGCGGTTCGTGATGCAACAGAGCACGATCGCGGCGAACACTCTTACTACTAAGAAGAGAGTGCTTACTAAGAAGAAAGCGTTTACTTAGAAAAAAGTAGTTCCAACCCAAATATTGAGAGGCTGACATGAAAGTGTCAGCCTTTTCTTTACCTGAAAATCACCGATGAATGAATGCCCTTCTCAAAATAGGTGACGCCCCAGTTCCGGCAGTAAAACGATTCTGTTGTGACACTTTACGAATAGAGCCCTCATTACTGATATATATCGATAAATAAATCGATTACTTAAAAACTCACCCTTTCCAAATCATTACTTTTTCCCATATATTAGAGACTCTCATCATTGAAAGTGACCAACGCTAAGGAGTGAGCGAACATGAGCAAAAAGAAAGGGCCTGAGATTCTGGCTCAACAGATCGTCGCTCAATCAAAACTATTCTCTATCGAATCAATGGATCTGCGTTTCTCTAATGGGGTTGAACGAACCTATGAACGCATGAAACCGAGTGGTCGCCACGCAGTCATGATGGTTCCTATTACAGAACGCGGTGATATTTTATTAGTGCGTGAATATGCCGCCGGAACGGAACGTTATGAGCTAGGCTTTCCAAAAGGGCTCATTGATGCAGGTGAAACCGCGTTGCAAGCTGCAGATCGTGAATTAAAAGAAGAGATAGGTTTTGGTAGTCACAAACTAACACCGTTAAAAGAGGTCATTCTCGCCCCCTCTTATTTTTCCAGTAAAATGACGCTGTTCATCGCTCAAGGCCTTTACCCACAAACACTGGAAGGGGATGAACCAGAGCCACTGGAAATAGTACGTTGGCCACTGGCACAAGCCGAAGAGTTACTGACTCATTTAGATTTTTGCGAAGCCAGAAGCATTACTGCGCTACTACTCACATTGCGAGCTTTACCGACACTCGGAGAATAAATAGGAACGTTTATGCCCATTACAAAAGATTTGTCTCATCTTATTCCATCAGTCATTGAAGTCGCTCGTTCTGCTGGACAGTTGATTCTAGATATCTACGAATCCAAACAGTATGAAGCGTTTACTAAAAGTGATGAAACTCCAGTAACGAGTGCCGATCTTGCCGCGCATAAATTGATCATGGAGCGACTGACCGAGCTCACGCCAGACATTCCGGTTCTTTCTGAAGAAGATACCGATATCAGCTTCGAACAGCGCTCTCAATGGAATCGATACTGGTTGGTTGACCCTCTTGATGGCACCCAAGAATTTATTGCTCGTAGTGGTGACTTCGCAACCATCATCGCTCTTGTCGAAAATAACAAACCGGTGATGGGTGTAGTATATGCGCCAGTTTCTGGTGTCACCTATTATGCCTATCAAGGGAAAGGGGCATGGAAAATCCCTGACATGGCTGAGAGCGTTAAGATTAAAACTCACAAACATGAAGGCAGTCAGCAATCTATTGCCATTGCGATCAGCCGTCGCCAAGACATCAATTGCATCACCAATCGCATGAGCGCTCAGTGGAATTATGATCTTGTTCCTCTCGGCTCTGCGGCACTCAAAGCGTGCTTAGTCGCAGAAGGAGCAGTGGACTGTTACCTTCGTTTAGGACCGACTGGAGAGTGGGATACCGCCGCGACTCAATGCATCGTTGAAGAGGCCGGTGGCCGAATATTAAGTACCCTACTGGATCCACTCTCATACAACGAAAGAGATACATTGGAGAACCCTAACTTTATTGTTATCGGTGATGAAGCCCTACCTTGGGACAATATTCTGCAAGTGAAAGATTAATCACCCCATACTCACAGGCATTCATGCAAACAAAAATCCCTCGACAAGTGCGAGGGATTTTTATTAAGTGCAGAAGCAATACACAGCTCAGTTTCAGCGAAACGTAATCCGTCTCTGCTAGACCTAGCCAGTTACAGCTAACCTAACCAGATTCTGAGAAACATCGGCTTAAAAACGGCCTTGGTAGTTAAACTGATACTTACCTTGTCCATCAGGATTACCTAACCATTTTAATTGTGACTTCATAGCCGCTGGGAATTCGGAGCCAGGTTTAAACCACGCTTGGCTGCTATAACGACGGTTAGGGGTTAACTCACCGGTAAATTCACTGCTAACATTGGAACTCTGCTGTCCACCCTTCGCACTGATCTTACTATCCGCACAAGTAAAGTCGGCAATCACTGGCCCTAAATCAAGGCTTCCAATTGGCGATTCAACACTGCTACTACTCCACGCCAGTGAACCTTCACCCGCTTGGCACCAAGGGCTCGCGTAAGTCATCTGCTTAATGGTTAGCTCCAATTGACCATTCAGAGTCACAGGAACGGGAATTGGCATAGGAGATAAGGCTAATGCTTGCTCTGCTGGCATTGACGCCACAACACTCTCCGCATAAGGGCCCGACAAACCATACCCAACCATGCCTTTACCATGCAGCCCAATATCACTGCCACGTCCAAAGCGGACGGCAAATTCAGCTTTCGCTTGGAATAGTTGGCTTAACTGAAAATCCCAGTTTGCAGCACCATAATTTCGCTTCTGCCAACTCACTTGATCCGCTCGACCCTGCCAAACCGTACCTTGAGCGCCTTCGATTTTAAGCCCTCGAACGCTCGGCATGTGTTGCAGTACAAAAGAGATGGGTAGATGAGCCAACAAACTGACTGAGAATACCAATACAAATATGACGCTATAAAGAATCCCGCGTTTCACTTCAATTGCCTCGCTTAAATTGGAGTCTATTCACATCAATCACACCCGATTTTTCTGAGCGGTCAATATCCATAAATTCAACCTCAACCCCTTTCTGATCTTTTAGATAAGCGATCCAAGAGAGGAACTGATTGAAAGGCACAGGTTTAATCCAAACCTGTAGCATTTCATTACGAGGTTGAACCCGAATTAATTCAATTTTATAACCTCGAGTCGAGGAAGAAATAATCTGGTTAAGTGGCTGATTAGAGACTTTAATGCCGCCAGCACTGCGTAACGCAACGATTTCATCCGCTTTATTTTCTACCCAACTAAGCAGCTGTTTCTCACTGGTGATACGAAGTTGAGCCTGTTCCGCTCGTACATTCAATGGTTGCAACAGCCCCCAGTAAATCACGCCAATTGTAAGTAACACTGAGCAACCAATCACTAATCGCTGCTCACGCTGGCTAATACTAGTCCACCACGTTTGTAGTAAGGAAAGTAAATTCTTCACTGTTTTCTCCCTCACTTACGCTTTAAGACGAAACTGCCCATCACCGAATCACCGGTGCGATTCAGTTGGCCTTGTTCAACATTAAATTGTTCAGACAACTTAACTCGTGCTTGTTCAAAATTTTGGAAATCGACACCGCTTGCTTGGAGGCGAACTTCGCCACGATTGCCATCATATTTTAAGCTTTGCAACTCAATACTAGAGATGGTCCCCAACGTTTTAGGCAGTAGGTTTATCCATGTAAGCATAGAATCCGCTTGGCCAGAACCAGACAAGCGTTGCTGCTCAGTCGTCATTTGACGCTTTAGGTAACTCACCGTTGGGATCTTTCTTTTATCAGGGAACACGCTACGGAAAATGCGTTCACTTTCGGCGCGATAAGCTTTCACCTGAGCTTCATACTGATTAACGAGTAACACTTGCTGCGTAGCTAAAACGGCGATCAAAAAGGTGCTAGCAATCGCGACTTTTTGCCACGTTTTCCAGTATTTCAGTAATGATGACTTGGGTTTAAAGTGCCCCGTTAATAAGTTGATAGAGCTGGCTATCGCCTCTTGCGCGAGGATCTGCATCACAAGCGTTGCTGGCTGCTGTTCCCACTTACAGGTTGAGCTAACTAACACGGATTCGTCGGGCAGTTCGCTGTAGCACTGTATACTTTGCTCAGCAGCACCTTCAGTATCCGCTTCCGAGCCTAAAAACCAATCTGACTGGCAGAACAGTGGAAGCCAATCTTGATCAACCGCCACCGCTTGATAAGCATTTTTGCGCATCAACCACTGCTGACCAACCTGCACCGCACTCATACCATTGTCTACGACTGGCAGTGCTAATCCATCCGGTAAGACTTTTTTGATCTCTATACCAAGCTGTTTGAATTGACCTAATATTTGGCTGAGCCAATTCTGATCAACCCCACAAACTGACGCTTTCTGACTTGATTTCTCTAAGACACTAAAATGCAGCTCATCGGCATCTTGAGCGATCTCATCTTCCACCAAATAAGGCAACATACTTTCAAACTGACGCGCTGCGCCTGCCGGAATATCAACCGTCGTCATAACCACATCGCTGCTCGACAGTAAGACGATCGTGGTTCTCTGCTGTGCATAAGGCACCAGCTCTTCTAATTGTAAATAACTGTCTAACTGGCCACTCGCAATCACTTCACTTTGGTTTGTAGACCAAACAAGCCATTGGATCGGTACATTATGTTCGCTACTCAGCCGAACGGTCAGAAACTCGCTCACTGATCCCTCCAAAACGACGGCGTACTACCGTCACAGTTTTCCGATTATCGCTGTACAAAAGGCTTCGGATCCGCACCCGCGAATCATCCACTAAAATTTGTGCATCCAATTCAAAATAAGCACTATCTACACTTAAGTAAGATTTTGCCTGCTTCTTTGTTTTCTCATTAACAGCGGCAATATCGGCCTCTGCCATAAATTCATCCACACTTGCCCAACCATCAAAAGGACGGCTTTCGATCAAGTCTTTAGCATTCGACTCACTGAGTTCAGGATCAAACATTGCGACTAAAAGCGTGGCTTGCTCCGGCGCGAGTGTATTCACATTTAAACGCCAATTGTCGGTTGGTAGGGCGCATACGAGATTATCAACTTTCTGAACCACGTCACCTTTAACTTGGTACACCGCTCGCAATTCACTGCTATCTGCCATTAAACTATTCGGCGAGAGATACGAGGGTTTCAACGCTTCATAAGTACTGTCTTCTACACCAGAAGAGGAGGTCACATTGGTATCGCTGTCGACAAATTCCCACACCGAATCCGAGATGACCTCTGCTGAATAATTTTCAACATCAGATTCCTCTAACAACCGTTGCAATACTTTAACCAAATATGGACGATCCGTAGATGAAAGATTCGCTTTTACTTGAGCTAATGCATTCAGATTAAAACAGGCTTGGCGATCAAGAATTCGCCCAGATACTTGTCCATAATCAAGTGGATACACTTGTTCTTCTAACGCCCAACCTTGGTTAAGATTCACGGTATCACTGTCTTTGTAGCTCTGTTCAATCGCCACTTTTGCTAACGATTCAACCCCTAAACTGTACCAATAGGCTTGCTGGTAATTCACCTGATTTCCGGCACGCTGAAATTGCACAAACAGACGCTCAGACATGCTGGCTGCGATGGAAGCCATGATGGCTAGTAACATCAAAACCACGATCAACGCGACACCCGTTTGTCGGTGTCTTGGTTGATTGAGCGCTTTCAGCTTCACACGAGAGGTATTAACCATTGTTGCCACCACTCACTTGAGAACTGCTGCTCGAATCCTGAGAATTAGCATTATCTTGAAGCTTAATGCTTCCGCCCGACGTGAGGTAAATCCGCTCAATTTCGCCAAAATCTTCAAGAGTTAGCACCACAGAAACGGCTTTGGGTAGAGAGAGTTTACTCTGCCACTGTTTCTGCCAGCTTTTTCCATCGTAAAAACGTAAATCTAAACTTTCCACTTGAGTCAGCAGCGGTGTCACCACGCCAGCTTGCCCTGCTGGTGTATCGGGATAACGCCACCAGACACGCTCAAGGGTGGATTCTTTTAATCGATAGCCGACTTTAGTCACTTCCCCACGAGGAAATTGCTGTTGTGGGTTATGCCAACCTAAACGAGCAAACATGACCCCTTTCGCGTCAGAGTCCAACAGATACTCTTGCCACTGAAGAAGGGCAGATGTCGGCTCTTCGCCATCAGTACGGAACTGCCTCAACGCCATTTGACGAAAATCACTGTCCATCATGACCAGTGAACGTTGAAGTTCATTAATTCGAGTGCTGCGCTCTAAAGAGACTTCATTACTGCGCTGTATTTGATTCACCACCTGATAAGCCGCAAGACTTAAGGTAGAGAAAATGGCTATCGACACCAAAACTTCAATCAGGGTAAAGCCTGCAGATTTGATGGATGAACTCGCGGTTGAGCGGTTTGAGGATCGTTTATTTAACCACATAACTTCTCACCGTCGATAATGGGCTTCCGCCTTTCTCTAATGAAGCACTCACATCAAACGCCTTGAGTAAGTCGCCACTGGTGTTAACCGGCGTTACTTTCCAATACCAAGTTCTACCTGCCATTTCAGCTTCGCCTTTCTGAGCTTTTAACTTATCAGTGCTCAGCAGTACTTTCGCCATCTGGTTATCAACCACCATTCCTGCGAACATCTTCTCTTCTAGATAGCTGACAGTATTAATATGCTGAGTCACCGATCGAATCACGCTTATGGCTGCGGTCGCAAAAATCGCGAGTGCCACCAGCACTTCTAACAACGTCATCCCACGAGTTCGGTTATTCTTCATCGCTCTCTCCAGGGGTGAGTAGATGCACCGCTCCCGTCTCTTTCACGGAAATACGCCAACCATCTTGAGCAGCATCTCCAACGTTGGGATAAATCGCTAAAACAAACGGAGTCAGTTCACCACTTGAGAGTAAAAAGAGTTGTGGTGGTTTTTGAGGTTTTTTCTTCTTTTCATCAGCGAAGAGATTGTCAGATTGTGTATCTCCGCCGAACATGTTCTCATCAAATAAGTTGCTCGGCTCAAAAAGTCGGTCATCACTTCCCCACGCGCCACCGCCCAAGGTTAGCTGAAGTGCGATACTTTCATCTAACTCTGTCACCGCTGGAATTCGGTCCATCTCAAGCTCTTGCCAACCATCAGCCGTCAGCGTGAGGTAAACATAAGTCGACTTACTCTCATCAACTCGAATACCAAAATCTTTACCGCTTAGCACCGCTTCTTCATTGAGTAACATGAAGCGCTGATAAAAGCGTTGAGCCTGTTTTTTACTAAGATCATCACTATTATCAGGCAGCGTCGCGATCACCGCTACGGCACTAACGGAAAGTAGTACCAATACCAGCATAATCTCAATGAGGGTAAAGCCTGTGGCTCGTTTGATCGTCATACTATGTTATATAACCGCCGTATCACTTGATATTGATCGGGGCTCATAAGAGTAAAATGGGCAGCGAAATCGCTACCCACGCTATCTCTTATTGAAAGTCCTGAATGTTCCAGTTGCCAATGTCGGCTGAGATATCTTCGCCGCCTTCTTGACCATCAGCACCAAGGGTAAAGATATCAATATTGCCATTATCACCAGGGCTAAGGTATTGGTACTCATTGCCCCATGGGTCATTTGGAAGACGCTTGATGTAACCATTGTCACGGTAATTACGTGGCTCTGGGCTGCTTGGTTTGGTGACCAACGCTTCTAAGCCTTGGTCTGTTGTTGGGTAAACGCTGTTATCTAGCTTATACATATCTAACGCATTTTCTAACGCGATAATATCGGTCACGGCTTTCTGTTGGTCGGCTTTCTCTTTGTTACCTAACAAGTTCGGAACAACAAAACTTGCGAGTACGCCTAAGATAACCACCACAACCATGACTTCTAACAGTGTAAAGCCCGCTTGTTTTTTCATTCTATTTTTCATGTTTCTCTCCGAACTAAAATTCTCTAATTGCTGACAAGACAGCTCTAAAATTGACTGCGTATATTGACGACACTACCCACTAATTAAGTTATTCATTTCCAGCATTGGCATCAAGGTTGCCATCACAATAAACAGCACCAAACTCGCCATTAACGCGATCAGTGCAGGGGTAAAAATACCCAACGCGATATTGACGGTAGATTCAAAGTTTTGATCTTGTGTGTTCGCCGCTCGTGTCAGCATCTGCTCTAACTGACCACTTTGTTCACCACTGGCGATCATATGCAGCATCATTGGTGGAAACAATTTGGTTTGTTCAAGGGCTTTACGCAAACTCGAACCTTCGCGCACATTATCGGCTGCGGCCGTGACTTGATTTTTCACATACTGATTCGACATCACATCCACTGCCACTTTCATCCCTTCCAGAATAGGGATCGCACTCGACGTACAAATCGATAATGTATGAGCAAAGCGGGAGGTGTTTAATCCTTTCGAGATCTTTCCAATCAGCGGCATCGAGAGGATTTTTCTATCCCAACTCAGACGAATGCTAGGTTTACTCAAGGCAAGCTTGCAAAGATATATGCTGACCACGACCACAAAGAGCAACATCAGCCCCCAGTTTTGAATAAATTCGCTGGATGCTAGCAGTATTTGAGTGGATTGAGGCAGCTCTTGACCCATCTGCAAAATAGGTTCGACGATTTTTGGCACCACGCTTGCCAGCAAAAATGACACAATCACCACGGCGAAGACGACAAGCACAACCGGATAGATCATCGCTTGTTGCAACTTAGAACGCATCTTTTGGCGGTTTTCAGCATAGTCGGCAAGTCGCTCCAAAACGCCATCTAAATGACCAGATTTTTCACCCGCAGCAACCATTGAACGAAACAGTTCATCAAAAATATGCGGATAATCCGCAAAACTGTCTGCCAACGTGTAACCTTCCGTCACCTTTGAACGAATAGCGGCCATCATGGTGCGAATTCGTGGTTTTTCAGACTGCTCAGAAACGGCTTTTAAGCACTCTTCAAGTGGCATGCCTGATTGTACTAATGTCGATAACTGACGCGTAATCAAAGCAAGATCAGGCGTACTGATGCCACGCTTAAAACCTGAAGATTTACCACTGGCTTTATCAGCTTTCGCTTTGGTCTGTGTTTCCACCACTTCAATCGGGACTAAGCCTTGCTCTTTTAAACGCTGGCGAACTTGACGAGCATTATCACCTTCGATAACCCCTTTTTTCTGTCTGCCTTTTTCGTTTAAGGCTTTGTATTCAAACGCCGCCATTATGCTTCCTTAGTCACTCGCATAACTTCTTCAAGCGAGGTTATGCCACGTTTCACTTTCGCTAAGCCATCATCACGAATACTTGGCGTTTTAGAGCGGATGCATTTATCAATCGCTTGTTCACCCGCTTCGCCATGAATCAGTTCTTGGACGGATTCATCTATCATTAGAAGTTCATGGATACCCGTTCGGCCACGGTAGCCTTTGTTATTACACTGCTCACAACCATGAGCTTTGTACAGCACCAACTCTTGATCACTGCCGAGATTAAACAGTTTCTTCTGCTCATTATCGGCTTGGTAAGGCACTTTGCAGTCTGAACATAATGTTCTCACTAAGCGTTGAGCCAATACTCCCAATAATGATGACGAGATGAGGAAAGGTTCGATCCCCATATCACGCAGACGAGTAATCGCACCAACAGCGGTATTCGTGTGCAATGTCGACATCACTAAGTGACCCGTTAATGATGCTTGAACCGCAATTTGCGCCGTCTCTAGGTCACGAATTTCCCCGACCATCACCACATCGGGATCTTGACGAAGAATGGCACGTAAACCACGCGCAAACGTCATATCCACTTTTGGGTTAACTTGAGTTTGGCCAATACCGTCGATATCAAATTCAATCGGGTCTTCAACCGTGAGGATATTTCGCTCGTTGCTATTTAGCTCTTGCAAGCCCGCATACAAGGTGGTTGATTTACCTGAACCCGTCGGGCCCGTCACCAAAATAATACCGTGAGGTCGTTTGATTAAACGGCGGAAATTTTCATGATTTTCGGCTGTCATGCCTAAACTGTGTAGATCTAAGCGGGTCGCGTTTTTGTCTAAAAGACGCATTACCACACGCTCACCGTGTGACGATGGCATGGTCGAAACACGCACATCCACCGCTCGGCCACCAATACGCAATGAGATACGGCCATCTTGTGGAACACGCTTTTCTGCAATATCCAACTTCGCCATCACTTTAACCCTCGACACCAATAGTGGTGAGAGTTTACGGCTTGGCGCTAGAACATCACGCAACACACCATCGATACGGAAGCGAATCGATAAGGTTTTTTCGAATGTCTCAATATGAATATCAGAAGCACCCTCTTTGATCGCCTCACCAAGCATGGCGTTGATCAATTTGATGATAGGTGCGTCGTCTTCCGACTCAAGTAGGTCTTCATCTTGTGGTAGTTCTTCCGCAAGAGAGAAGAAATCATCGTTATCGGCTCCGATATCTTCCATTAACTGACGCGCTTCCGACGAATCACGTTGATAGGCATCGGTCAGTTTTTTTTCAAACAGCTCTTCTGAAATCGCTTCAGGCGTAAAAGCCCCTTTTAGCACTCGACGAACTTCCATTAATGCCGCTGCCTTGATGGGCGCAACATAAAACAAGATCGGGGGACGCTCAGGGTGAGCGTACTCCAATACCAGTTTAAATCGGTTGGCGAAACTAAAAGGTAGACGACGATAAGCTGGCGCCGTATCCAACATATCAACCATTATTGCGTCTCTTTCATTTGATCTAGAAACGCTTGAATTTCTGCGGGATGACGAATGTCATCACCAAACTCAGGCAATACCGGAATCAAGCTGTTATCCATCAACTTCAAGCCTTGATCCGCTTTGAATAGCTGCTCAGCTCGAATGTAGTTGTATTTACGTTGAGTAATGCCATCAGCACTCATGCCATCACGAATAATGGTTGGCTTAATGAACACCATCAGGTTCTTTTTCTCAACTTGAGTGCTGGTTGATTTAAATAGGTGCCCCAAATACGGAATGTCACCTAATAGCGGCACTTTAGATTCACTCTCTAATGCACGCTCATCAATCAGACCACCAAGCACCAGCATCTGTCCATCTTGCACAATCACGGTCGTATTAAGCTGACGTTTAGCAAAACGGACATCAACCGCACCATTCGCGCCAAGAACGTTCGATACTTCTTGCTCAATTTGTAGCTGAACCGAGTCGCCTTCGTTGATTTGTGGTACCACTTTCAGCTTGATACCCACTTCTTTACGATCAACGGTTTGGAATGGGTTGTCATTACCCGAACTCGCACTTGAACCCGTCAATACCGGCACTTCTTCACCCACGATGAAGGAAGCTTCGCCATTGTCCATCACTGTAATGCTTGGAGAAGAGAGAATATTCGAATTAGAGTCTGTCGCGACAGCACTAATCAAGGCAGTCCAGTCACCCATGACTACACTCATGGCTGCGCCGTTCACCTTCCCTAATGCGCTTGCTAAAGTAGAGTAATCACCTTCTTCGGTTGTCTCGCGACTTTCCCATTTATTGTCCGTAGAATTCCAATAGCTCTCTGTTTTGGTTGTATCTTTCGCTTCTTCTAAACCAACCATCACTTGGCCGATTGATGCGCCCGTGTTGCCGTACTGGATCATCGCGCCGGTTTCTAGGTTGCCCCACTGAACACCTAGGTTCACCCCGTCGCCTTCTGACATCTCAACAATCAATGCTTCAATCAGTACTTGCGCACGACGAATATCAAGCTGAGCAATCACATCTTGAATCGCATTCATGATATCTGGCGGAGCGGTGATCACGAGAGAATTGGTGCCTTTATGCGCCGCAATCACGACATCACCGCGCTTAGTTTTACTGTTCTTACCGCCCGACTGTTTCTCCGCTTGCAGGTTGTCTGATACGCCTTTTAGCACATCCACCATGTCTTCTGCTTTCGCGTATTTCAGGTAAACCACACGGTTATTACCTTTGGTCGCCATTTCAACATCCAGTTGTTCAATCAGACGACGTAGGCGTTCACGCACTTTCGGGTCACCTGAAATCAGAATCGAGTTGGTGCGCTCATCGGCCACCAATTTAGGCTGTAAGAAAGCAGGGGTATTTTTTGTATTAGTGGTTTTATTTAACGCTTCAACAATACGTACCATTTCAGCAGCAGAGGCATTTGCTAGCTCTACTACTTCAATCTCTTTGTCACCCGCTTGGTCAACACGCTTGATGATTTCCGCTAAACGATTCACCACCGCTGCACGGCCAGTAATCAAAATAATGTTAGCAGGGTCGTAGTGAACAACGTTACCCGCGCCCGCATTATCATTTAGCTGACGTAATAATGGAGATAATTCACGAACAGATACATTTCTCACCGCCACAACACGAGTGATCACGCTGTCGCCTTTAATGCGTTCGTTATTACCCACAACAGGAATTGCTGAGGTTTTTGCATCTTTCGCTTTAATGATTTTCAAGATGCCGGTGTCCATTTCAACCACCGCAAAACCGTAGACTTCTAATACGTTCAAGAAGAAGCTGTAATACTGCTCTTCATTGAGTACATCGTAACTACGGACGTCGATTTTTCCTCGAACGGCAGGATCAACAATGATGGTTTTTTCTAGATTTCGACCAACAATATTGATGAATTCTTGAATGTCTGTTCCTTTAAAACTCGCACTAAAATCATTTGCGATAGCCGCTGGAGTACAGAATAAGCATCCCGCTAACAACCATGCACTCTTCTTCAACCAATGTTTCACGAACCTCTCCCTCTACTCACCCCATGTGGCATGAGTCTGTCTTCTTATCTTAAATGTATAATTCGTTATCAATATCGATGATGGTGTCGCTAAAATTCAATATAGATGTCGTGTTGCTGTCCATCTCTCTCGACAGTGAGACTCAGCTCTGTCAAATCAGAAATCGACCTAAATATTTGCCCCATCGCCTTTGGATCGGTGAGGTCTAACCCATTCAGTTGCGTGGCTATATCGCCGCTTTGTAAACCAACCGACTGAAATAACTCTGGCTCTTTACCCGGGCTAACGCGATAGCCTCGTACTTTACCACCCTGCTTAACTTGGGATAGACGAACGTATTGGAATATCTGTTGTGGATCACGAGTAATCGTTTGTTTTATCTTGGCTAACTTATCACGAGCGCTTGATGGGTTGTTACCACGGACATTAGAAACGGTTTTTTTATTACTCGGTTCTGAAACAGAAAGCTTCTTATACTCTAACCCTTCGAGCATTAACGTCTCATCTCGTCCAGAGTTATCAATAATGACTCGATCGATCAATACCGCTTTCAACTTAGCGCGAGTGCCTTCAATTTCTTCATTGATACCGTATGTCGCTTGCTTACCGCGATTGGCTATAACCGCTAAACTGGTATTAGGGTTTGAACTTGCCACCGCACCCACGAGCACAAGATTAAGACGTGTTTTCGGCGCATCTTGCACAACAGGTTTAGCGATCACTTGAGGTCTTTTTTCATCATAAGCGCCAAACAGGTTGATACTTTGTAAGTCAGATAGATCCATCTGCTGCGATTGATGATTACCACGGTTTTGAGAGACTTGCGCTTTCCATGGGACTAGAGCTCCGCTTTGAGGCTGAACGAACCATATGATTTGCCCTAGTATCCAAGCAGACGCTGCGATTAAGACTAGTGTTAGTACAAAACTGATCTGTTGCTGGAGTGCTGGCCCGTTATTCAATAACCGCATATATAGCGGGCTACTATTGATTCCGCTTCCGAGCTCTAATCGTTTCAAAAATTCGATTCCTTCTTCATTCTTGGCTTTCTACCATACGCATATTAACCGCCAATTTTATCGCGGGTAAAATAGGGACGAACTATAACACAGTCAACAAATTAGGCTGAGAGCGAAGACTGAATTTGCAAGTAACCTTGAAAAATTTGATCGCAATCACCATTGTTAGCAGCAGTATATGACGATTCACCATCTCACTTAGAGGTACATTCGCGTTATGAGTTCCCCAACATCAGCAGTAAGGCTAGACAAATGGTTATGGGCGGCACGTTTTTACAAGACTCGTTCCGTTGCTCGTAACATGGTTGATGGTGGCAAAGTCCACTATAATGGTCAACGAAGTAAACCAAGTAAAATTGTTGAACTTGGGGCAGTTATCACTTTGCGTCAAGGAAATGAAGAAAAAACCGTCACTATCGAGAAAGTCTCTGATCAGCGACGAGGAGCACCAGAAGCTCAAACCCTTTATACAGAAACACAAGAAAGCGTGGCCAAGCGTGAGCAACATGCACAAGATCGCAAGTTACATGCCGTTAGCCCAAGCCCTGAACGCCGCCCTGATAAAAAGCAGCGCCGCAACATCATTAAATTTAAGCAACAATAAGCTGGATCGCCCTTATGACAACGAAACCAACGGCACAAAACGTTTTAAACCGCTACCTATTTGACAACCTATCGGTTCGTGGCGAATTAGTGCAATTAGACGAAACTTACCAACAAATTATATCTAGCAAAGAATACCCAGCACCCGTTCAAAATTTACTGGGTGAATTGCTAGTAGCCACTACTCTATTAACGGCAACGTTAAAATTTGAAGGTTCAATCACACTACAACTTCAAGGCGATGGTCCCGTATCTCTTGCGGTAATCAATGGCGACCACGATCAGAAAGTTCGTGGTGTCGCACGCTTTGAAGGTGATATTGCTGATGACGCTGGTTTACATGACCTTATTGGTAAAGGCCACCTAGTGATCACCATTACGCCGAAGAAGGGCGAACGCTATCAAGGTGTTGTTGGCTTAGAGGGTGACAACCTTGCACAAGTGCTAGAGGGTTACTTTGAGCGTTCAGAGCAACTTAAGACTCGACTATGGATTCGCTTAGGTGAACACCAAGGTAAAGCTCATGCAGCGGGTATGCTGTTGCAGGTAATGCCGGATGGAACAGGTTCTCCTAACGACTTTGAGCACCTAGAGCAGCTAACCAATACTGTTAAAAATGAAGAACTGTTCACTCTTGAAGCAAATGAGCTGCTTTATCGCTTATATAATCAAGAAAAAGTACAAGTATTTACACCTCAAGATGTGGAATTTCATTGCGGCTGTTCACGTGAACGTAGTGCATCTGCCATCATGACGATTGCAAAAGAAGAAGTTTACGACATTCTTGCATCGGAAGGATCTATTTCTTTACATTGTGATTACTGCGGCACGAATTACACGTTCGACAAGAGCAACGTAGATACCATGTACAGCGATGCTGCCAGTGATAGCAACACTGTTCATTAATTTGCATAAATTAAGAAGCACATAAAACTCGTACTAAGGCCAGCATTTCGCTGGCCTTTTTTGTGATCCAAACCCAGTCATAGCAAGGCTTAAACGGCCAAATTCCTCACTTATTTTTTTGAAAGTAATAATCATTTAGCTCTAGCGCAAAGGATTGCGGACAGGATAAAATAATAGGCGCCAATATGTGACGAGACACTTAAATCCACGAATATGATATGGGTATTTTTTGAACTATATCCCTGTTTTCTCCCTATCTCGTTGTTAGCATGGTGAGCAGATTACAAAACAAAAATTATTACAAAATCCCTACAAAATATCCTACAAGGAGCACCTATGACCGTTATGGAACATACAAAGGCTGCACAAATCGATCTGACAAAACATGGATTATCTGGCGTATCTGAGGTTGTACATAACCCTAGTTATGACCAATTGTTTGCTGAAGAAACGCGCGAAGGTTTAGAAGGCTACGAAAAAGGCGTAGTAACGGAACTAGGTGCGGTTGCAGTTGATACTGGTATCTTTACTGGACGCTCACCAAAAGATAAATTTATCGTTAAAGATGAGACAACACGCGACACGATGTGGTGGTCTGATCAAGGTAAAAATGACAACAAAGCCATCACCCCTGAAGTATGGGACGATCTAAAAGCGTTAGTGACTGAGCAGCTTTCAGGCAAACGTCTATTCGTACTCGATGGTTACTGTGGCGCGAACCAAGATACACGCCTAGCCGTTCGCTTCATTACTGAAGTCGCATGGCAAGCTCACTTCGTTAAAAATATGTTCATTCGCCCTTCAGAAGAAGAACTTGCTTCATTCGAACCTGATTTCGTTGTTATGAATGGTGCAAAAACCACTAACCCTAAGTGGAAAGAGCATGGTCTTAACTCTGAAAACTTCGTGGCTTTCAACCTAACAGAGCGCGTTCAAATCATCGGCGGTACTTGGTACGGTGGTGAAATGAAAAAAGGTATGTTCGCAATGATGAACTACCTACTTCCTCTAAAAGGCATCGCTTCTATGCACTGTTCTGCAAACGTTGGTGAAAAAGACGACGTTGCGATCTTCTTTGGTCTTTCTGGTACAGGTAAAACGACTCTATCTACCGATCCTAAACGTCAGCTCATTGGTGATGATGAGCACGGTTGGGATGATGAAGGTATCTTTAACTTTGAAGGTGGTTGCTACGCGAAAACCATTCGTCTTTCAAAAGAAGCGGAACCTGACATTTACAACGCGATCCGCCGTGATGCACTACTAGAAAATGTGACGGTTCGTGGCGATGGCTCTATCGATTTTGATGATGGGTCTAAAACAGAAAACACTCGTGTGTCTTACCCAATTCACCACATCGATAATATCGTTAAGCCAGTTTCAAAAGCAGGCCATGCTCAGAAAGTTATTTTCTTAACCGCGGATGCATTTGGTGTACTACCTCCTGTTTCTAAATTGACGCCAGAACAAACGAAGTACCACTTCCTATCAGGCTTTACCGCTAAACTGGCAGGTACAGAGCGTGGCATCACAGAGCCAACACCAACGTTCTCTGCTGCATTTGGTGCTGCATTCCTAACACTTCACCCAACTCAGTATGCTGAAGTACTGGTGAAACGTATGGAAGCGGCTGGCGCGGAAGCTTACCTTGTCAATACTGGTTGGAATGGCACGGGTAAACGTATCTCTATCCAAGATACTCGCGGTATTATTGACGCTATCTTAGATGGCTCTATCGATGATGCTAAAACGAAGATTATCCCAATGTTCAATTTAGAAGTACCAACATCTCTACATGGTGTTGATGCCGAAATCTTGGACCCACGAGATACGTACGTCGATCCACTACAGTGGAGTAGCAAAGCGGAAGATCTAGCACAACGCTTTATCAAAAACTTCGCTCAATACACTGATAATGACGAAGGCAAAGCACTCGTTGCAGCAGGCCCTCAACTAGACTAAAACCAAGAAATCACGAGCAAGCCCCTCTTTTGAGGGGCTTTTTTTGTTGATGAAAGATCGAATTTGGGCCAATGTATCAATCTGAATATTGAAAAAAGGCAATCAGGGAATGAATAGAGCCATTAAAGCAGTCATTGTTCTGCTTCTGCTGCTAACGGCCACGTTATGTGTATTGATAGGCGTATTACACACTCAGTACGCGACCCCGCTGGTTAATTCACTGCTCTCTTCTTATTCTCAACGGCTTGCCAGTCAACACACTAGCATCCAATATCCATCGTCTTCGATCCTGATACCAACCCATATTAAAAAAGTGACGTACGAGTTCCCAACTCACTTCACTCTACATGACGTAAGTTTTGAAAAAACAGACCTGAGCTATATTGATCAAGTGGATATCTGGCTGAACTCTCGCCTAATAAAAGAGGGCAAGCTTGCCATTGATAGCGTCTTGATTGACGGGTTAAGCCTACAGCAAGGCATCAACGCGACCCATCCACCAGAGAACGTCCTAGTCTCTCAATTAGCCATCAATAATTTGGATTATTCAGACGGTCATTTCAGTGCCCGTGGAATGAATATACAAATAGAAAAACCACTTTGGTCGCACGCCAACCAGATCATGCCATTTGGTAAAGTTCAGCTCAGTGCTGACCAGGTTTACTGGCAAGGTGAGGCGTTCAATCAACTGCTGATCAGCAGCAACTACAAGCAAGAGCGCAGCACTATTTATGGTCTCTCTTTTGAGTGGCGTGATGCTCAAATATCAGGACAAGCAGAACAGATAAATGATCGTTGGTCACTCATCAATGTCACTCTCAATAAGCTCAACCTAAACCAGAAACAGGTAGAACGTATTCTTGCCAAGCCTTGGGAAAACATTGCTCCAGTGAATTGGGATCTTAATAGTGTCGACATCCTAAATAGCGATTTAGCTTTCAATGACATCCACCTTATTAATGTTGACGCCTCGATTGAAGATCTCACTTTTCCAACGAAAATTTGGCAGCAAGACTCTGGATATTTATCACTCAATGCGGAAAGTGTTATTTATCAAGGTGAGCAGTGGATCGAGCCGAGTTTTCAAGCGAATTTCTTTCCTAATTCCATTAAGATATCGAATTTCAATGCCTCCTTACTTCAAGGGTTTGTTGCTTTTAATGGGCAGTTCTCACCCAACTCTGCCAAGCTACAAAATCTCTCGATCAACGGTGTCAAATGGATAGCAGAGCAAGAGAACTCAACTCACTGGTTAGGCAAGCTTTTTCACGATTATCAATCACTCTCTATTGAGCAACTCAACATTGAACGTAGCCAATTTATTCAACTTGCGACTGAACCATTTTGGCAACTCTCAGGCATGAGTGCGGAAGGAAAGTCGTTAGAACTCATCAGGAAAGGTCGCCAAGGTATCTGGAATGGTTCATTTACCATGAGTGCCAACAGTGCCAGCTATCAAAATATTGTGGCCTCACAGGGGCTCTTTGAGATGGAGAGTCAACATGGTGACTGGCGGCTCAATCGCCTATTCTTCCCTTTACAACAAGGTTATATCGAAGCCAGCGCCACCATGGCATTTTCTAAGCCGAGTCAGCCATGGCAACTTGAGATTGGTGTCGATGGGCTAGACATTCAACCTCTAGTTAAGCCTTTGAAGTTACCTTTTGAACTGCATGGTTTAGCTGAATTCGAACTCACAGCGTCAGGGCTCGCAGGAGATGAACTCATGTTCGCTCACTCCTTAACGGGGCAAATGCAAGGCTCGATTCGAAATGCTGCGATTGCGAACCCACCTCAACAGCACATAGCACCGAAACCGCTGCCAAAGCCACAAGACCTGGCTCAACAGCAAGCTCAGCCTCAATCAGAAGAGAAGCAGAAAGAGAACGAAATCATAGATCCATCTACGGATGTGTCGGCTCACAGTAAGGAAGCAGAATTTATTCCTGTAGAGATCTCAGATATTCAGATTCAAATGGATCGAGGGCGAATTAATGTCAATAAAATCACCATCATTGGGAGTGATATTGATGGGAAAATTAAAGGGCAATACGATCTAGCGTTACCAAAGAAAGAGAAGGTTACGCTAGAGTATCAACAAGCTTGTCAGAAACACACTGGAGCGCTGACTTCTGATATTAGCCAAGCCGAAGATCAATGCTTAACGGATAATACCCCGCTCATTCAAGATTGATCCATACGGCCATCGCTAATGAACTGGCCACTATCGTGACAAGGGCGCAATTATTATCATTGCGCTTACATGCTACTATTTAGCACCGCTTTATAGTTGGGTAGCAGCATGTAAGTTCCAATAAACTGCACCGCCGCGACGTCTCCACTATAGATAGTGACATTGATAACAATCCGAGCTTTACGCCCTGAAGCCAGCCGATCCAAATCACCACTGATCCCATCTAAAGAAGTCATCGCAACGGGGCTCTCCTCAACGGGGTGGCGGTAACGAATATTGCTATCAGCCAACACAATATCCCCTTTCAAGTTACGCTCTTTCATCAATAACCAAGCCATCCCCCACCCCGTTAAAGTCGCGAGGGTAAAGGCGGAACCCGCAAACATGGTGTTGTGTGGGTTTAAGTTTGGATTGAGTTGCGCACTGCACTCGAATTGGTATCCCGTGTACTGGTTGATCTTGATTCCCATCTTGTCACTGATCGGAATATGATTCTCCCAGCGTTCTTGCAGTTCACTACACCATTCTGGCCGACGAAGCACGTCTGCCATTGGATCGAGAGGTTTAATCATCTGTTGATGACGTACAGGCCCGCGTTGGTCATTCAAGTTGCCTTGGCTTTCAAAACCATTCTTCTCGTAAAATGAAATCGCATCTTCACGCGCACTACAAACCAGACGTTTAGCCCCTTCTTGACGTGCAAGCGACTCAAGGGTCACAAGGAGCAGAGATCCCATCCCTTTATTTCGAGCCGAGTTTTTCACCGCCATGAAACGAATTTGCCCTTCGTTATCGGGGGTAATGTAAAGTCGCCCAACCGCGATAGGTCGACCACGGCCATCAACAATCATCCGATGGTGACTCATTGGGTCATACTCATCTCGCTCTGAACCAATCGGCATCCGCCATGGCTCACGTAGCATCTGCCAGCGAAAATGGTAGTACTTGTTTAGCTGATTCTCCGTCTTTGGAGTAATAAGTTTAAACATGAAAATCCTTTTTTAGAAAAATCCTATTTACCGCTATACCTGCAACCAAAACGTCACGGGACCATCGTTAACTAATGATACTTTCATATCAGCAGCAAAGCGACCACGTTCAGTTGGCAATACTTGCTCACATTGATCAGCAAAGAAATCATACAAACGCTCAGCGTCGGCAGGGTGAGCGCCACGAGAAAATCCGGCTCGGGTGCCTTTCTTTGTATCCGCAGGCAAAGTAAATTGAGAGACCACAAGTACACTTCCATTGACTTGCTTTACATTCAAATTCATCTTGTCGTCATCATCACCAAACACGCGATAAGTCGTCACACGCTCCATCAAGCGTTTCGCTTTTGCCTCATCGTCATCTCTTTCTACGCCGAGCAACACCAATAAGCCTTGCTCTATCTCACCAACGACTTCACCTTCCACTTTAACAGCGGCTTCACTTACTCTTTGGATCAGTGCTATCACTGGTAATTCCTTCTTCTTCATCACTAATTATGGTCGAGTTTAGCACTTCTTGCTTCGAACTCCACTGAGCACTTTCGCCTAATGCTGCTGTAACTTCCGCCCCAATTAATACAATCAACCAACATAAATACACCCACACAAACAGGATAGGAATTGCGGCTAATGCGCCATAAATCAATTGGTAAGAAGGAAACTGGGTTATATAAAGGGCAAAACCTTTCTTACTCATCTCAAAAAGCAGTGCCGCCACTAATGCACCCATCACCGCATGGCTAATGTGTACCTTCTTATTTGGAACCAACAGATATAAGCCAACAAAAGTACTTAAAGAGAGGATAAAAGGCAGCCAGCGAAGTAATGTGTGATATACCCCAGAGATCGTTTCACTCTCCAGAAAGTTGAGAGAGGTCACATACGATGTTGCCGCAATACTGGCACCAATCAATACGGGACCAAGCGTCAATACCATCCAGTACATTGAAAATGAAAAGACAGCGCGGCGTTTTGCAGTCACTCGCCAAATATAGTTAAGGTTCTTATCAATATTTGAAATCAGCATTAATGCCGCAATAAACAAAAATGCAGCGCCAACTGCCGTCATCTTTCCAGTATTGGCGACAAATTCGGTTAATGCGCCATGAACCGCATCTCCCGCCGCAGGGACAAAATGAGTGATGATGAATTTTTGTAATACCACGCCTACATTCTCAAAAACTGGAAATGAAGACAGTATCGATAACAAAACAGTCAGCAGTGGCACAATCGAAAGCAGCGTAATGTAAGCAAGGTAGCCCGCATTTACATTGACTCGGTCATGGCTCATTCGCGTGAGCAAATAGCGTCCAAATGGCACCAATTGCTGTGTAATCTGTTCGATTCTCAACTTGTATCTCCCAAATAACTCGTTCATAGTCTTATTAATAATTGATTATACCTATGTATGGAGAAATAGGATGCCCTACGTACTTATCATTCTGCTATCAGTTTTTACGTTAAGTGGATGTCAAAGCGCATATTACTCAGCAATGGAACAAGTCGGCTACCATAAACGAGACATCATGGTCGATCGCGTTGAGGATGCCAAAGAGTCTCAACAAGATGCTCAACAAGAGTTTACCAGTGCTCTCGAAGCGTTATCAGCACTGACCAAATTTGACGGAGGCGAGCTTGAGGCCATTTATAATAAAATAAATGATAAATACCAAGACAGCGAGCAAGCGGCACAAGATGTTCGCAATAAAATAGCCGCTATCAAAGATGTTTCTGATGCGCTGTTTGATGAATGGCAAACCGAGTTAGATTTATACACCAGCAGCAAATTACGTCGTTCAAGCGAACAAAAGCTACGTGAGACCAAAACCTCTTACACGGCGATGCTGAAAGCGATGAAACGTGCAGAGCAAAAAATGACACCCGTGCTCAATACACTGCGTGACAATACTCTCTACTTAAAACATAACTTAAACGCGAGTGCGATAGGCTCACTTCAAGGAGAGTTTATGTCATTGGAGCAAGATATTAGTTATGCGATTAAACAGATGAATACCGCTATCGCAGAGTCCGATAAATTTCTGAAAAAGTTGAATGCTAAATAACTGGGCTGTTGAATAGCAGGTCTGTTAGATAACGGGTCTACTAAATAACTAGGCGACTAAATAGCGAAATCGCTGAACAGAGAAACACGAAAAACAGCAAACAACATTATTTATAGTCAAAGTGGACGCGGTATAGAATGTTTGTCGCGTTCACTTTAGCAATCGAATTGTTCCACTGATGGTACGTGCAATTCAGCCAACATGAATTCCACTCTTTCAGCAACAGTTCCCCACGGCACATTCACCACCTCATAATCAAAAGCCTGATAAACCTTAACTAACTTCTGATGGATCTCTAACGCTTCCGTAAACGGGTGAGGACGCACGTCATCTTGGACGTAAATCTCACGCTGAGGTGCACAAAGAAACACTTTCTGGTGGTAGCCCAAGCTCTCGCTACGATACGCTTCACTTACCTCAATCTCTCCCTGCTCCAAATAAGCACAAATATCAGGGATCGCTCGATCCATAATGCTCATCTTTGCATCGGCTAATGCGGCCCGCTTTTGTTCCGCCATCAACTCTAAACACAACTCAGCGAATGCGGGTAAATCCGTCCACGGTAATACTCCATCATCCAATTGGCTCTGTTGCTCAATCAGAGTGCGTGAACCTTCAGAGTAGACTTCAAAGTCACAAGCTCCTAATGCATTGGCTAATGTCGTTTTCCCTGCACCTGGGCCACCTGTAATAACAATAGGCTTCATATCGTATTTCATCTATTCGCCTCAATGTAACGCACATTGATTAGTTAAAAAAAAACCCCGCTATTTCTAGCAGGGCCTTAGATTTTTGCTTACGCGTTTAACGAATTACTTCGCTGGACGGCTTGCACGTTTACGTTCGTTTTCAGTAAGAAGACGCTTACGAATACGAATGCTTTCTGGTGTTACTTCTACTAGTTCATCATCATCGATGAATTCTAGAGCTTGCTCAAGTGTGTACTTGATAGCAGGAGAAAGCGTTTGAGCTTCATCAGTACCAGATGCACGTACGTTAGTTAGTTGCTTACCACGTAGACAGTTGATAGTCAGGTCGTTTGCACGGTTATGAATACCGATGATTTGACCTTCATATACTTCGTCACCGTGCTCTGCAAATAAACGACCACGATCTTGAAGGTTGAATAGTGAGTAAGTTACTGCTTTACCCATACCGTTCGAGATTAGTACGCCGTTCGCACGTTGACCGATTACGCCACCTTTGTGATCGCCGTAGTGATCAAATGAGTGGTAGATAAGGCCAGAACCAGACGTCATTGTTAGGAATTCAGTTTGGAAACCGATAAGACCACGAGAAGGCATCATGAAGTCCATGCGAACACGGCCTTTGCCATCTGGTGCCATATCAGTTAGTTCGCCTTTACGAACACCAATACTTTCCATGATTGCACCTTGGTGCTCTTCAACAACATCGATAGTTACCGTTTCAAACGGTTCCATTAGCTTACCATCTTCTTCTTTGATGATTACTTCTGGACGAGATACTGCTAGCTCGAAACCTTCACGACGCATGTTTTCGATAAGGATAGATAGGTGAAGTTCACCACGACCAGAAACGCGGAAACGGTCTGGGCTATCTGTTTCTTCAACACGTAGTGCTACGTTGTGTACTAATTCTTTTTCAAGACGCTCAAGGATGTTACGTGAAGTAACGAACTTACCTTCTTTACCCGCGAACGGAGAAGTGTTTACTTGGAACGTCATTGTTACTGTTGGTTCATCAACAGAAAGCGGAGTCATCGCTTCAACTTCGTTTACGTCACAGATAGTGTCTGAAATTTTCAGCTCACCAAGACCTGTGATTGCAATGATGTCACCAGCATTCGCTTGTTCAACTTCGTGACGCTCAAGACCTAGGTAACCAAGAACCGTACCGACTTTACCGTTACGTTTCTTGCCATCAGAGCCAACGATTGTAACTTGTTGGTTAGGTTTAACTGAACCACGAGTTACACGACAAACACCGATAACACCTACGTAAGAGCTGTAATCTAGTTGAGAAACTTGCATTTGTAGTGCGCCATCAAGGTCAACTTGTGGAGCTTCTACTGTATCAACAACCGCTTGGAACAGTGGTTCCATGTCTTCGCCAACAACGCCTTCTTCCATTGTTGCCCAGCCGTTTAGTGCTGATGCGTAAACAGTAGTGAAGTCTAGTTGCTCATCAGTAGCACCTAGGTTGTCGAATAGGTCAAAGATTTGATCCATAACCCAATCAGGACGAGCGCCAGGGCGGTCAATCTTGTTGATTACAACGATCGGTTTAAGACCGTGTGAGAATGCTTTCTGTGTAACGAAACGCGTTTGAGGCATTGGGCCATCAACTGCATCAACGATCAGTAGAACAGAATCTACCATAGACATAATACGCTCAACTTCGCCACCGAAGTCCGCGTGTCCAGGAGTATCTACGATGTTGATACGGTAATCGTTCCAGTTAATTGCTGTGTTCTTAGCAAGAATCGTGATGCCACGTTCTTTTTCGATATCATTCGAATCCATGACGCGCTCTTCAGCTTCACCACGAGATTCAAGTGTACCTGATTGCTGTAGCAATTTATCAACCAGAGTTGTTTTACCGTGGTCAACGTGCGCGATAATCGCGATATTTCTTAACTTATCAATCTGTGGAGTAGACATGGATTTTCGATTCACTCATAAAAAGTAGCCGCAGGAGTGCCGCCAACTGATTTAAAAAACGGTCAATAATATACCAGATATTCTGCAGAAACCCAAAAATATGTGATCTGAATTGAAATTTTTATTTCTTATCCACTCCAAAAGTGACGAATAACACACATATAAGCGCCCTTTCTTATAAAAAGTGGATTGACAATATCTGCAAGAAGATGCTGAATAGTATGCGTTTGTGATTCATTTTAGTGCACCATCAATAATCCGCACCAAAATAGTGCGCCTCAGGATCATCTTGGTGCAATAGAAGATAAAAACAAAAACACAAATGCTTCAAATCAATGAAATTAAAGGAATAATTTTTTTGGCACGGTTTTGGCTTACTCTTTATGTAAGCTCATTAAGAATAGTCAGCATCGATTAGTTCTATGCAAATGGTCATTAATCAATGCCGATTACTATTTACTCTTAATGAATAGAATCGCACCCAATATCGATTTAATAACACTGGAGGTTATCCACGATGTCAGTAGAAAATGTTCTGTCGCTAATCCAAGAAAACGAAGTTAAGTTTATTGACCTACGCTTTACCGACACAAAAGGTAAAGAGCAACATATCTCAATTCCTTCTCACCAAATTGATGCTGACTTCTTTGAAGACGGTAAAATGTTTGATGGATCTTCAGTTGCTGGCTGGAAAGGAATCAACGAATCTGACATGGTAATGATGCCAGATGCAGCAAGTGCGGTTTTAGACCCATTCACTGCAGATCCAACACTCAACATTCGTTGTGACATTCTTGAGCCTGCAACAATGCAAGGCTACGATCGTGACCCTCGATCAATCGCAAAACGTTCTGAAGAATACCTACGCGCAACGGGTATCGCTGATACTGTTCTTGTTGGTCCAGAACCAGAATTCTTCCTATTTGATGATGTAAAATTCTCAACAGATATGTCAGGTTCTTTCTTCAAAATTGATGACGTAGAAGCGGCATGGAATACTGGTGCTGATTTCGAAGGTGGTAACAAAGGTCACCGTCCTGGCGTTAAAGGTGGTTACTTCCCAGTAGCTCCTGTTGATTCATCTCAAGATATTCGTTCTGCAATGTGTCTAGTAATGGAAGAGATGGGCTTAGTTGTTGAAGCACACCACCATGAAGTAGCGACGGCGGGTCAAAACGAAATTGCGACTCGATTCAACACGCTGACGAATAAAGCAGATGAAACTCAAATCTATAAGTATGTGGTACATAACGTAGCGCACGCTTTCGGTAAAACAGCGACATTCATGCCAAAACCACTCGCTGGTGATAACGGTTCTGGTATGCACGTGCATATGTCTTTAAACAAAGACGGCCAAAACTTATTTGCAGGTGACAAGTACGGCGGCTTATCTGAAATGGCACTTTACTACATCGGCGGTATCATCAAGCACGCTCGTGCAATCAACGCATTTGCAAACCCAGCGACAAACTCGTACAAGCGTCTTGTTCCTGGATTCGAAGCGCCTGTAATGCTTGCTTACTCAGCACGTAACCGTTCTGCATCTATCCGTATTCCAGTCGTGCCAAGCCCGAAAGCACGTCGTATTGAGCTACGTTTTGGTGACCCAGCAGCGAACCCGTACCTTGCATATTCTGCAATGCTAATGGCTGGTCTTGACGGAATTAAGAACAAGATCCACCCAGGTGAAGCGATGGATAAAGATCTATACGATTTACCAGCAGAAGAAGCAGCAGAGATCCCAACAGTAGCGGAATCTCTAGATATCGCGCTGAAAGCACTAGATGCTGACCGTGAATTCCTGACGGCTGGCGGCGTATTCTCTGATGACTTCATCAGCTCTTACATCGACCTTAAAGCGCAAGATGTTGAAAAACTGAACATGGCGGTACACCCACTTGAGTTTGACCTGTACTACTCAGTATAACTCTAGCGAGTATCGCGCTTGGCTTAGTTGCTTAGTTGCTTAGTTGCTTAGTTGCTTAGTACCTAGCTTAAAATACAAATGAGCGTCGGTATACCGTCGCTCATGTAACATGTAACTAAGCCGATTAAAATTTCAGGCTCGCCTCGCAGGCGGGCCTTTTTTGTATTTTCCTGATCTCATATCCCCATTAGCATGGGTTCTGTTTTATTTCTTAAACAGCCAAAGCCAAGCATTTATTGCCTTCAACTCAATAATGGCACGCTTGAAATGAATTCACTTTCGTCAGGAAAAGAGAATATGAAGTCTATAGTCGCCATCATCAGCCTAATACTTGCTTGGTCAATACTGTTCATCAGGCCAATAACGAGCCATGCTCAAGAGGTTTATACTTGGGAGGATGAGAATAACGTTATCCACTTTAATGACAACGCGTTGAATGCTAAAAGCCTGACAATTACCCTTCCAGATTACCAAGCCGAGCCACCAGCGCCCGAAATAGAGAACATCGCCACCAACGCGATTCCGAGTGAAACACCAAATGAACACAAGGTTAAGGCCAACAACAACATAGTAAAATATGTGAAACCGCAGCCGGCTAAACCAGAGCGGTTAACTATCACTCTCAGCGCACCTCAGCATGAAGAGACCGTTCGCAGTACCCGAGGTATTATTCCAATAAGCGCACAGCTAAACCGAAAACTGGGCATCGGAGAACAACTGCAACTCATGCTTAACGGCAAACGTTATGGAGCGCCGCAAATCCAGTCAACTTGGGTCTTAAAAAATATCGACCGTGGAGCTCATACTATTTCAATTCAAGCAGTTAGAAGCGGCAAGCTTATTGCATTGACTACTCCTATCACGGTGTATTTACATCGTGCCACGGCTAAGTAGTGTAATTGCAAGATAACTAAGCTAAATATCGGTTTAATCGCCTCTGTATTTACTTTTTCTTCTTGTCTTTATAAGCCATACTGAGATCGTGTTGCACAACTTTGGTGCATCGCCCTCAAGTGGATCAATAGACAAGGATGCTGTTTTGAATTCTGAATTAACCAGTTCGATTATTAATAACATGGTCACGGCTACCTTAATGCTCGACGACGGCCTGATCATTCGCTACGCCAACCCAGCCGCGGAGCAACTTTTTTCTCAAAGTTCAAAACGCATTGTCGATCACCCGCTGTCTCAATTAATCCAACACGCCTCTCTGGATCTTGCCCTGCTCACTCAACCATTACAGAGCGGCCAAAGTGTCACTGATAGCGATGTCACCTTCGTGGTCGATGGTAAACCACTCATGCTCGAAGTGACGGTGAGTCCACTCTCCTGCCAAGCTCCTCATTCCAACAAAAAGGCATTAATGCTATTGGTTGAAATGAGAAAGATTGATCAACAGCGACGTTTAAGCCAAGAGTTAAACCAACACGCTCAACAACAAGCCGCCAAATTACTGGTTCGCGGGCTGGCTCATGAAATCAAAAATCCTCTTGGAGGGTTACGAGGCGCTGCCCAATTATTGGAGAAAATGCTACCTGATCCAGAGTTGACCGAATACACCCAGATCATTATTGAACAAGCAGACAGGCTTCGAGTGCTTGTTGACCGCTTACTTGGCCCTCAAAAACCGGGGCAGAAGAAGAGCGAAAATCTGCATTTAATTTTAGAGAAAGTCCGCCAGCTTGTAGAGTTAGACATTAATGCGGATGTACGTATTGAGCGAGATTACGACCCTAGCCTGCCCGATATTTTGATGGACACCGACCAAGTTGAGCAAGCGATGCTCAACATTGTGAGTAACGCGGCTCAAATACTGTCGAACCAGCCGCAAGGCATTATCACCATCCGCACCAGAACAGTGCATCAGGCCAACATTCACGGGCAACGGCACAAGCTTGCGGCACGGATTGAAATTATCGACAACGGCCCAGGTATTCCTAGTGAGCTACAGGACACACTTTTCTATCCAATGGTCAGTGGCAGAGAAGGCGGAACCGGGTTGGGTTTATCTATCTCACAGAATTTGATCGATCAGCATCATGGGAAAATTGACGTCGAAAGCTGGCCCGGTCATACGATATTTACGATCTATTTACCGATTTAATTTCACTCAGGATACAAAAATCCAATATCACTTAATAAATCACTGAGTTCACCAAATTTGCTGCAAGGAACAAAAGATGAGTAAAGGCTACGTATGGGTTGTTGATGATGACAGGTCGATTCGCTGGGTAATTGAGAAAACCCTCTCTTCCGCCAATATAAAATGCGAAACATTTGCCGACGCTGAAAGTGTATTAATGGCATTAGAACGCGAAATACCCGATGTCTTAGTGTCCGATATTCGCATGCCTGGAATGGATGGTATTGACCTACTCAACCAAGTGTCACAGCGCTGCCCTGATCTGCCTGTGATTATTATGACCGCGCACTCCGATCTTGATGCGGCGGTGAACGCTTATCAAAAAGGGGCTTTTGAGTATCTACCAAAACCATTCGATATCGATGAGACACTCACTTTAGTCGAACGCGCCATCGCACATAGCCAAGAACAAAAACGTTCTCACTCTAACGCAGAAGCCTTGAATACCAATGCACCTGAAATCATAGGTGAAGCCCCTGCCATGCAAGAAGTATTCAGAGCGATAGGTCGACTGTCCCGCTCTTCTATCTCCGTATTGATCAATGGCGAATCAGGAACCGGCAAAGAACTCGTGGCTCATGCACTGCATCGTCACAGCCCTAGAGCAGACAAACCCTTTATTGCATTAAATATGGCCGCTATTCCAAAAGATCTTATTGAATCAGAATTATTTGGTCACGAAAAAGGGGCATTTACTGGAGCCAATAGCGTTCGCCAAGGCCGCTTTGAACAGGCAAATGGCGGCACACTATTTCTGGATGAGATTGGTGACATGCCTCTTGATATCCAAACTCGCTTGTTGCGCGTGTTATCCGATGGCCAATTCTATCGAGTCGGTGGGCGATCACCTGTACAAGTAGACGTCAGAATCGTTGCCGCCACCCACCAACACCTAGAGCAACTCGTTAAAGCCGGAGATTTTCGCGAAGATTTATTCCACCGTTTGAATGTTATTCGGATCCATATTCCAGCGTTAAGAGAGCGTAAGCAAGATATCGAAAAGCTAACACAGCACTTTCTTAGCATGGCCGCAGAAGAGTTAGGTGTCGAAATAAAATCGCTGCACAAAGAGACAATCGAGGTACTCAATACGCTCGCTTGGCCGGGAAACGTCAGGCAATTAGAGAATATTTGTCGTTGGTTAACCGTAATGGCAAGTGGCAGTGAAATTCTACCCAGCGATCTACCGACTGAATTAGTCGATGACAAGAAAATGACCGCTCCTGACTCAGATGCGAGTTGGCAGCATCAACTCACTACCTGGGCCAAAAATTCATTAGCTTCTGGAGAAACAGAACTACTTTCTTATGCACTTCCTGAGTTTGAACGTATACTGTTAGAAGCCGCATTGGAGCACACCAATGGTCATAAACAAGATGCCGCTAAAGTTTTAGGCTGGGGGCGCAATACACTTACTCGAAAACTTAAGGAACTGTATTAGCTTTATAGACCGTTAGCTTTAATAGACCGTTAGCTTTTAGGCTATGAGCATATTAGGTCATTAGCATTTTAGATCATTAGCTTTATAGGCTATTCGTTTTATAGGCTGAGCTCTCGCTTCTGCTGATTGCTCAGTCAAAACAGTCGATTGTTTTTTTTGGAATGATAAACTTACAGAATGATATTCCTACAGATGAATAGTGCATGTCCATGATAAAAAAAATTACGCTTAGAACTGCTCTCGTTCTCCCCACTGTAATGATTTTAATAATTACATTTGGCGTAATTGTGTTTGTCCAACAAAATAGCTATGAAAAAATGGTCAATGATATAAGTACCAAGCAACTTACGTCACTCACCGCCAACGTCAACAAAAGCCTATTCACCTTCCTTCATGAACCATTTAATGCCAGCTTAGCTCTCAGTCATAACATCGGATTCAATCAGCTTTACCAGCCAAATAACATCGAACCACTACAGAGCTACATGCATGCGGCTTTTTCCAATCTCTACCGAAATATCCCTCAATTAGATGCTCTCGGTTTTGGCTCAACACGTTTAGAACATATCACCTACCGGAAAGAAGCCAACAATGGCTACACGCTTATTCTTCAAGATGAGCGCACAGACAGAAACCTCGTCGTTTATCGTGGAAGTAAAATCAGCCAAGATATTCGTTCCATTATTTCTAACTATGATTCTCGAACCCGCCCTTGGTATACACCGGTAGCCAAATCTAAAAAACCAATATGGTCTTCGATTTATGCTAATGCCGATGAAAGGCAAGAAATAACGCTCTCTGCGCTCACCCCCGTTTTTACTGATGATGCATTTCAAGGCGTATTTGTAGCCGATATCAAAATCAATACGTTCAATAAGTTTTTGCAGAATCTCAAAGAAAAACACAATGCCTCTTTTTATATTTTTGATCAGGACCAACGTTTAGTCGCGCATTCCAGCAATGGCAGCGTTGTCTCATGGGGGACGCCTACGACAGAGAAAGGTCACCGACTGCTGGCGACAGAAAGTAGTAACCCGATAATCAAAATCAGCTCTAGCTACATTAATGAGAACAAACTCGACCTCAATAGTGGCACCCAGCGGTTCCAGTTTAATGTCGATGGCGAGCGTTACTTTAGCCAAACCACCCCTTTTAAGGACAAATATGGTCTTACTTGGTTTATTAGCACCTCCATCTCTGAGTCCGCTCTGTTAGGTGACCTGCCACAGGATCAGAAAAACAGTTGGTTAATGGGGGTGATTGTGGGCTTATTTGGTATTGGGATTGCGATTCTAGCTCTCAATAGAATCACAAAACCCATCACATCAACTGCAGATTCAGCGAAACAACTGGCGAAAGGAGATTGGGACAGCACCATGCCTCAGCCTGGGTATATATACGAAACCAGTATGTTGGTGTCTGCATTTAATGAGATGTCGAATAATCTTAGAGCCTCGTTTAAAGCGTTAAGGGATCAGATTCTCATCGACCCGCTCACGAAGTTATATAGCCGAGATGGGTTAATTGAAACCAGTTCAGCATTTGAGGCAACCTCAGGGTTTCTGCTACTCATCGGTATTGATCGCTTTAGAGATATCAACGAGAGCCTTGGGCACCACAAAGGCGATCAGCTATTGGTGATGATTGCTGAGCGCTTAAACGCCGTCTCTGAATATGATTATATTATTGCTCGTCCAGGTGGTGATGAGTTTGCGATCTATCTTCCAAACGCAACCCAGCAAGAAGAGGTCACACGGTTTGCCCATACCATACTGCAAATCTTCAACTCAGCTTTTGTATTACAAAGCGAGAATGTCGTCATTAATGCTTCCATTGGAATTGTTGAAACTTCATCAAACCAAAACATGATGCTTTGGTTACGCAATGGCAGCATTGCATTAAGCCTTGCCAAGAAAGACATCACACACATTACGATATATAGCCCTGAAATGGCCGATGTCTCTCGTAACCGAACCAAAATGATGGCAAAAATTCAGTCCGGCTTAGCAAATGATGAGTTTGTTCCCTTCTACCAACCGATTATCGATCTCGCCACAGGAAACGTCATTGGAGCTGAAGCACTGGCTCGGTGGATAACCTCTGACAATGAAATCATTTCTCCAATCGACTTTATTCCATTAGCCGAAGATACCGGGTTGATTGAAGGGATTGGGCAGCAAATACTTGAAAAAACGTGCCATGACACTGCACACGCCATCCGCACCGGAAAATGGCCAATTAACTTCCAGATTCACGTCAATGTTTCAGTGAATCAACTCTCTAAACCGACGTATATTGATGATGTAAAGCGAATCCTTCATGAAACAGGGCTTTCAGAATCAAACCTAACCTTAGAGATAACGGAATCTCGCATTGCTGATAGTGACCCGATGGTGATGCAAAATATGCGTACTCTCAAAGAGATGGGGATAGGCATCGCCATTGACGACTTCGGAACTGGGTACTCTTCTCTCGCTTATCTGCATAAGTTACCTTTCAGCTGTCTTAAAATAGATCGCGCTTTCATCAATAAATTGGATAGTAAGAATTTAGACAGTTCAATTGTCGCTGCCATCGTGAATATCACAAAAGGGTTTAAGGTCAATTTAGTCGCGGAAGGCGTTGAAACCGTACAACAAGCAGAATTACTCGCGCAACTTCACTGCCCTCAAGTACAAGGTTTTCTGTACAGTAAGCCAGTGCCACTTGATGAATGGCCAACAGATTTAGTTAACATGAATTAGAAAACAGCACTTTGGGCTGATTTTCTAGACATTGAGTACTGACACTTAGGTCAATCATTTTTATACTTACGCTAACTACAGCGATCTGGAATCACAATAATGATAACTAAAAATCTGCCCCTAACTGACTTGCACCGCCACCTTGACGGTAATATCCGTACTCAAACTATTTTAGATTTGGGCCAAAAATTTGGTGTTGCACTGCCTGCTTACGATGTTGCAGCCTTAACACCTCACGTTCAGATTGTTGAAGCTGAGCCATCTCTTGTTGCCTTCCTTTCTAAGTTAGATTGGGGTGTGGCTGTTTTAGGTGATCTTGATGCTTGCCGCCGCGTCGCTTACGAAAACGTTGAAGACGCTCTTAATGCTCAAATCGATTATGCTGAACTTCGCTTTTCGCCTTACTACATGGCGATGAAGCATAAACTTCCAGTTGCTGGTGTGGTTGAAGCAGTGGTTGATGGTGTTGAGGCAGGCATGCGCGATTTCGGCATCAAAGCGAACCTGATTGGTATTATGAGCCGTACTTTTGGTACCGATGCTTGCCAACAAGAACTCGATGCTATTTTGACTCAGAAAGACAAGATTGTTGCTGTCGATCTTGCTGGTGATGAGCTAGGTCAACCGGGTGATCGTTTCGTGTCTCACTTTAAACAAGTGAAAGATGCAGGCCTAAACGTAACGGTTCACGCTGGTGAAGCGGCGGGTGCAGAAAGCATGTGGCAAGCGATTCAAGAACTTGGTGCAACGCGTATTGGTCACGGTGTAAAAGCGATTCACGATCCAAAACTGATGGATTTCTTAGTTGAAAACCGTATTGGTATCGAATCTTGCCTAACGTCTAACTTCCAAACAAGCACCGTTGAATCTTTGGCTAACCACCCTGTGAAACAGTTCCTTGACCACGGTGTTATGGCTTGTCTAAATACGGACGATCCTGCGGTTGAAGGTATTGAACTTCCATACGAATACGAAGTGGCAGCACCTCAAGCTGGGTTGACTCCTGCTCAAATTCGCCAAGCGCAAATCAATGGTTTGGATCTAGCCTTCATCTCTGATGCAGAAAAAGCAGAGCTACGAGCTAAAGTGGCTGACCGCGCTTAATTTTTACGGTCATCATTTTAACGGTCATCGTCGATAAGGGTTAAATGCTTTATCGACGGAAACAAAAATGCCAGCATCGTTGCTGGCATTTTTATTGGTATAAACTGAACTCAGTAATAATCGATTAAATCACTCGTGAGAACTGCTGCTGTCTTGCTCGACTACGTAAGTATTTATCAAAGCACATGCAAATATTACGGATCAACAAACGCCCACGAAGCGTCACTCTAATTTCAGTGTTATCCACTTCGACTAATTCATCATTGATGAATGTTTGTAGCAGTTGCAAATCTTCAGCAAAGTACTGATTAAACGTTACTTTATACTCAGACTCGATCATACTCTTATCAAGTTTAAAGTTACAAATCAGCTGTTTAATCACTTCACGACGCAGTAGATCATCGCTATCAAGAGCGACACCTTTCCATAGCGCATGACGCAATTCATTAACTTGAGCATAGTACTTTTTCAGCTCTTTCTGGTTTTGTGCGTATGCATCACCAATCATCGAAATCGCTGAAACACCAAACCCAACCAGATCCGCTTCACCTTGAGTAGTGTAACCTTGGAAATTACGGTGCAAAATACCTTGGCGTTGAGCAACAGCCAGTTCATCGTCCGGCAGAGCAAAGTGGTCCATACCAATAAATTGATACCCAGCGCCTGTTAGTGTGCCGATGGTGTCTTGCAAGATCGCCATTTTCTCTTCCGCTGCGGGTAAATCTTCATCTTTGATTTTACGCTGCGCTGCAAATAACTGCGGCATATGAGCGTAATTAAACACCGACAAACGACCCGGCTTCATATCCAGAACTTGAGACAAGGTTTCCGCAAATGACTCTTTCGTCTGTTTTGGCAAACCATAAATCAGATCTAGGTTAGTTGAACGGAAACCTAACTGCTTCGCGCGTTCAACCATCGCAATGATGAACTCTTCATCTTGTTCACGGTTTACGAGTTGCTGAACTTCTTTATTAAAATCTTGAACGCCGATACTTAGGCGGTTAAAGCCTTCACTGCGTAAGTGATCCAATACATCCAGCTCAATTTCACGAGGATCAACTTCAATACTAATTTCAGCATCTGCATCAAAGTTGAACTCTGCACGTAGAATCGTCATTAAACGAGTAATTTGAGCTTTAGTTAGGAATGTCGGTGTACCGCCACCAAAATGCAACTGAGTAATACGACGTTCATTTAACAGTGACGCACGCAAGCGGATCTCATGTTCAATAACGTCCAGATACTCATCCGCTTTGTGAGAATGACGAGTAATCACTTTATTACAACCGCAGTAGTAACAAAGCTTATGGCAGAAAGGGATATGCACATATAGCGAGAGCGGGCGCTCAGGATACTGCGTGCATGCCATATCGTAATCAGCAATGGTGAACGCTTCATGAAACTCAAGAGCGGTCGGGTATGAGGTATAACGAGGGCCGGAGTAGTTGTACTTATCTAAAATAGCTTGATCCCAAACTATTTGTTGACCGGATTCAATTTGCTGACTGGACATGGGATTTTCCACTTAAAACTAGGACGGGTTATTTTGCCACACGACCATGGCAGACGTTGCCTGGCAAAAAAGTTTTTAGATATAAATATTCAGAAATGCTAGCGTGATCACTTCATAAGATACCCCTAAATGAGTATCTAAAGTAACCAATAGTTAGACCATCTGAATATTGATCTGATTATTGAGCGGTTTGACTTGTTCTTGCAGCTGCTTTAACTCATCAACAACAGCGTCATTCAAGCGCGTTTCTGCTTTATGTCGTTCAAGGTTTTGCTTCATGCGCTCAGATTTTTGTATCTCTTGGCGACTTTCACCGCGAGCCATATCTTTTACAACGTGGTACAGCTCTGAAATAGCAGGATAGCGCTGTTCAAAATCAACACGCTGCTCACCTTGAACGTAATCCATAATGCAATAAACGCGAATGCTAATTTCCGATAAGTCACACTCACCCTGAATACCCGCTAAACATAAGGTATTCACATTTTCATAAATATTAGCATTACGTTTATTGATCGCTAAAGCTTGATGCTGCTGTTGCAGCACCTTTTGCTTTTTGATTTGAAGCAGAAGGTAACCCGCATAAGCAGCCAAAGCCACAATAATGACTCCACCAACAATCGCTAATAAGGTTACATTCATTAGGCTTCTTATCCTTTAAAGTCGTTTAAATCGATATCTTCAAACTGAGACAGTAGATCGTCGTCTGAACTTGATTTCTTAGGTTGTGACTTCGGCTCAATAGCATCAATCTCAGCAAGTTCTTCTTCCGAAAGATCTTCGTCAGAGAAATCTTCAGCGAAGTACATATCGTCTGAATCATCCGCTTCTGGTTCCATTAAACCAAGTTGATTCATTAATACTTCAATGCGATCCAGCTTCTCATCAACATACTTCTGCAAACCAGCACCTAGGTTTTCACCCATTTCAATGCGATCGATCAGTACATTCAGTTGAGCATCATTCTCAAGCATTTCAAGTTCTTGAGCAGCAGAGATCTTACGCTCTTGCTTAGTCAGCTTCTTCTTAGGCTCGATGATTAATGGGATCTTTTTCTTGCTGCCTAAACGAGGGTCACGTGCTTTTGCTGCACTTTGTGCTTTTGCATCGCTCACTTCAGAGTTACGGTTACCCGTTTTTAGACCTTTACGCTTTTTAATGCGTTTTTGCTCACGACCTTGTACATTTGACTCTGTACGGTTACGAGTTACAACGACTTCACCACCGCTTGATGGTCCTACTTTTCTAGATTTTTTATTACGGCTCATTACTGGGCTTTCCTCAGTAAAATTACATCATTACCAATAAATTCGAGTTCGAGCTTATCCCGCTCGGCCAAAAACTGGAAAGTTTGACGGCTAAAAAAGACTACGTGCGTAAGGTCATTTTTATAGTGCCAGCTAGCAAACGCATCTACGTCTATTACTAGCTTAGTCATTAAACCAATCCAGCCACCAGGCTTAACTAAATTCAACCATTTCTGCCACACTTGATTGGGCTCATATAAGTGCTCAATCACTTCTGTGGCTGTCATAAAGTCATACACTTTATCTAACACCTGAGTCTCGGGATGATAGTAAATATCGTATAACTCCATATTGTGCCCCGCTTCTTGCAACATTAAAGACAATGTCGGTCCTGGGCCACAACCAAAATCTAATCCACAAGATGGTTTTTCCAACCTTTCTAATAAAGGAGTGGAGACGCGTGATAAGAAGCGTCGATATCCCATATCTTGGGGATCATTGTTATGTAGATCGTAGTGAGCTTTTTCAACTTTAGCATCCAATCTTTGTTCAGGTGGAACAAAAACCAAATGACAACGTGAGCACTGCAAGTACTCTCGATGTTTATCTTCAAAATAGTGAGAAATATGACTACTGGAGCATAAAGGACAAAAATTCATTAACACATCCTCAAACAAGGATGCGAAACATACCAGAAACTGGCTTTATAGTGGAGAGGTATTGAACATTTTTTCATCAGATAAAGAAAAAAAATCCACATCTCGACCATCGCTGCCACTTTCCATCAGGAGAGGTAGAAAAAATAGGCAGACTCGACAATCAAGAGGAGAATTTGCACAATAAAAAATGACAGATGCCAAACACGAAAAGCGCCGGGGTATGGCTGTGGTTCTAGATCCGGTTTGCTTCTGGCTTTAAAAAAGAAAACGCCTCTACCAGTTAGCAGCGGTTCGCTACCACCAATAAAGGCGTATCTGTAATACTATGCTCGAGCGATATTGTTATTAGTGTAGGCCACCAACGTATTTAGATAAGGTATCAATATCTTCATCGTTCAATTTCTTCGCGATATCACGCATCATGGCGTTCATATCGTTATTACGTGACCCATCACGGAATTTTTCCAGTTGAGCTTTTACGTAATCAGCATGCTGACCCGAAATTTTAGGGAATCCAGACAATTCTGTACCGTTACCACGGGGACCGTGACACGCCGTACATGCTGTAATTCCACGTTCTGCATCACCAGCAAAGTAAAGAACCTTACCTGCTGCGACAACATTTTCTGGCGTTGTATTTCCAGAAATCGGTAGAGAAGAGTAATAAGCAGACAAATCCGCCATATCTTGCTCTGAAAGTGGCATAGCCATGCCACCCATGACAGGATCGTAACGACCTTGCTTACCACCGCTGGTCATTCCAAGCTTAAGTTCTTTTAACTGCTTCTCAAGATACTTAGCATGTTGACCCGCTATTTTAGGGTAATTAGTGATTAGACTGTTGCCGTCAGCACCATGGCAGGCAACACATGTTTGTGATTTTGCTTTACCAGCTTCAATACTACCTTGAGCCCATACTGAGCAGCTGGCTAAAAGACTCAAAATTAGCGCTAATTTCTTCATGACATTCCATTATAATTATCAAGCTTCCAGTACCACTCTATGTTCTCATGGTACAATAGGCGACCTTATGCCGAGCACGGTTATTTTACACAATTTCACAAAAAAGTAATCAATCGACTACACAAAGTCGAGATGGAGTTAACAGTGAGCGTAAAAATTCATTATCAAAACACGCATTTCATTACCAGTGCACCTGATATTCGTCATTTACCAGAAGACGAAGGGATCGAAATTGCGTTTGCAGGACGCTCCAATGCTGGTAAATCTAGTGCATTAAATCGCCTAACCAACCAACGTGGTTTAGCAAAAACAAGTAAAACACCAGGTCGCACGCAATTAATTAACTTATTTAAAGTGCGTGAAGATTGTCATATTGTCGATCTACCTGGGTACGGTTTTGCTCAAGTTCCTGTTGAACTGAAGAAAAAATGGCAGAAATCACTGGGTGAATACCTACAAAAACGTGAGTCTTTAAAAGGACTTGTCGTATTAATGGATATTCGTCACCCAATGAAAGACCTTGATCAGCAGATGATTTACTGGGCTGTAGATAGCCATATTCCAGTTCAGGTATTGCTAACGAAAGCGGATAAACTAAAAAGTGGCGCACGTAATGCGCAGCTGTTGAAGATTCGTAAAGATTCAGCAGGCTTTGGTGGGGATGTTTCTGTCGATGTATTCTCATCACTCAAAGGACTTGGTGTTGATCAACTGCGTAACAAGCTGGACACATGGTTTGCGCCGGCACTTGTTGATTTAGTCGAAAACGACGACATCGATGAGTAAATTGTAGTATTTGATTGAACGATTAAGAGCCCTGCCAAATTTGGTGGGGCTTTTTCTATTCGGGGATTTTTTCCAAGCCTATATTTTCTTTCAGGCATAAAAATCCCCACCATCCTGGTGGGGCAATGGGAGAGAAATAGTAGTAGTTATTATGCTGACTAGGATTCCTTAGCTTGGCTAAAATATCAATACCTTATCACTTCACTTTTCACCGCCTCCCACATGAAGATGAGATCAAAAAAACGCTAACCAGTTGTTTTAAGTAATCAAAAACAATAAGAACCCTTCAACACTGGCTTCTTAATTTTAGCTGGAAAATATTATTCATGTGATCGGTATAAAATTACATTCCACTCATTGAGTAACACGGTAATGAGTTTTAATAATAAAGGTGTATGCGGCAATACTGAGTTCAGAAAGTAGCTGGAAAGTTAAGAGGAATAGTTTCATATAGAGCTGTAACTGTAGGTTATATAACGGAAAAAAGTTTTCTTTGCCCCATAAAAAACGCCCCAGTCAAATACTGACTGGGGCGGCTGAATCAGCCTAATCCAATAACGTGAAACAAAAGGTCTGAAAGATAGAACATCTTACCTCTGTACCCTACAAGAGATAATGTACAACAATTGGTCAGAAATGAAAACTTTTTTTGTAATTTATTTTCACCAAAATATTACTAAAAAACAGACAATCCCAATTTTTCAATTCTTTTTTTTAATCAAAAAAAAGCCAGCGTTTGTGCGCTGGCTCATGATTTATGACTCAATATGGTTAAAAAGTAACTAGTGCGCTTGGTCCCAGTTGTCACCGTGACCAGATTCAGCCACTAACGGAACATCCAGATTAGCCGCCGCCTCCATCAATTGTTGTACTTTACTTTCAATTTCGCCTAAAGCAGACTCTTGAACTTCAAATACCAGTTCATCGTGTACTTGCATCAACAACTTCACTCGACCATCGCCTTCCGCTTGGATCCATTCGTCTACCAATAACATCGCTTTCTTAATGATGTCTGCCGCTGTTCCTTGCATTGGGGCATTAATCGCTGCGCGCTCTGCTGCTTTACGACGCATTCCATTACGTGATTTGATTTCTGGTAAATGCAACTGGCGACCAAATAAGGTTTCAACAAAACCCTGTTCAGATGCTTTTGAGCGCGTATCTTCCATGTATTGCATCACGCTTGGGTAACGTTCGAAATACATGTCCATGTAGTGTTGAGCTTCGCCTCTTGGAATACCAAGCTGTTTTGCTAAACCAAATGCACTCATTCCATAGATAAGACCGAAGTTCACCGCCTTTGCTCGACGACGTTGCTCTGTCGTCACTTCATCGATGCTAACGCCGATAATTTCAGCCGCGGTTGCAGCATGAATATCTTTGCCCTGTTGGAACGCTTCTAATAAGGCCTTATCCCCTGATAAGTGCGCCATAATACGCAGCTCAATTTGAGAATAATCGACCGCTAAGATTTTCCAACCGTGAGGTGCAACGAATGCCTGACGAATTCGACGACCTTCTTCGTTACGAATAGGAATATTCTGTAAGTTTGGATCGGTTGAAGATAAACGACCTGTCGCCGTTACTGCTTGGTGATACGAGGTATGCACGCGCCCAGTTTCACCGTTGATCATCTTCGGAAGTTTATCGGTATACGTTGATTTCAGCTTAGCTAAACCACGATATTCTAGGATAAGCTTTGGCAGTGGGTAATCTAACGCAAGCTCTTGTAATACTTCTTCGTTAGTCGATGGTGCGCCAGATGGCGTTTTCTTCACGACTGGCAGTCCCATTTTTTCAAATAGGATCGCTTGAAGCTGTTTTGGAGAGCTTAGGTTGAACTCTTGTTCCGCAACTTCATACGCTTTTTGTTCGAGTTCATCTAAACGAGCCGCGATCTCTTGCGATTGAGCCCCTAACAGCATGTCATCAATGAAAACGCCCGTACGTTCAATGCGTGACATCACTGGCACTAATGGCATTTCAATCTCTTCATAAACGGATTTCAGCTTTTCATCCGCTTCGATGTGTTTCATCAAGCGATTGTGTAAACGTAAAGTTACATCCGCATCTTCTGCTGCATATGGTGACGCTTGCTCAAGATCGATCTGATTAAATGTCAGCTGCTTTTTGCCTTTACCTGCGATCTGTTCAAATGAAATACAGCTATGTTGCAAGAATCGAAGCGCTAAGCTATCCATATCATGCTTGCCACCGACACTGTTATACACGTAAGACGCTAACATGGTGTCGTGTTTGATGCCTTTCATATCGATACCGTAACGCGCAAGAACACTGGCATCGTATTTCAGGTTCTGCCCAACCTTCGCTTGTGCATCATCTTCTAAAATAGGTTTTAACTGTGCTAATACCCAATCACGGTCTAGTTGCTGTGGCGCATCAAGATAATCATGAGCCACCGGAACATAAGCGGCTACACCTTCTTCTGTCGCAAATGATAGGCCGACTAGATTCGCTACCATGTAATCTAAGCTGTCGGTTTCAGTATCAAACGCAAACAGCTCAGACGCTTGCAATTTTTCTAACCACAATTTGAAGGTTTCTTCATCAAGAATGGTTTCGTACTGACTGCGGTCAATAGTCACCGCTGAATTGTCGATTACTGATGCCGAACTTGAAGCGCTTGTGCTACTGCGCATCGCACCGGACTTTTCATCCGCCTCAACAACGCCTGTGCCACCTTCAAGTAATTCATTCAGCCAAGACTTAAAGACCATTTGGCCGTAAAGCTTAATGAGCTCATCGGTATTTGGTTCAGCCTTAACTAAAGATTCTGGTGTCTCTTCTAGTTCAACATCTAATTTGATCGTCGCAAGCTCGTAAGACATCAAAGCATTATCTTTATTGTCGACTAACTTCTTCGCCATAGTTTTAGAACCACGGAAACCTAAAGCTGCGATGTCATCAAGATTTTCATACAGCTTTTCAATACTACCAATACCTTGCAGTAGAGCGGTTGCCGTTTTATCACCAACGCCAGGAACGCCTGGAATGTTATCGACTTTATCGCCCATTAAGGCTAAGTAATCGATGATTAATTCAGGGGGAATTCCGAATTTTTCGATCACCCCTTCGCGATCCATGACCACGTTGGTCATCGTATTGATAAGCGTAACGTTTTCATCCACAAGCTGCGCCATATCTTTATCGCCAGTACTGATCAGAACAGGCATACCCGCTTTAGAGGCTTGTGACGCTAATGTACCAATAACGTCATCAGCTTCAACTCCAGAAATCGAAATTAATGGCAAGCCCATTGCTCGAATCACATTATGCAGCGGTTCGATCTGACAACGTAGGTCATCTGGCATTGGTGGACGATTGGCTTTGTACTCTGAGTACATGTCGTCACGAAAGGTTTTTCCTTTGGCATCAAAGATGACGGCAATCCTATCCGAAGCAAACTGCCTCATCATACTGCGAAGCATATTCACAACACCGTAAATGGCATTGGTCGGAATATCACCATTACTCATGGTGCCAGGATAAGCATGAAAAGCACGGTAAAGGTACGAAGATCCATCAATGAGAATTAATGGGTTATCAGGAATGCGAGCCATAGTATTTTGTATCCAAAGAAATACGAAAAATGATCTGCTTAGGATGCCACGACTCACGATCTGAATCTATGCCAACCATTCGCTTTTACTCGCATAGATCAAGCGGAAATCGTTGTTCACAAGACACTCAAACTGTGGATAACTCTGTTTATATATTTTATCCACTGGTTATACAAGGTAATTAATTTGCACCAAACCTCAACTTAAGCCCATGAAATAAATAAACTTATATATAGATCGAACAGATTTAAATCGATCCTTTCACGATCCCTCATTGTGGAAAAGAATGTTCCCCATCCATTATTCCACTCCACCTGACACCTCTAAGCGACAGGCATAAAAAAAGCGACACCCGAAGATGTCGCCTAGCATAAAAGTGGAAAGCCAAATCATTTGTTGTTATTCAGCCTTACCAAAAGCTATAAATTACACTGGAAGCAATGTGAGCAATGTCGTGTCAAAAAAGAACTTAGTGCAAGTTCGTTAAGAATTCTTGGTTAAAGCTAAATTGGAAGCTTTTCAACATCCTTGTGAACCGTTTCTTTATTCCTTAAGACGCAGTTAATAATAATGATTCTCATTTAATAGTCAACCATTAAATGAGAAAAAATATCATTTAGATCTTAGCGTGTTAATTGCTTAACAAAATGGATGCTCGAAGCGGATAATGGCTCCTTTTTTTCAAAATGCTCAATGGCGTAGCCGTTTCTCAACAATAACCGCAGCATCACAGGAAACTGATTACGAGATTTTACTTTCAGATACTGATACTGCTGGCTTTCGACCCAGCGCTCTTGCTCATTCAATAACGCTTGGGCTACTCCTTTATTTCTCGCAATCGGAGAAACGCCACCAAACCAACTATAGAAAGTGTCATCATCAAGCTGGTAGCCAATTTTAAATCCAAGCAACGTGCCCTCTTCTTCGGCAACAAGGATTAGCTGCTTTTTACCTTGTAAACGAAGTTGTAAAGATTCGATGGTCTCTCCTCGAACAAATTCATCAATAGATTCAACCACCGCGATGACTTCTTGCAGGTCACCCACTCTCACATCAACCGACATAAACTATCCCTCCAATAAAAAAGGGCTGGTACAAGACCAACCCTATTTACTACTGCGTTTCGTTTACCCTACTTTTCAGTATTTAGGTGCTCAGCGGCTTGTGCATTTTCTTGCGCCAACCATTCCGCTACGTCTTTCGCGAAGTACGTTAAGATGCCATCAGCACCCGCACGTTTAAAGCAAAGTAGTGACTCAAAAACCGTCTCTTGCTCTTTTAACCAGCCATTTTGAATCGCCGCTTTATGCATCGCGTATTCACCAGAAACTTGGTAAGCAAACGTTGGAACTTGAAGCTCTGACTTCACTCGACGGACAATATCTAAATACGGCATGCCCGGTTTCACCATGACCATATCCGCACCTTCATTGATATCCATCGCCACTTCATGAATCGCTTCATCACTATTCGCTGGATCCATCTGGTAGTTTTTCTTATTACCACCCTTCAAATTAGATGATGAACCGACGGCATCACGGAACGGGCCGTAGTAACAAGAGGCGTATTTTGCCGAGTAAGCCATAATCTGAGTATGAATATGCCCAGCTTCTTCTAATGCTTCACGAATTTTACCAATACGACCATCCATCATGTCCGATGGAGCAACAACATCTGCGCCCGCTTCTGCATGAGACAACGCCTGCTTGATCAGTACTTCTGTCGTTTCATCGTTTTGTACGTAGCCATCTTCATCAATAATGCCGTCTTGGCCATGAGTGGTGAATGGATCTAATGCTACATCAGTAATCACGCCCATTTGCGGCACGTGTTCTTTCAATGCACGAACCGCTCGTTGCACTAAGCCTTCTGGGCTGTATGCTTCAATAGCACATAAGCTTTTTGCATCTTGATTCACTACCGGGAATAAAGCGATCGCAGGCACACCCAGTTTGGCTAGGTATTCTGCCTCTTCGAGCATCAGGTCGATAGAAAGACGCTCAACACCAGGCATCGACTCAACCGATTCACGACGATCTTTACCCATAAGAATAAACATCGGGTAAATAAGATCGCTAACTGTAAGTTGATTTTCGGCCATAAGACGGCGACTAAAATCATGTTTACGCATGCGGCGCATACGTCGCCCTGGGAATTGACCTTGAATTGAAACAGACACTCGATTCTCCTTGTCTGGATTAGTAGCTTAATCAGAGAATATCACTCTCGATCTCAGACGCTAGTGCTATTATTTAAAACCTGTAAAAAATGACGAAAAATGACCTTCTTCTCACACTGCTTTATACTCTCCCTACTAACGAAACCGACTGAGACCAAACATGATTGACTCACACGCCCACATTTACGCCACTGAATTTGATAATGATCGTGATGAGGTTGTGCAGCGCGCACTTGCTCAGGGTATCGACACCATCTTACTGCCCAATATCGATTTGGGCTCTATCGAACCCATGCTAAAAACTGAAGCGGCTTACCCTGATGTATGTCGCTCTATGATGGGGCTGCATCCTTGTTATGTAGATGGTGATGTAAAACAGACTCTTGCAACGATCCACTCTTGGTTTGAAAAGCATAATTTCATTGCAGTTGGCGAGATAGGCATTGATCTCTATTGGGATAAGACCTTTAAAGCTGAACAGGAGATGGCTTTCATTACTCAATTAAATTGGGCAAAAGAGATGGATCTTCCTGTGGTGATCCATACTCGTGATTCGATTGAAGAGACGTTAACCCTACTGCGTAAAGAACAAAATGGCTCTTTAAGAGGAGTATTTCACTGCTTTGGTGGGACCGTTGAAGAAGCGAAAGCCATTAATGATCTCGGTTTTCATTTAGGTTTAGGCGGCGTATCAACATTTAAGAATGGTGGCATGGATAAAGTGATTCCCCATTTAGATCTCAGTAAGGTGATCCTTGAAACCGACTGCCCATACCTTGCGCCCGTTCCGCATCGTGGTAAACGAAATGAGCCTGCTTACACGCAACTCATCGCCAAACGTATTTCAGATCTACGAGACATCGAGATTGAACAGGTTGATATACTGACGACTCAGAATACAAAAACACTGTTTAACCTATAATTCCAGCTGTAGAGATAAGCTTTCATCGAGATAAGCTTTCAGATACAAAAAAACGACTCATTCGAGTCGTTTTTTTATTTAATCTTCTACCTGCTCTTCATCAGGATCTTTACGCACGTAGAATCTCGCAAAGAACAAACCCACTTCGAACAGAATACACATAGGTATCGCTAACAGGGTTTGAGAAACCATATCTGGAGGCGTTAACATCATCCCAATAACAAAAGCGGCAACGACTATATAAGGACGTTTTTCACTTAATGCTTTTGGATTCGTCGCCCCAGTCCAACATAATAAAATGATGGCAACAGGTACTTCAAACGCAATACCAAACGCAAGGAACAGAGCTAGAACAAAATCGAGATAGCTTGAAATATCGGTCGCGAACTCCACCCCACCGAGTGAAATGGCCGTAAAGAAGCCAAATACCAACGGGAACACCACAAAATAAGCAAAAGCCACACCGCAGTAAAACAGCAGTGAACTAGAGAACATTAATGGCATGATCAAACGACGTTCGTGCTTATATAAGCCAGGAGCGACAAAGGCCCATACCTGATACAAAATAAAAGGCACGGCAATGAACACCGACGTCATTAAGGTTAACTTCAATGGCGTGAAAAATGGCGATGCAACATCCGTGGCAATCATCGTTGCCCCTTCAGGCAGGCGATCCACTAATGGTGCAGAGACAAATTCATAGATCTCATTGGAAAAATAAATCAGCCCAAGAAAAACAACAATCACCGCAATGATTGCGCGTAATAAACGATTACGCAGTTCTAACAAGTGGCTAATTAAAGGTTGTGTCTGCTCAGCAGAAGACATATCAAACCTCTTATATAGGGCGATCGAAAAGGAGCCGCAACGGTAGCAGCTCCAATTGGGTGAGACTATTCGGCTTTTTTATCTGACGAGCTTGGCTGCGCTTCACTATTTGTTTGCGCTTCACTATTGGTTGGAACAGACTCATCCCCCTGAGCAGTATTGTCTACCGCATCACCATCAGTGTTTTGCTTTGCATAAGGTCGAGTCACTTCTTGCGCTGCTTTCTTAAGTTCATCAACTGAAGCTTTCAGCTCTGGCGCAAGGTCTTCCATTCCCATTTGCTCAGCTTTACGCAAGTTATCTTGCAGTTCTTGAACCTTGAGCTCATGAGATAACTCATCTTTTACACTGTTCGCCATACTTTTCGCAGAACCAATAAATTTGGATACACTACGAATCGCGACAGGTAAACGCTCAGGACCAAGCACAACTAACCCCACGACAGATATCAATACCAGTTCCCAAAAACCGATATCAAACACGTATTATGCCTGCTCTTTGTCTTTTTCTTTCTTGATTTCAGCAGTGGTGTCCGTCTTCTGCCCTTCAAGATTCTTTGGTTCAAAGTCCGCATCTTTCTTTAACGCTGCAGGATCTTCATCACTCATGGCTTTTTTAAAGCCCTTTACAGCTGAACCTAAATCACCACCCATGCCGCGTAGCTTTTTAGTTCCGAATAGTAATACAACGATTACTGCGATGATTAGGAGTTGCCAAATACTGATACCGCCCATTATTTTTACCTCGGGTCTTTTCTACACAAAAAATTATATTTTTACGAGTCTACCGCTTAACGACGGTAAGCTCGCCAACTAAGCAGCCAAAATGTGACACCTGCTATGCCACAGCCCAATGTTAGCTGCTGATACGGGCTAGAGATTAAGATCGCAGAGCATACGACTAAAGTGGCTCCAACACCAAACAAAAACTTACCTGTCCCTTGTTGTCGCTTGCTATCTCGATAACCTTGATAAAGCTGATCCATTCTTTGATTCATGGATTTTCCTTGTCGTAAGCTATCATAAAGCAACTCTGGTAATTCTGGCAGCTTCTCTATCCAAAACGGTGCTCTATCTTTTACTGCATTCAGTAAAGCTTGTGGCCCGACTTGGTTCGCCATCCATTTTTCAAGAAACGGTTTTGCTGTCTCCCATAAGTCTAGCTGAGGATAAAGCTGACGCCCTAAACCTTCAACGTACAATAGTGTCTTTTGCAGCAACACCAATTGAGGTTGAACTTCCATATTAAAGCGACGAGCGGTATTGAATAGGTTCAATAGCACGTGACCAAATGAAATTTCACATAAAGGTTTAGCAAAAATCGGTTCACATACAATACGGATTGCAAATTCAAACTCATCAATATTGGTATCAGCAGGCACCCAACCAGAGTCCACATGCAGCTCAGCAACTCGGCGATAATCACGATTAAAAAAGGCTAAGAAGTTCTCTGCCAAATAACGCTTATCTTCGCTATTGAGTGTGCCAACAATGCCGCAATCTAAACCAATCCATTGTGGATTTTCTGGATGCTCTGGGTTAACAAATACATTTCCCGGATGCATATCTGCATGGAAAAAACTGTCACGAAACACTTGAGTAAAGAAGACACTCACGCCACGTTCAGCCAACAATTTCATGTTGGTACCATTGGCTTCTAATGAGGTTATATCAGAGACTTGAATGCCATAAATTCGCTCAGAGACCATCAAGTGTTCACTGCTTAAATCAGAGATCACTTCAGGTACGTAAAGCTCTTCACTGCCTTCAAAGTTACGTCTTAATTGAATGGCATTCGCCGCTTCTCGACGCAGATCCAATTCATCAATTAAGGTTTTTTCATACTCACGAACCACTTCTACGGGCTTTAATCGTCTCGCTTCTGGCAAGGCTTTTGCGACGATTCTAGCCATGCGATACATCAGCTTAATATCGGCATCAATCACAGGACGAATATCAGGACGAATCACTTTAAGTACAATATCTCGACCTGATTCTTTTAGCTTCGCGGTATGTACTTGAGCAATCGACGCTGAAGCGAGTGGCTCGATATCGAAATCCGTAAACCAGTTATCTAAGCTACCGCCTAAAGACGCTTCCATCTGATCTTTGGCTAATTGGCCATCAAAAGGAGAGACTTGGTCTTGAAGGAGGGCTAATTGATCTGCCAAATGAGGAGGGAACAGATCTCGCCTCGTCGACATCATCTGTCCGAACTTAATCCAGACCGGACCGAGTTCTTGTAAGGCGAGACGTAACCTTTCGCCCATGGTCTTATCTTGATGCTTACGCTTAATCCAGAACAGTGACTTACGCATCATCAATGGTGCTTTCGTCAACTGGTGCTCTGGGAGTAACTCATCTAAACCATATTCAAGTTGTACTTTGACAATATGGTACAGACGGCGCAATTCTGTTGGGGTCATACTTTCTCCAACAAGGCGTTAAGTTTCGATTCTAATCGAGAAACCGAACTCTTAAGTTCATCCACTTGATCGCAAAAATAGGCAATTTCTAACGGTGCCGGAGCAATTTTCCACTCTTCCGTTAAGATTTGTGCGAAATTCGATTGTTGTTTTTCTGCTTGTTGATACAAAAAACTTCCCACATTTTTCGCGCCTTGAACGACAGTATGTGCGACCACATCTCCCGTCACACGAGACAACCACTCTTCGAGATCAGGTTTGCAATCGGTCATGAGTTGAGCAAACTTCTGAGCCAATTGAATATCACCTTCTAAGATCAGCTTATCTTGTTTAATCAGCTTGGTGATGTTGGCCTGCTCACGCAACTCCGGAAGTACGGACAAATTCAAACTAAGGTAACAGTCTGGTTTGGCTTCATAATCGGCCAACACGTCTATTTGTTGGCTAAAAACGAACGTTAAACTCTTATTGAGTTCTTTCAGATGAACCTGAATCACTTGCCCTTTTAAGCGCGATAAACGACGCACCAAGTTAGGGTCGTCATTTACAAGGGTATTAAGCGAAGTTTCAATCACTGCAGTGACAAGCGGATCAAATGGCATGACTATCCTTAAAATATAAGTCTTAACTACACAGGATTAAAATTTATAACCACGGTGTAGCGCAACAATGCCACCCGTTAGGTTGTAGTAGCTCGCATTTTCAAAACCTGCGTTTTCCATCATCCCTTTCAGCGTCTCTTGATTTGGATGCATGCGAATAGACTCCGCTAAATAACGGTAGCTATCAGCATCGTTCGCAATCAACTCGCCCATTTTAGGTAATAGGTGGAATGAGTAAGCGTCATAAATCTTAGAAAGGGGCTCAAGAACTGGTTTTGAAAACTCAAGTACCAGCAAGCGACCACCGGGCTTTAACACTCGGAACATCGATTGCAGTGCTTTGTCTTTGTCTGTCACATTACGTAAGCAGAAACTGATGGTAATGCAATCAAAGTAGTTATCAGGGAAAGGTAGCTCTTCCGCATTCGCTTGTACGTAATGAACGTTACCCACAATGCCGTTATCGCGCAGTTTGTCACGACCAACGTTCAGCATTGAGTTGTTGATATCAGCAAGAATTACGTGGCCTTTTTCACCGACAATCCGTGAAAACTTAGCAGTTAAATCGCCTGTGCCGCCGCCTAAATCTAGAATGCGCTGACCAGGGCGAACACCACTACAATCAATGGTGAAACGCTTCCATAAACGGTGAACACCACCCGACATAAGATCGTTCATGATGTCGTATTTTGCGGCTACAGAGTGAAAGACCTCTGCTACTTTCGCGACTTTTTCTTCTTTCGCGACCGTTTCAAAACCAAAGTGAGTGGTTTCTTGTGTTTCTAAAGCTGAATTTGATTGCACACTCGTATCCGTCATGTTGTTGTCTGCCATGATAAGTTCTCTTCAGCAGTGCGTCATTTCAACAAGGGCACTGCGGGCGATTAGTGTACTTTATCCTCTGCTTAATACCAATTCCAATAATGCATCAAGCACAAGAAGGGTGACGCCAGTTATGATTCATTTGTCTCAAGAAGTGCATCGGTTTGTGCTAATTCAGCTAAGCTCGGGGAGATTGGCCTTTTGACTTCGACTCCCAGTTGCTTAAAGCTTTCCGCCTGACGAATGGCATTACCTCGCCCTGTCGCTAATTTATTCATCGCCCCTTGATAGCTTTGATTCGCTTTATCCAACGCGCCCCCTAACCCTTCCATATCATCGACAAAAAGACGTAATTTGTCGTACAACTTGCTTGCTCTGTCTGCGATAACCTGTGCATTTTGGTTCTGTCTGTCATTACGCCACAAATTGTCAATCGTTCGGAGTGCCACCAGCAGAGTGGTTGGGCTAACTAAGATAATGTTCTGCTCCATGGCGTCTTTCACCAAGCTAGGATCCGCTTGAATGGCGACTTGGAATGCCGGTTCAACCGGAATGAACATCAACACATAATCCAAGCTTTGAATGCCTTTTAATTGATGATAATCCTTCTGACTTAAGCCTTTGATATGAGCACGCAAGGCGACCAAGTGATCACTCAATGCTTGATCACGCTGAGTATCATTTTCCGCATTGAAGTAACGCTCAAAAGCGACTAATGCCATTTTTGAATCCACCACCACCTGCTTTTCTTGTGGAAGATGAACGATCACATCAGGCTGATAACGTTTTCCTGCTTCGTTTTGCAAGTTCACTTGTGTGTGGTATTCATGACCTTCTCGCAAACCAGACTCCGCAAGCACACGCGCAAGCACCACTTCTCCCCAGTTACCTTGCTGCTTGTTATCCCCTTTTAGCGCTTGGGTGAGGTTCACGGCTTCACGCGTCATGCTCTCATTCAAACGTTGTAGATTTTTTAGCTCATGCACTAAGGTATGGCGCTCTTTGGCTTCTTGACCAAAGCTGTCGTTAACTTGTTTTTTGAAGCCTTCTAACTGATCTTTCAACGGCGACAGTAATCCTTCTAAACTTTGCTTATTTTGCTGATCCACTTTGGCGGTTTTCGCATCGAACATCTGGCTGGCTAAGTGTTCAAACTCGGTCTTTAAACGAGCTTCTGCATTTTCTAGCAGCTGAAGTTTTTCACGATTCGATACATTTTCTTGTGCATGTCGGGCGTCTTGTTCTCGCAGTTGAGCTTCAAGCTGAGATTTAAGCTCCTTCACTTGATTCAATTCATCCACATACTGCTGGCGCTCTTGCTTGACGGCCTCAAAATAACGCAGCTTTTCAATGGCTGCCATCAACTTGCCGTGGGCTTGTTTTAATTCAAAGGCGGATTTGTCTCGTTCATTGTCCAACTCATCTAACTCGGCTTGCGCTTGGTTCAGTGCCTCTTGCAACGGCTGAACTTGAGACTGATATAGCTGCTTATCGGATTCAAGCTGCTGCATCAGTAATTGTATTTGAAATTGCGCTTTCTGCTTGGCCCACCAGCCGAATGTGCCACCACTGATGATCGCGCTTACAATGCCGCTAATAAGAAGAGATTGGTACTCAAGAATCCATTGCATGATAAAGATTTAGCCTATAAATGAGATGCTCATTAAATGGTATTTTGATACTGGATAAATGTCCAGTTTGTTGTGGTTTATTTAGTCTATAAACTAGCCACACTCTTCCTTTAACACCAACCACGAGAAATCATGAACGAACGTCGAGCCATTGGTTTCGGGCTTGCTGCGGTACTGCTTTGGTCAACCGTTGCAACTGCATTTAAGCTGACTTTGGCTGAATTTACGCCTATTCAAATGTTAACGGTGGCGAGCTTTGTCTCTGCGATTGCGCTCTCTATCATCTGCATCGCGCAGGGTAAATCGTCTCAAATTGCGAACACCTTCTTGGCTAACCCTTGGTACTACTTACTGCTTGGGCTTATTAACCCTTTGGCTTACTACCTAATCTTATTTAAAGCTTATGACTTATTGCCCGCCTCTCAAGCCCAGCCTTTAAATTACAGTTGGGCGATCACCCTCACCCTCATGGCCGCGGTTTTTTTAGGTCAGAAAATTCGTAAGCAAGATTGGGCCGCCTGTGTTTTTGGGTATGCTGGAGTCGTAGTGATTGCGACGAAAGGTGATATTTTAGGCTTAGAGTTTGATAGCCCACTTGGGGTCGGGTTGGCTTTACTATCAACCTTGTTATGGGCTGGATATTGGATCTTAAATGCGAAAAACAGAGCCGATCCCGTCATCGGGGTGCTGCTCGGCTTTTTGGTCGCGCTGCCCTTTGCTGTCGGCTTGAGTATTTATGAAGGTGCAACATGGAGTTTGATCAGCACTAAGGGTTGGTTATCTGTCACTTATGTCGGGCTATTTGAAATGGGCATCACCTTCGTTTTATGGCTGACAGCATTAAAGCTGACCGAAAACACCGCGCGTATCAGTAATCTCATATTCGCCTCACCGTTTATTTCTCTCATGCTATTGGCTTATATCATTGGTGAAGAGATCCACCCTTCGACGATGATTGGTTTATTGTTGATTGTGACGGGCTTGGTCATACAACAACTGAAGTTCAAATCAATAGCTGAAAAAGATAAGTAACGCACCACCACATACCTTGCCCACCGATCATAAAAACCGACATCAATAGATATATTGATGTCGGTTTTTCCATTCAATCAAAGACAATAGAGCTGAGCCTATTACACAGCTGAAATGCTCCTAACTCACGCGCTTAATGAAGGCAAGGAGCTACAACTAGCTAAAGAGCTCAAATGCTAACTCGCTGCCCTTCCCTCTCACTTCATCAATGACGGCTACGGTCGCAGGAGCGATAGATAACGCTTTCGCTGCTGGATGGGTTGTCAAAAAATGGACTTTATTTTTTTCACTTGGCAAGGAATCCCAACGCTTATGAATATCTCGTGCTAAGTACAATAAACAGGCTAATTTTTTAGAGACTTCCGCTTTTCCGGGCTGGTTAACATTGGCAATGGCATCCGCCATTTCTGGAGGGAATTTCCATGCATTCGCCAATTTGGCACCTAATTCGGGGGCATCGGTAGAGAGGACATCACGCTGAACTTGTAAGGGGTTTTCACCTTCATCAACGCGCTTCGTGATTTCAACCGCTTGCTCTGGCACCAGTGAGTGGATCATTAATTCACCGATATTGTGTAGCACTCCCGTTGTGAAGGCCTCATTGGGATCCAACCCAACCTTGGGGGCAAGTTTGCTGGCAATCATCGATATTTCAAACGTATTCGACCAATAATCTTTTACATTTAAGGTCTCTATTTTTGGAAAAGCACTGGATAAAATGGATGATGATACTAACGTCCGAACGGCCCCACTGCCCACTCTAATAATGGCATCATTGATGGTTGCAACGGATTTACTACCACCAAAATGAGCGGAATTTGCCATGCGTAGCAAGCGAGCGCTGAGCACTTGCTCCATCGACATTTTCTTAGACAGCTCACCAAAATCTACGTTCTCTTGATTCACCATCTCCAAAAGTTCTTGCAGCACGCTTTCAATACGAGGCAGTTCGTTAATGCGGCTAATTAAAGCGTCTTGTCTCATAAAGCTCACTCCTTTGGCTCATTATCACCCTTTAATATAGGATAGATTTGGCGATTAGGAGGGAGCTTATTGTGTTTAAAGTTAATTATATATGTTTGATCAAATTCAAACGAATCAGCTCAACTAGCTACTTATACACTTACGCCCACTGACCTGCGACAAAACCGCTCGACCAGCACCATTGGAAGTTGTACCCACCAAGCCAACCTGTTACGTCCATCACTTCGCCGATGAAGAACAAGCCTTTATGATTTTTACATTCCATTGTCTTCGATGATAAATAGTCAGTATCCACGCCACCGAGTGTTACTTCTGCCGTTCTATACCCTTCCGTTCCATTCGGAGCGATCTGCCAGTTTTCTAGATGATCGGTAATCGCTTGCAACTCTTTGGCATTAAACTGCTTAAGAGGCTTATCCGTTAGCTCTTTACGCTCAATCAATACTTCCACAAGACGCTTTGGTAACACTCGCGCTAAGGTATTTTTTAGGCTTTGATTAGGGTGCTTCTCACGAGCATTGGCTAGCAGTTCACTGACATCAGATTCTGGTACAAGGTTAATCGTCACCTTTTGGCCTGCGCGCCAGAACGATGAAATTTGTAACACGGCCGGGCCAGATAAACCACGGTGAGTAAACAGAAGCGCTTCTTTAAATAACGTACCATCTTCTGCGGTGATCTCTGCTGGAATTGCAATTCCAGACAGCTCAGCAAAATCTTCTTTATCTTGCTTGTGCAAAGTAAAAGGAACTAAACCTGCAGTGGTTGGAATGATAGGTAAACCAAACTGTTCAGCAATTTTATAACCGAACGGCGTTGCGCCTAGCTTCGGCATCGATAGGCCACCAGTCGCTACCACAAGAGACTCACACTCAATGGTTTCATCATTAACTTGCAGCAGGTAACCGCTCTCTTTTTTCTCAATCATATGCACATCACAACGGTAACGCTGTTCAACGTTCGGAAGTTTGCACTCTTCGAGCAGCATGGTAACGATCTCTTTTGCTGAGTCTAAGCAGAATAACTGCCCATGATCTCGTTCTTCAAACTCAATGCCGTGCTTGCAGATCATCGAAATAAAATCCCAGTGAGAATACTGAGACAGTGCCGATTTAACAAAGTGTCGGTTCTGGCATAAGTAATGATGAGCAGTAACGTCATAGTTGGTGAAATTACAACGACCGCCGCCCGAGATCAGTATTTTACGTCCCGGTTTTTTGGCATTATCGACCACAAGAACACGTCGACCACGTTTCCCTGCTTCTGCGGCACACATTAAACCCGCCGCTCCAGCACCAATAATCACGACATCAAATTTTTCGCTCATTTCACTTACACCATTTTCATATTTCACAATATGAATTTTCACCAATAAAAAAGGATGTGCTGAGTGCACATCCTTGCTGAATTCGTCGCTAGTTTAACCAGTTCAGGCTCTCACCTCAAGGCGCAGAGTCTATCTCACGATTTAACGTGATATTGATAATAGTCATCGCCCGCTTACGCTCAAGGCAAACAGAGGAAAGCCACTGTTTCTCGTCTACTTTACACCATAAATGCGGCGAGCAGTGTCACACCCAATAACGACATGGATAAAATAAACAGTGAACGAACACGGTCGCACTTACCTGTAAAAACAGGATCGTGATGATGGTGATACTCTTTACTTTTCAGGTAATGAAATAGACGAACTTGCTTGGTGACATTGCCGTGAGTGGTAAAGAAACCACCGCCGTCAACTTGCTGATAAAGTAATGGGTGAGCTTCACGCATAATATAAATCAATGCTCGTAAAGCGGTTAAATAGCGCGCACCATTCACCATGGTTACAACCATAAGTGCGAATAGGATGGTATCTCCATTGATCATCTTTTCCTCCCTACATCTTCTACGATGCCCTGAGAAAAAGATAATCAAATCATATCTTTTTTGCTGTGATGTTACGCAGCAGGGGTATCCATAATAGAAGATGAACCTTCTTTTGCCATCATCGCTAGGTCTTTGTCGATAAAGAATAATGCTTTACCATCTTCACCAACCAACTCTAGCTTATCCAAAATCCCTTTAAATAACTTCTCTTCTTCGTGCTGTTCAGACACATACCACTGTAAGAAGTTAAACGTTGAGTAGTCTTGGTTAGTAAACGCTTCATGAGCAAGCTTATTGATTTGTGTCGTAATCATCTGCTCATGTTGATACGTTTCACGGAACACATCACCTAGGCTCTCAAATTCATGCTGTGGAGCTTCAATTGCACCTAAAATTGGCATTGAACCTGTTTCACTTACATAAGTAAAAAGGCGTTGCATGTGTTCCATTTCTTCGACTGCGTGAGCTCGTAAAAATTCGGCTGCACCTTCGAAACCTTTGTCTTCACACCAAGCACTCATTTGTAAGTATAGATTGGATGAGAAAAATTCTAGATTAATTTGCTCATTCAATTTCTCAACCATATTTGCAGATAGCATGTCTCTCTCCTAATTACGCTTCTTTTTATTAATTTAAATATAACATGATTTAACGACTAACACCTGACGCAGTCTGTAGAGATATGAGATCACAGCAACAAAAAAAAACCACACGCGGTGCTAATCTTTAAGGAGTCAACAATAAGGAGATTGTAATATGAGTTATCAACATATTTTAGTAGCGGTTGATCTGTCTGAAGACAGTAAACTTTTGATTGATAAGGCAGTAGCACTTGCGAAACCTTTAGAAGCCACCGTTTCATTCATTCATATTGATGTGAATTATGCCGAACTTTATACCGGGTTAATTGATATCAACTTAGCTGAAACTCAACACCAAGCAATGGAGGCATCACAGAAACAACTTCAAAGCTTTGCGGACTATGCTCAATACCCAATTAAACATACATTAGTGGGCAGCGGCGATCTGAGTAATGAGCTGTGTGATTCGATCAATGAGTATCATGTTGATCTCGTAGTATGCGGTCATCATCAGGACTTTTGGAGTAAATTACTCTCTTCAACTCGCCAGTTAATCAACGATTCTCCTGTTGATATGTTGGTTGTACCTCTTAAAGAGGAGCAAGACTGAACTCGTAAACTTAGGTAGACTGCTGCCATCTATTGATGGAACGAATTGATTATGAATTATCTAGCAGCAGTGACCCTTTTATGGGCATTCTCATTTAGCCTGATTGGCGTTTATCTTGCCGGTCAGGTCGACTCTTGGTTTTCGGTGTTAATGCGTGTTGCATTGGCCAGCCTTGTGTTTCTACCTTTCTTAAAATTTCGCAATATTCCGAAAGCGCTGATCGCCAAGCTAATGACTATTGGCGGCATTCAATTAGGTTTGATGTACTGTTTTTACTATCAATCTTTCTTGTTGTTATCAGTGCCTGAAGTGCTTCTATTTACGGTTTTCACCCCTATTTACGTCACCCTTTTTTATGATTTTCTTAAAGGGCGGTTTTCACCTTGGTATCTCATCACCGCGCTTGTTGCTGTCGCTGGTGCCGTAACCATTAAATTTGCAGGAGTGAACGACCACTTCTTAATGGGCTTTTTAGTGGTTCAAGGCGCCAACCTCTGCTTTGCGATTGGCCAAGTGGGCTATAAATATGTCATGGAACAAGAAGAGATAGATCTTCCTCAGCACACCGTGTTTGGGTACTTCTATCTTGGAGCGCTGTGCGTGGCGACGATAGCCTTTGCGTTAATGGGCAACCTAGACAAACTGCCAACCACATCATTACAGTGGGGAATATTAATCTACTTAGGGTTAATCGCTTCAGGGTTAGGTTACTTTGTGTGGAACAAAGGGGCATGCATGGTGAATGCGGGTGCTCTTGCCGTCATGAACAATGCACTTGTTCCTGCTGGGTTGGTGGTCAATATCCTGATTTGGAATAGAGATGTCGATTTAGTTCGATTATCGATTGGTGGCGGCATTATTTTGCTGTCTCTATGGATTAATGAGAAATGGGTAAAACCTAAAGTTGAGCGCCAATATAAAAAATTGCATTCGCAAGAGTAGAGCTCTTGCTGTTGGTGGGATGAACGAGTCCTACATTCCCGTCACTTTGGTTTGAGTAAGTCTGTTTGGAAATCCAAATTAAAGTAAACCCAACTTGAGCCACTTAAAACGCAAAATGCCCGAGATGTCAGTCTCGGGCATTTTTATTTATTGGCTGAACTCAGCATCAATGCAATTGCGATGGCGCAGGAGCATGAATGTTCGGCACCTGAAACAATTGATTCGTCTTGGCGAACTCTAGCTCTAATTCTTGCTGTTTCTTTAAAAGCTTTTGCTGCTTTTTGAGTACTTTTTTCATCTCTTTGTAGTACTCCTTCTGTTTCTTAAGCTCTTTCTTCAATGCTTTTAATTGTGCTTCTCTTTCTGGTAATGCCTTCTCTTTTAAACTTTCAGAGGATTCACGAGGAAGCTCAGTCGCGAGTTCAAACTGCTCCGTACTCATTGACTCAACACTGAGTTGAATCGATTCAGGATTACACAGCATCGCTTGAGAAGCGCAAGTTCGAGCGCAAGAACGGCAAACATATTGAGGCGAAGAGGCTGATGTTAAAATACCCTCAAGTTCGCCACGAATTTCCTGACGGGTGAGTTGGCACATCCGCTTAGTCATACTTTACCTTAGCAAGAATAATAATGATTCTTACTTAGATATACCTTCAATCATACCAATTAACAAGTCTTAAATTAGGCTCTTGTTAATTTGCACATCATCACGAACAGATAGAGAGCGTAAGTTTCATTAAACCATCGATGCTTTCACATAAACATCAAAACGATTTTTCTTCGTTTCAATAGCCATCGTCGGCTTTTTTTCATCCAACCAATCAGCATAATCAGGTCTTTTCACCACAACACGTTTACTGGCCAATGCAAGGGCTGGCGTTAACAAGCTATCCGCATCAAGATCAGCACCCACTAATGATTGGAAAACACGCATCTCTTTTTTGACTAGGGCTGACTTTTTCTTATTTTCAGGATGTGGGTACATAGGGTCTAAATAGACCACATCCGGTTGTTCAAAATCATCATCGGCCGCTAATTTATCTAACGCGTCATGGCTGGAGGCGTGGATCAGAGTCATTCTGTCGCCAACCCATGTTCCTATTTCGGGATCTTGCTTAGCGCGCTCTAAACCATCATCGAGCAAAGCCGCAACCACAGGATGGCGCTCAACCATCTGAACCTTACAACCAAGCGAAGCGAGAACAAAAGCATCTCTTCCAAGCCCTGCGGTTCCATCTAGAACCGTTGGGGTTGCGCCTTTATTTAAGCCTGCCGCTTTGGCTATTGACTGTCCTTTGCCACCACCAAATTTACGTCTGTGCCCCACCGCACCGCCAATCAGGTCGACAAAAATCGCACCTAATTTGGGCTCATCCAATTTTCGTAATTCAAGGCGCTCTTGTGTCAGCACTAAAGCAAAAATGCTCTGCTCATCATGAGTTAATTGCCAGCGTTGTGCCAAGGTTTGAAGTCGTGAGGATTGGGTTGGATCTTCGCAAATCAGTTGTAGCTGCAAAGTTAGGCTCCGCATGAAGTTATAGTATTAAAAAGAGTTCGCAAGTGTACCGCCATCACACGGCCTTTTCTAGGCTCAACTCACTGACTAATTCAGCGAGCGGTTTAGGTCGACCAATGACATACCCTTGGGCAAAATCGACATCTATTTCCAGAAGTTTATCGATAATTTTCGTATTTTCGACAAACTCTGCCACCGTATGTTTGCCCATCTGCTTGGCTAAATCATTGATCGCTCTTACCATGACATAATCGGTTTCATTAACGTCCATATCCCGAACGAACAGACCATCAATTTTCACGATATCCACTGGTAATTTTTTTAAATAACCAAACGATGATAAACCTGATCCAAAGTCATCTAAAGCAATGAGGCAACCCAAGGATTTCAAGCGAGTAAAGAACTCTATCGCTTGATTCATGTTACTCATGGCTGCGGTTTCAGTGATCTCTAAACAAATCTTGTCACACGGTACTGAACTTGCCGATAAGGTATGCAAAAGAAAATCAATGAACTCTTGGTTACCCATCGAGTGACCCGATAGATTAATCGAACAGATCCCTAAGTCCGCCACTGCTTCTGGGTGCGCTTCTAACCAACTCAAGGTTTTAGTCACAACCTGTTTATCAATCAAGTGCGCAATGTTGTAACGCTCCGAAGCCGGTATAAAAATTCCAGGAGAAATATAGTCTCCTTGATGATTTTTCATTCTTACCAAGATCTCGAAGTGCATCTTCTGATTATCGTAAAGATTTAAACCTAAAATTCGCTGACCAAAGAGTTCTAGGCGATCATGAGCCAGTGCATTATGAACTAAATTCACGCACTCCATCTCTAACTGCCTACGGCGAATATCTTCATCGTCTTGGTGGTACAAACTAAAGCGGTTACGCCCTTCTTCTTTTGCAGCATGGCAAGCTGTATCTGCTTGAGCATGAACCATTTGCGAAGAGGTAACAGTATGATCAATGAGTCGAACGCCAATTGAGCAGGTTAAATTCAGTTTAATCTCTTCCCAAGTAAACACTTGATCACCCAAGGTTGAAATAATGTTTCGCGCCACTTTAATCGCATCAAATTCCGTACAGTCTTTGAGAAGAACGGCAAATTCATCCCCGCCCATACGCGACAAGATCGAGTTATATGGCAGAACTTCTTCCAACACTTTGGCACAGAATTTAATCGCAGCATCACCTGCATCATGCCCTGCCGTGTCATTAATCACTTTGAGTTGATCAAGGTCGAGGAACAGCATCGCATGCGTTCTCATATGATTTTCAACTTCAAGAAGCGCTTTCTTCAACTCGATATCAAAATGGTTTCGGTTGTAAGTATTGGTAAGTAAATCGTATTGAGCTTGATACTCCAATTTTTCTGACAGCGCATAAGTTTCACTAATATCCTCACCGACAATCAGTAATTCACCAGAATCATGCAGTGGTCTAATATTTTCACGCACCCATATAGTATGCCCATCAGCATGACGATATTGAATTTCACGTCGCCACACGCCTTCCATCGCTTGCTTAGGCTGAAGTAATACATGCCTTGGAATAATGGCATTCTCATCATTATAAAAAACACGTAAGCGTTGACCGAGTAACTTCCCTTGCGGGTAGCCAAGCAACTTCTCCGTAAATTGATTTACTTGTTGGATTCGGTTGTTGCTATCAAGCGTCACCATCATCACGGGCTGTAACTCGTAATAAGTCCGCAAGTTCATTTCACGCTGATGGAGTTTATCTTCTGTCAGCTTGCGAGACGTAATATCCCTCGCTTCTAGCAAAACATTCGCATCCGTCTGGTCATCTGAAAGCATAGGTTTCAGCGACAACTCTAAAATAATCAGACCTTTGTTTTGCGACCACACATCCGCTTCAAAAGAGACGATACTTTTCTGACCTTGGACAAACAGCGCTTCGAGTTTTTCAGCCGTCATATTTTGCCAATGTTTATATAGCCAGAATGGTTTATCCAGTTTAATGCCTTGATGGAAAAACAGCCCTTGAAGTTTGCTATTGCTTGAAATGAGTCGCCCATGACGATCAAGCATGCCGATATACTGGAAGCTTTGATCAAATACGGACTCTAATAAGAGTTGACTCTTACGCGCGGCGACTTCACTATTTTTGATTCGTCGGAGGTAATAGACGAGGAATATGATCACTATAGACATCACGATAAACACAACACCGAACGTCTGTAGCGCTTCTTGATTTCGACTAAAAAAAGTTTCAGGCTTATTCAACAGTGCAGAATGTTCCACGTCATCAGCCATTAATTCCCAACGAACGAGTGCTTCATAATCCAACTTAATTTCAGGGGAAGCAGAGGTCACAGCTGGCAAAGGTTGGTTTAGGTTACCAAGAACCTTAAGTAGTAAATCACCCGTAGCTTTCCCTTGGATTAAGCCACTTTGCATGATCCCCCCAACCGCTCCATAACCTAACCCAAGATCATGAATAACAAACAAAGGTGCAGAAGCGACTTGGTTTAATTTTTTCCATTGCTGATTGTCACTTACCCAACCATTAATATCGCGATAGTAAACCCAAAAGAGAATGCTATTTTTTCGATCAAACGACGCTGTTCTAGCGAGAAGCTCTTCATAGGTATCTGGAACATAATGTTCAATTTTTTTCTTATATATTGGGTTTTGTTCTATGAATTCATCAACTTGCGATCGAATTTCATGTCCGGTGACTGAATGATCAGATATAACCGTGATCTTCTCTGCATCAGGCATCAAGTCTTGAATCATCAAGATATTGCCCATCAAATTAATATCTTCCGTCACACCCGTCGCGTTCAGGCTAGCGTGCATCTCTGGACGATAATTATTGATTCCACCAAAAATAACGGGGGTGTTTTTTAATTCAGAACTTAAACGCTGCATTAAATTAAGCGCGTTATTATCACTCACGACAATCGCTTGAAATTCTTCATTTTGAAATTTGGTTTTATAGAGTTGATAAAGTTGTTCTAAATATTCAGCACTTTGGAAACGCTTCGTGTCTAAATAAACCACTCGGTAAGGGATGTTTCTTGTGTCGAGTCGAGATTGAAGCCCAGACTGAAAGGCATCAGTCCAAAAAAAGCCTTGATGGTAGGAGTGGATGATTAGTACATCTTTACTTTGTGCAGAAGCAAAAAAACTACAGAATGCGACGAAAATAAAAAAGATGGCACGCACTAATGTTATCCCAATAAAGTTATATTTGTTAATACTATCACCCCTGATGATAAAATATACTTTTACCTGTTAACATAGTCTAATTACGTAAAATAAGGAGTTAATATGCATGCATCTAATAGTCGCCTTGATGATTTAGATCGAGCGATACTCAAAACACTGATGGAAGATGCACGGACCCCTTATGCTGAAATGGCGAAACAATTTAATGTTAGCCCCGCGACCATTCATGTTCGTATCGAGAAGATGAAAACCGCTGAGATCATTCAAGGCACAGAAGTTATCGTTAATACCAAAAAACTCGGTTACGACGTATGCTGCTTTATCGGCATCAACCTTAATGCCGCTCGTGATTATCATTCTGCGATAGCGAAACTCAATGCCCTTGATGAAGTTGTTGAGGCTTATTACACCACTGGGGCTTACAATATTTTTGTGAAACTGATGTGTAAATCCATTGAAGAGCTGCAATTTGTTTTGATTGATAAATTACAAGCCATTGATGAAGTGCAATCCACTGAAACACTGATCTCTTTGCAAAACCCTATTAATAGAAATGTAAATCCATAACTCAACCAAACCAGAATATAAACATAGACTTAAATGCAAAAAAGAGCCACCAAAGTGACTCTTTTTTTACTAACGACCTCGCCTGAATTACGCGTTAATCCCAGCATGACGCAACATGGCATCAATTTGAGGCTCGCGGCCACGGAAACGTTTAAAGAGTTCCATCGGCTCTTCGCTTCCGCCCATTTCTAGGATGTTATTAAGGAAGCTTTGACCCGTCTCTTGATTAAAAATCCCTTCCTCTTCAAATCGAGAGAATGCATCCGCTGAAAGTACTTCTGCCCATAAATAGCTGTAGTAACCTGCGCTATAACCACCAGCAAAAATATGGCTGAAGCTATGAGAGAAGCGGTTCCATTCCAAACTTGGCAATACAGCCACTTTCGCTTTTACCTCTTGGAGCGTTTCCAACACGCGAGCACCCAACTCAGGATCAAACTCGGTATGAAGTGTGAAATCGAATAACCCAAGCTCTAGTTGACGCAAAATAAACATCGCTGACTGGAAGTTTTTCGCCGCTAACATCTTTTCTAGCATCGCTTTCGGCAGTGGTTCGCCCGTCTCAAAATGTCCTGAAATAAACGCCAATGCCTCTTCTTCCCAGCACCAATTCTCTAAGAACTGGCTTGGTAACTCTACCGCGTCCCAAGGTACACCATTAATCCCAGAAACAGAGCCGGTATCCACTTTTGTTAGCATGTGGTGAATACCATGACCGGTTTCGTGGAATAGGGTCACCACTTCATCGTGCGTGAATAAGGCTGGTTTATCACCGACAGGTTTATTGAAGTTACACGTCAGGTAGGCGACGGGAGTTTGCAGATCACCAGATTCAGTCAAACGACGTACGCGACACTCATCCATCCATGCGCCACCACGTTTGTGTTCGCGAGCATATAGGTCTAAGTAGAAACTGCCGCGTAGTGTGTCGTTCGAATCAAAGATATCAAAGAAGCGAACAGAGTGATGCCAAGTATCCACGTCCTTTCGCTCTTTTACTTGCATGCCAAATACACGATTCAACACTTCGAACAATCCGCTAACGACTTTTTCTTCAGGGAAATAAGGACGCAACTCTTCATCTGAAATCTGGAATAAGTGCTGCTTCTGTTTTTCGCTGTAGTAAGGGATATCCCACAAGTTCAGCTCTGTTACGCCAAACTCTTTTTCTGCAAATTGACGCAACTCTTCAACTTCTCTTTCACCTTGTGGTTTCGCTTTTACCGCAAGATCATTTAAGAAGCCAATCACTTGAGACGTGTTTTCTGCCATTTTGGTCGCCAACGACTTTTCACTATAAGTGTTAAAACCTAGCATCCGGGAAATTTCATGGCGCAATTTCAATTGTTCCGCAATCAGCTCAGTATTATCCCACTCGCCTGCTTTTGGACCGCGATCAGAGGCGCGTGTGACATACGCTTCATACATTTCTGCGCGCAGTGCTTGGTTATCACAATACACCATCACAGGTAGGTATGACGGCATTTCAAGCGTCAGCAGGTAGCCATCAAGCTCTTTAGATTCTGCGGTTTCTTTCGCCGCTGTAATTGCTGATTCCGGCATACCCGCCAATTCAACCACATCAGTAATGTGTTTGTTCCAGCCCATTGTGGCATCAAGTACATTGTTGGAAAACTGCGATCCTAGCTCCGACATGCGTTTGCTGATCTCACCATAGCGATGCTGCTCATCAGCAGGTAAGCCAATGCCCGAAAGCTCAAAATCACGCAGTGAGTCGGTGATGGTCTTTTTCTTCGCTTGCTCTAGTGAATCAAAAGCATCACTCGCCTTGATGGCTTTATAGGCTTCAAATAGCCCTTTATGTTGCCCAACCCAAGTGCCATATTCAGACAGCAATGGTAAGCAACTCTCATAAGCATCACGCAACTCATCACTATTGACGACAGAGTTCATATGACTCACCGGCGACCAAACTTGGCTTAATTTATCATCCACATCTTCGATAGGTGCGATTACATTATCCCATGTTGGCGTGGTGTTATTTTCTAATACATCGTCAATTTTTGCTCGGCATTCAGCTATTACCGCTTCAACAGCAGGCTTGATATGCTCAGGTTGGATCTGAGAAAACGGGGGTAAATCGGTAAACGTCAGTAGTGGATTAGACATGAGGCATCCTTTTAAATTCGTCTTTTTATCATTATATACGTCTAATAAATGTAGGCAGCTTATGCAATTTTCAATAGTGGCGTATAATCATTCACATTAGTTTGTTTGGAGTATCAAATTTTGAGACTTCACGGTTCATTCAGTTAAGCGAGAAATTATTTTGCTCAGTTATCGTCACAGCTTTCATGCTGGCAACCACGCAGATGTAGTAAAACACATTGTACAAAGCCTTATCCTTAATTCTCTTAAACAAAAAGATAAGCCTTTTGTCTACCACGATACTCACTCAGGCGTTGGTCGCTACGATCTGACTCACGAATGGTCAGAAAAAACAGGTGAATACAAACAAGGTATCGCACGCTTGCACCCAATGGAGCAAGATCCAAAGGTGGATATTCCTGAAGAGATTCAAAGCTACCTAGATGCCATCCGAGCATTGAATGATGGCGATGAGCTGCGTTATTACCCAGGTTCACCGCGAGTTGCCCGCGCACATTTGCGTCAGGGAGATCGTATGGTGCTGACTGAACTTCACCCGAGTGACCACCCACTGCTTAAACAAGAATTTCATCGCGATCGCCAAGTCAGTATCTACAAAGAGGATGGTTTTCAACGTTTAAAGGGTAGCTTGCCACCGAAAGAGCGCCGTGGTTTGGTTCTGATTGACCCTCCTTACGAATTAGCAAAAGAGTATCGAGATGTCGTCACGGCTATCGCACAAAGCCATAAACGCTGGGCAACGGGCATTTACGCCATTTGGTACCCAGTGGTTAATCGCTGCGACATTGAAGATATGATCGAAGGTTTGCAAGGTTTAGGGATTCGCAAAATCTTACAAATCGAGTTAGGCGTGTCGCCAGATACCAATGAACGCGGAATGACCGCATCAGGTATGATTGTGATTAATCCGCCTTGGAAGTTAGAAGCTCAAATGAATGAAATTCTACCTTACTTGAAAGAAGCCATTGCTCCAGCAACTGGGCATTTCAAGGTTGAGTGGATTGTTCCTGAGTAATAGCGCCTGAATAATGAATAACTCTGGGTTGTTCCTAAGAAATACGTCCCAATCTATTCATTAATACTGAATTGAAATAAAAACTATAAAACGGAGAAAGTAATGGCAACGCATTTTGATTATATCTGTATCGGTGGCGGTTCTGGTGGTATTGCATCGGCAAATCGCGCCTCTATGTACGGTGCAAAAGTCGCAATCATCGAAGCTCAAGAGCTTGGTGGTACTTGTGTAAACGTAGGTTGTGTTCCGAAAAAAGTGATGTGGCACGGCGCTCAAGTCGCTGAAGCAATCAACTTATACGCAGAGGACTACGGTTTCGACGTTGAGCTTAAAGAGTTCAAATGGAACAAGATGATTGAAAACCGCCAAGCGTACATTGGCCGTATCCACCAATCTTACGACCGCGTTCTGGGCAACAACAACGTCACCGTAATCAAAGGGTTTGCTCGCTTTGTTGACACCGAAGGCGAAAATGTAAAAACGATTGAAGTCAACGGTGAGCTTTATACTGCTGATCACATCACGATTGCTGTTGGTGGTCGCCCAACGATTCCAAATATCCCAGGAGCGGAACACGGCATCGATTCAAACGGCTTCTTCGATCTGATGGAACAGCCTAAACGTGTTGCGGTTATTGGCGCGGGTTACATTGCCGTTGAAATCGCAGGTGTATTACACGCATTAGGTACAGAGACTCACCTGTTCTGCCGTAAAGAGTCACCACTACGTAGCTTCGACCCTATGATCGTCGAAACGCTGGTTGAAGTGATGAATACTGAAGGCCCAACGCTTCATACTCACTCTGTGCCAAAAGAAGTGGTTAAAGAACAAGATGGTAGCCTAACGCTTCACTTAGAAAATGGTGAAAACCAAAATGTTGATACGCTCATTTGGGCGATTGGTCGCCATCCTACAACGGACGCCATTAACCTAGGTGTAACCGGTGTTGAAACTAACGATCGTGGTTACATCAAAGTAGACGAATACCAAGAAACGAACGTGAAAGGCATCTACTGTGTCGGTGACATCATGGAAGGTGGTATTGAGCTAACACCAGTTGCCGTTAAAGCAGGTCGCCAACTTTCTGAGCGCCTATTTAACGGTAAAACAAACGCTAAGATGGACTACGAGTTGGTACCAACGGTGGTATTCAGCCACCCACCAATCGGTACGATCGGCCTAACGACTCAAGAAGCGGAAGAGAAGTACGGCAAAGACAACATCAAGGTATACACCTCTGGCTTCACGGCTATGTACACAGCGGTAACTAAACACCGTCAGCCTTGTAAGATGAAGCTAATTTGTGCAGGTGACGACGAGAAAGTTGTCGGCCTACATGGCATCGGTTTTACTGTTGATGAGATGATTCAAGGCTTTGCTGTCGCAATGAAAATGGGCGCAACTAAAGCTGATTTCGATTCAGTTGTCGCAATTCACCCTACGGGTAGTGAGGAATTCGTTACCATGCGTTAGGCGCTAATATTGAGCAAAAGGTCAGTAATTACTGACCTTTTTTTTTATTTTGTTACCTAACGCTTATTGAGAGCCGCTTTGCCATTCGAAATTAATATATTTTTCTGAAATATATTATAAACTTAGCCAAACAAAATAAAAAAATAATAGTCGTCGTGCAGCTAGGTTCCAGTTCAACTCAAGTTTTCTACAATCTGTTAGATCTTGATGAAGTCGAAAGAGAAAAGCAGTTATTTACTCTTAAGATTCATCAACCCAATCTATATAGGCAGTTACAACCTTTACTTAAAACGGTCACTTCAGAGCCACTCACTCAGTTGCTCGGCTTCCACGCACAACAAGCAATCAAACAAGAGTTCAATTTCTCCGATCAAATCATCGGTAAATACCAACTTCGTCAAGAGATAGGTCGAGGGGGGATGGGGATTGTCTATGCAGCAGAGAGAGCAGATCATACTTTTGAGCAACAGTTAGCCATTAAGTTTATTCAAGCAGGGTTGACAGACATCTTAGGCAGAAGAGCACTGTTTGATGAAGCACAACTACTCGCAAGGCTCAATCATCCTTACGTGGCAAAAGTATTTGATGGCGGTGAACACCAAGACTATCTCTATATCATCATGGAACGGGTTATTGGTGACACACTGAATGCGCACTTGGAAAGAAATAAACTGTCTAAAAAAAGAAAGTTGCTACTTTTTACTCAAATTTGCCAAGCTATTGAGCACGCCCACCAGCAACATATACTCCATGCTGATTTAAAGCCAGAGAACATCCTTGTTGATAGCGATGGAAACCCAAAGCTTTTAGATTTCAACATTACCCAAAAAGTGGCCACCAATGACAGTCACAGTGATCTTCTACTTGCGTACAGTGAGCACTATGCCAGTCCAGAGCAGATGGCTGGCGATTATTTGACGAACCAAAGCGATGTCTATTCGCTGGGGAAAATACTGTCGCTAATGTTTCCAGATGAACATCCGCGATCTGATGTTTTCTGTATCATTCAAAAAGCGACTCAAGAGCAGCCAGAGCAGAGGTACAAATCTGTCGAAAAGCTGCGTTATGATATAAAAAACATTCTCACGCATCAGCCTATTTCCATAAAACAAAATATGCCGTTTTATAGCACTCTAAGGCTATTTCAGCGTAAGCCAATTCAAATGATGCTTGGGGGGTTATTAATAATATCTGCCGCGGCTTTTTCGATCACTCTCATCCAAAAAAACCACCAGTTAGAGCAAGAAAAACAGGTCGCTGAAGAGATGATGTTTGAAGTGGCCAGTTTAATGTTTCATAGCAAAGGGGATGTGAATGCACAGATGTCCGTACAGACGATGCTTGAACTCACGAGACGAAGGATCCTTGCAAACCCCAACTTACCTCAACACATAAAACAAAAGATGCTATTAGCCATGATGACGCCGGTCCCTAAAAAGAGCAGCCTCAATTGCGCGCCAAATTGCACAAAAAAATAAAACAACGTAGAAGAGAATAAACATGAAGAGTATGGCTTTGCTCGGCGCGTGTATCACACTTTTTAGTGGCATTACCCACGCTCAATCAACCCCTAGTACGGGGTATTTTATCGATGCTCCGGTTAGTGGTTTGTACTACCAAACCAGCTCAGGGCTATCTGGAGTCACCAACAAAGGGAAATACCAATATAACCCAAATGATGTGGTGAGCTTCTTTTTAGGGAGTGATGAATCAAGTTATTTACTGACTACGTTATCGAGCCAGAAAATCATCACCCCTAGTCTTGCGACGACTCAACCAAGCCGTAGTATCAATATCACGCGCTTGCTTCTCTCACTGGATAGCACGCCATTGAATCAAGAAGAGATTGTGCTTGCTAGTCGCTTATTATCCGATCCAAACTTTCAGCAGAAGCTTAAAAATATTGATTTAAGCTTCTTAAACAGTTCAAGCCAAGATCTCGGTATTCCACTGGTTAGCGTAAAAACCGCCGTTGAGCACCTTAATCAAAGCCAAGAGTACATTCAGAAGAACTTCACTTCTGATGATGTTATCTATCAGCCACTCAATACTCGCCTAAGTAATATCATCATCAAGAAAAAAGATTGGTCAGGTAAGTTATGTGCTTATGATTTACGTTATCGAAAACATCCAAAATACACCCCGCCTTTCGGCAGCATGTCTTATCAAATTACGAATGACAGTATGATCCAATACCCTAGCGTGGGTGACTACTTTAATGGCTGTTATTTAGATCTCAATAAACAATACAAAGAGATCGTAATCGAGCCTATCGGCAACTTCGCTCAACAACAGGGCTTAGTCGGATGCGCTCAAGATGGTTGTACTCGTAATGATCTCAACGGCTTTTCGATCGAAAACTATAGCGATGAAGGAAAGTGGAAATATCGGACAGTTGCCTTAAGTTTTGACCCAAGCACCCAACTATTAATGGAGAAAGTCCAAGGGCTAGGTCCGACTGAAAAGATACAGCATAATAATCAAACTGAAATGCTTTGGTTTACCTACCCAGAAATCAAAGGTAACAACATCTCTTACCAAGGTATTTGGCAAAAAACGCAATACCTTAGCGATAACACGACTCAGCAATGTTTACTTATAAAACAGCGTAAAATATTCCTAACCGAAAAAGAAAATACAGATTGCCCAACAGATATTAGCCAGTACAGCATCGACGTCACTGACCAATATCCAGATATGTGGTGGCTAGAAAGCTCACAGGGTTCAGCGACTCTCGCTCAAATGAATATATTAGTTCGTTGGTACAACAAAGACTCCCAACCTCAATACACCACTTGGGAATATTTACCTGCTGGGGAAAGTTGGGATCAAGGTGTGCTTTATCGCTATAGACAAGAAAAAAGAATACAACAAGACGGCTCAGAGCAATTAGAGACGTTCAAAATCTCCGAGTTCAAAAAAATTGCAGGAGCAGCATAATGGCAAACTCACTGACCCAAATTATCCAACAGTGGCAATCTGGCAACAAACAAGCTGAAAGTGAACTCTATCAATTTGCCTATTTGCAACTCAGAAAAATCGCCCAACAAGAGCGTGACAGAAGCGCAGTAAAACATGGCATTGACAACGAAGTGCTTGCCGATAGCGTAAATAGCACAACCGCCCTCATACATGATGCGTATTTGAAAATGAGTCACTCAGATCTCAGCGATGTATCAAACAAGCGTGAGTTTTTTCTGATGGCGGCAAAAGTGATGCGCCAAATACTGATAGACAACGCACGTTCGCTCCAAGCGAAAAAACGCCAACAACTGACATCTATTCCGAATTTGCATGACGATAAATTCGAACAACTGATTATTGTCGATAAAGCGCTGGATCGGTTTAGTGTTCAGTACCCTAGGCAGTCCAATGCGTTAAAGCTGAAATATTTGATGGGGATGAGAAATCAAGAGATCAGCCAACTACTCGAATGCAGCGATAGCTTAATCGAAAAAGACCTAAAATTTTCGCGCTGTTGGCTACAGTCACGCATGGCTTAATCATTATTCAATTTAGAGCGTTAATAACAATGAACAAACGTCGGCTTCTATTATGTGTCACTTTATTCGGGAGTGCCGCTTGGTTATGGATCTCATCGACCTATAGTGAAGAGTTAACAGCAACTCTGAGTGAACGATCAAAACAGCCTCAGAGTGCGAATTCAAACCTTGAACCACCTCACCCCGAGGTTTCAAACGCTACCTTGAATATGGTGAAAAAGAATCCAAAAAACATTCCACTTACCGAAAAGTTCGATGCTGCGAATGTTCATGCTTCACCGTTAAACCAAGAACAAAAAAACTCTGAACAAGCGTTGTTAGACGCCTTTGAACCAAACAGTACGACGGTAATAGTCAGTACCGATGATAACAATGACGGAACAGGACAAAACCGAAAGCCGGAACTCAACCAACAAATTCATCAACAGCTACAAACGGTCATTTATTCATGGCAACTCACTCAAGGTAGTCCTATCAGCTATGAGTTGAATCTAAATCAGCTGTTTTCAGATCCTGATGATGATTTTTTAACGACTCGAATCGACCTCAGTGCGTCAGGGCTCTCTATATCCAATAACGGCGCTTTACTCATTCAGGGGACACCCGAATTACAAACTGAACTTTCTCGCCTAACGGTATCAGTAAGAGACAGTTACCATGGTGATGATCAGCAAGCGTGGGTTTCGGCACACTTCTCACTACCAGAAGTAGAAGCATCAACTGAAGAACAAGAACATCCGCTCATCGGTGACATTGTTTATCGCTTAGAATCAGCCAAGCAGCACGCAGGAGTCAGTTACAACTATGAGGTGGTTTTCTGTGAGGCATTCAAATTCATTAATGATGTTGTTTATTACGCCAAATCAACGGCCAAAACTTCCTGCCCCAATGAAAATCAACTGCGTGACATTGGGCATTATCAAATAAACGGAAACCAACTCATTATAAGCAGTAACGAGTCTAGCTTTCATGCTCAGCAAGTATGGGATTTAAAGAAAGAGTACTCATCGGTACAACAAAAAGGTGTGACGAACTATTTCACCACAATTTATGATGGTGAAAAATACGAAAGCTACACCTTACAGAAAAGTAAAGCGGCAATGGAAGCAAAAATAAACATTCATACAGGCCAATATGAATACCAATCAGCCACTTTTGATTATCTTATTCTGACACCAAAACAAGAGTATCTCCTTGTTTATGCAGGTAACTACATTTACCAGCGAGAGAATATTGGTAGCAATGGTGAGTTTATGGATTCCGACCTTAATATTCACGGTTACGATATCAGCCTCAATTGCCAATATGTCGGCCCATTTTTCCAATCTTCAGTGATGGCAGGAAAAGGTAATTACGACATTGATATCGTATCCTCAAGCACTCATCCCGAGAATACGTACTCTTTTCATTGTGGTGAGTTCCCTTCAAATCAGCGTTTTTCACTTTTCACTGATCTCACATACAGTCCCTATGATGAGTTCATTGATGGCAACGTATACAGCTATATTTTTAGACCAAAACCTGAGTACGCACATTTGTATGAGGAACTAAAAATGAATTTTGTCTACCACTCTCCAACCAGAAATAAATAGATCGATTGTCTTAAATAAAAGAAAAACGTAAAAAAGTTTACGGTTTTTTTCATGCTTTCCGTGTCTTGTTATTGCTTATGAAAACTCGTAAAAAACATGGCTTAAAGATTCTAATATCGGCTTAAAAAATAATCAGTGGTAAACAAGGAACTGTGGGTCATCCACACCTTAAATAACAAAGGATAAATAATGAAGAAGATTACTTTGCTAGCAGCGTCAGTAGCAGTGGCACTAACAGGTTGTGGTGGCGGTTCGAGCAGTTCAGATGGCGCAGCGCCGCAAGTGAGTATTGCATCTTTTGACGGCTACTTTAAAAATGCAGTCATGTTTGTTGATAGCAATGACAATGGTGTATGGGATGAAGCTACTGATGAATTCATCGGCTTAACAAAGAGCAAAGGTGAAGTGACAATGACGGAAAAACCTTCCGGAATTATCGCAGTCCAAACTCTAACTCCTGGCGGTACAGCACAAGCAAAACTGATTAGCCTTAATGCAGATAAATATGCAGGTGTTTACACTGTTGATATGGATCACCCAGCCCAACCAATGGCTCATGAGCTTGTTTTCCGCGCCCGAAATGGATCTGATGTTATATCACCAATCACTGACTTATCTTTAAGCTATGTAGAGAAAGGCCTCACAGAAGAGGACCTTGTTGCCGATCTAGGCTTGGAGTCAACAGATGAGCTTTATACTGATTTTGTTGATGGCGAAGATAAAAACACTGATTTGCACAAAACAGCACAACTATTAACTGAAACAAAAGGTTCTGGCTCGGATATCAACAGTAAACCTCAAGAGTTTGTGCAAGATGCAAAACAGAGTGTTGATAGCATGACTCCAGAACAAAAAGCAGACCCAAGCTACAAAGCTCCTGTTGATGGTGACAAATCGACATCTGAAACACCTACATATAAAACAACAGTAAACGCTGAAGTTTATAAAGAAGTTCAAAATAAATTCGATAGCTTGAATTTAACTTTAGGTGACAAAGGCTCTAGTGATTACTTCTTTAGTATCGATATTAACAATCTATTTGAAGATAAAGACATCAGTCCTGATGAATCATTTATTGAGGTTGCTGGAATAAAAGTTTATGACAACGACAAACTGAACGCGAGTAACGTAAAAGCAGTCATTAATTACCAGACAGGAATACTGAATGTTGGTGTTAGTCCATCAGACACAGTTGATCTTGCAGGCGATATCACTTTAGATCTAGTCTCTGGGAACTCGGACTTAACCAATTCATTAAAGGCCACATTCTCATTTACTGTTGACAAAGGCGAAGCTAAAGCACCTACGTATTCCGATAACGGTGTTGCGGGTTTACAAACACAAGTTAACCTATGGGAGCTCACTAAAGGTAAAAGCTTAGGTGAAGGCTATACACTCGACTTCTCAACACTATTTAGCAGCGACGATCAGCTGACTTTATCTTTCTCTTCCAATGCACTAGCTAATGGTCTCATTTTTGACAATATGGGCACTGGTATCATTGGCGTTCAAGGTACACCACTCCGCTCAAAACAAGATGATGACACAAACTATACAATCAAACTAAAAGCAACTGACGCTAGTGGGTTATCGACAATTGTAGAACTCGACCTTCCAGATGTACAAGAAGCGCTCAAACCAGATACACACCCTCTAGAAGGTAAAACCTGGTACATCTTAGAGCATGGCAGTTCAAACGGAGAAGCAGAACAAGAATATTCAAGTATTTGGTGTGATTCGATCAAGTTCGAAGATGGGATTGTTCTCGGAAATGTTAGAAGCATTGCAAATAAAACAACATGTACCGAAGCAGACACACAAACAGAAGAAGCAACTTACGAAATCGTTGATGGATCGATCGTCGCGACGTTCCATTTTGAAGAAGATGGTGAAAAACTAACAGAAAAATTCCAAGTTGAAGTGGCTAATGACGCTGACAGCATTTCAACTGGTGCAAAAACCATTGTTCACCGTTTACTTGATTCAGATGAAGAGTCTGCTGAACGTTACACATATTTCATCAACAAAGCTGACATCGAAAAGCGTCTCAATGTAACGTCAGAAATGGGGCCAGAAGCCCGTACTTTTAATGCTTACTTACCCGCTGAAGAGGATAACGCTTATAATTTAGGTCAGATAGGGCTGTCACTCCGAGAGAATACTCACTCAAATGATCAAGGCGAGATGGATGCCAACTTATCTTTCGACGTAAACAATACCGACTTCACTTGTGAGACGGTTAACGAGTTCTTCTCGAACTTCTACTTCACTGGTGAAGATATCGGATCCATTAAGTCTAAAGACTATACAGGATCATCAATCGAGTGTTACACAAGTGAAGAAGATGGCATTAAGCACGCTTCTGTTGATTTTGACCTACCAAGTCTAACGGTCAATAACGTATACAGTGTTATTGGTAAAGTGAAAGACAATAATGGTGAGTTCATGGAAGCGATGAAGTTCAACATCAAATGGACAGGTACAAGTAACAACGATTAATTAAGCTAATAAAACGAAGCCCCGCATTGCGGGGCTTTGTTTATCACTTTGTCTTGTCTCTACACTACTTCACACACAATACATTCAGCAATGATGACCCCTTTAGTTGGGTGATTCTTCCGTTGGTGAATAATCCTTTCTTCTGATGGCCCCAATATGGCAGATGCATTGGCCAACTGTCTTTTTCCATCACATTTGTCGCCAGTAATTTTTTCCACTCATCTTCTGTTACTAAACGCATTTTAAGTTCGCTACAAACTTCCCCTGCGTTGTCATAACTTAAACGGTTCCATGCTTTGCTGTGCTCCATATAGAACTGGTTATTATCATCCAAAACATATGGCACAACATAAGTTCGCCCGTCTACTTGCGTTTGAACTCGGACGGAAATATCGGTATTTGTGGTTAGCTCAGATGTCGCTAATACCTGCGTTGATTTAGGTTTCATTGTGTTCCGCACAGACGGTGACGCTTTTGCTTTAGGCTCTTTTGTTTTAGCACCTTTAGCTTTAAGCGCTTTATTTTTCGCGGCTGGATCGGGTTTTACTGACGGTTTAGCTTGAGGTGCTGACTTATCAACCACTCGAATAAAGGCTTCTTTATAGGCTTTAAGGCTTCTGACTTGCGAAAGCTCTTTCTTCGCATCCGGGAAGTTATCGTAAGGCCCAATCAGGCATCGATATCCATTCCCTTCGGGCTTCATCCACACGTCCGTCGATATTTTCTGATAAAGCGGTTTCGCAGTAGCAAGAGGTAATGTCTTGGCTAACATCCCACATTGAATCCAAAACGTTGGATCCTCAATGTTTTCATTCGGCAACGCCTTGCCCCATAAGCCTTTACCAATAGGGCAACTTTGGCTCAACTGTGGCAACTGATTTGCGGCAGCTTGTGTACCATCACATAAGAATGACTCTGCGTGAGAAATAGTGGTGAAACTCAAAGAAGCGGCCACTATTAAGCCTAGGCTGTAGGTTTTATTTTTAATACGTGGCTTTTTTGCCATTCTAAACTCCATACATACTCTAGCTGATTGATAGAGAAACCGTTGTTTTTTCCATACCAATCACATTCAAGGATTTGACGATAATGCGATACCCTAGATTACATGCAAAAAAAGAGCCGTAATATCTTACGGCTCTTACTTTTCATTATTAATTAGCTAACAATCCAATTATTCAGTTACCCTTTATAGATCTTAGGGTTGAATACATCTCGCAACCAGTCACCGAGTAAGTTTATTACCAACACAAGGGTAACTAAAAGTACACCTGGGAATGCGGTGATCCACCACGCGCCTGAGAAGATGTAGTTAAACCCTGTGCTAATCAAGGCACCAAGCGAAGGCTGATCAACCGGTAGGCCTAAACCAAGGAACGACAATGCCGCCTCAGACATGATGGCATTCGCTATTTGTACGGTAGAAATAACCAAAATTGGCGATAAACAGTTCGGCAAGATATGACGGAACATGATGCGTGGCGCTTTAAAGCCCATCACTCGTGCCGCTTCTACATACTCTTTCTCTTTTTCAGCCAATACCGACGCACGAATCGTACGAGCATACTGAGGCCACTCGGCAATACCGATGATCACCACCAGCATTAGCACTGCGTATTGACTATAAAAGTCACTACCAAAACTTGCCTTGAAAATCGCAGAGACAATTATCGCGACCATCATTGTCGAAAATGACAGCTGAACATCGGCAAACCGCATTAGGAAACTATCAATTCGACCACCAAAGTAACCTGATGATAGTCCAATAATAATGCCCAAGAACAGCTGTAAACCAACCGCTAAGAAGCCAATCGTTAACGACAAGCGAGAGCCGTAGAGCATAGTTGAAAGAATATCACGGCCTTGTTCATCGGTTCCGAGCAAGAAACGCTCATCCCCCTCTTCCATCCACGAAGGAGGAAGTTCGGAGTCCATGATATCAATAGAAGTCACATCATATGGGTCCATCGGTGCCACGAGTGGTGCCGCGAGAGCCATAATCAAAAAGATAGAGAAAATGGCAAAACTGAACATCGCCACTTTATCGCGTAAAAAATAATATAAAAAATCTGACTGTTTAAAACGTTCCCAAGTAGACGGGGCAACGGCAGTTTGAGTATTGCTCATGACTATGCTCCTTTACCTGTAAGATTAACGGTCGGGTTAATAATTCCGTACAACAAATCGACAATCGTATTTGTCACCACAAAAATAAGCCCAACAAAAATAACGTAAGCAGTGATCAGAGGGGTGTCCACTCGATTGATCGCTTCTAAAAATAGGAAGCCAGTACCCGGCCACTGAAACACGGTTTCGGTCAGAATGGTATAAGCCACCATGGTACCAATTTGCACACCACCAACCGTTAACACTGGAAGCAGAGTATTTTTCAGAGCATGTTGATAGTAAATTTTATTCAGAGCCAAGCCTTTCGCTTTAGCAAATTTTATATACTCAGAGCTCAACACTTCTAACATTTCAGAACGAACTAAACGAATAAACAGCGGCAGCATAATCGATGCCAACGCAATGCACGGCAACACTAAGTGTGCAAGACCGTCGAGACTAAAGAAGCCAGACTCCCAACCCAATAAATTGTACGTTTCTCCGCGTCCAAAAGAGGGAAGCCAGCCTAACTCAATAGAGAAGACATACATCAGCATAATCGCGGTCAAAAATACCGGCACGGAGATCCCGATACTACTGCCCGCCATAACGACTTTGGTAAAAAAACTCTTTGGGTGGATGGCGGTATATACACCAAGAGGTATCGATAAAAAAACAATAATCAACGCTGCGCCGAATACCAACTCTAGCGTCGCGACTAATTTATCTAAAATCACGTCAACGGCTGGACGCTTGAAGAAATAAGATGTGCCAAGATCGCCCTGAACAGCGGCGCCAATGAAACGAGTATATTTAGTAATGAAGGGATCGTTGAGGCCTAACTCATCGCGCAAAGCTTGACGCTCTGACTCAGAAACAGATTGCCCAACTAACTCACGTAACGGATCACCCAGATTATCCTGAATGGAAAACGCCACCAAACTGATCACAAACATCACTATCAGTGCCTGAAACAGGCGCTTGACCAGAAACGTAAACATTCCTTGCCCCTTAACTATCCATGTATTTCTATCGCTAGAAAATATAATTCAGCCTTTAAAATGATACACCGCCCGACTGAAATAAGAGGGTATACAAAGAGTAAACAAAGAGCCGCCAAGTCGACGGCTCTTATTTAGCAAGTAATAAAGATTACTTAACTACAAGGTCGCCAAAGTAAGGCATAACCATTGGGTTAACTACCGCAGCTGCACCTACGTTAGATTTCGCACCCCAAGCTTCACTCTGCCAGTGTAGTGGTACAAATGCTGCGTCTTTATAAAGTGTTGCTTCGACACCTTTCAGCATCATTGCACGTTTCGCTGCATCAGTTTCTGAGTTCGACGCTTCAACAATCGCATCCATCTCAGGGTTTGAGTAGTGACCACAGTTATATTGACCACGGCCAGTCTCTTCGTTACGAGTCATCGTTAGGAACTCATTAAAGTTCGCCGAATCTTCTGTATCTGAGTGCCAACCAATCATCATCATATCTGCAGCACAGACATCGAATTCAGGCCAGTACTGCGCTTTAGGCATGGTTTTAAGATCAACTTTAATACCAATCTTAGATAGCATTGCCGCTGATGCTTGTGCCACCTTCGCATCATTCACATAACGGTTATTTGGAGCCATCATTGTTAGAGTAAAGCCTTTCTCGTAGCCCGCCTCTTTCATTAGCTGCTTAGCTTTTTTCAGGTCGTAGCGAGGAACAAGAGACTCATCGTGTCCTGCGTAACCTGTCGGGCTTTGCTGGCCAGCTGATGTTGCAAATCCTTTCATGATCTTCTTAACGATACCTTCGTTATTGATCGCATGAACGATAGCTTGACGAACGCGCACATCTTTTAGCGCTTCGTTGCTGTTTTGGTTCATTTGGAAAGTGATGATACGTGTACCAGGAAGGGTAACCAAATCGACCCCTTTCGCATTCTTAACACGCTTGTGATCATTTGGCGCAACAGGGTGAATCATGTCCACGTCACCAGAAAGAAGTGCAGCAACACGCGTCGCATCTTCTTTAATTGGCACTAACGTTAGCTTATCTACGTTACCGTCAGACTTTGAATCCCAGTAATCATTAAAGCGTTCAAATACCACTTTAACGCCCTGCTCACGAGACGTTACGATGAACGGGCCCGTACCTGAAACGTTAGTCGATGCAAAAGAGTTACCATGCTTAACCACTTCAGATTTTTCTTTGCCATCTGACGTCTTACCTGAATAGAACTTGCTATCCATAGGGAAGATGTACGTTGCTGTTTGAAGAACCAATGGGTATGGCGCTTTTGAAATGAGTTCTACTGTGTAATCGTCAACTTTTACCAATTTTTCATACGGCGTAAAAATTGATTTAAAATCAGGTGAATTTTGAAGACGCTCGAATGTCCATACTACGTCGTCTGCGGTTAGCTCATTACCAGAATGGAATTTTACACCTTTACGTAAGTTGAAACGGAAAGTTGTATCGTTCACACGCTCCCAGCTTTCAGCTAGGCGTGCTTCAAAGTCCATTGACTGAGAGAAGCGAACTAGAGGGTCAAATACCATGTGAGACATTTGCAGTGTGCCGCCAGATAGCTGCTCATGCGGGTCAAGTGATACAGGGTCAGCTGCATAGCCAACGGTAATATCTGCTGCCGCTGCGCCAAAACTTAGGCCAGCTGCCATCAAAGCGACTGCTAACTTGCTTTTCATGGTTTTCATTGCATAACTCCTTCATGCGGGGACTTAAATCCCTATTTTATGTATTTGCTTTGTTTTATATCCAAGAGAACTTGGAACCACTGCCTTTTCTTACTTTTTTATTTCGACTTTTATGCCGATTTTACATCTTCTCTCAATCCCAAAAACTCAGGCATCAAGGAAATTAGGTGTTGGCTGTACTCATGTTGAGGGTCAGTAAATAGCTGCTCTGTTGGTGCTACTTCTAATAATTTACCCATTTGCATCACACCTACACGATCACACATTTGACGAATAACAGGTAAATCATGACTGATGAAGAGCATCGTGAGGTTTAGTTCAGCTTGAAGGTCTTTTAACAGGTTGAGGATTTGAGCCTGTACCGACACATCCAGTGCCGAAGTCGGTTCATCACAAATTAATAGGCGTGGACGTGTTGCCAGAGCTCGGGCGATAGAAATGCGCTGACGTTGACCACCAGAAAATTCATGAGGATATTTAAGCCCCGCCATTTTTCCTAACCCAACATGATCCAATAAATCATGCACAATTTGACGTGTTTCATTTTCATTGCGAGTCAATTTATGAAAACGAATCGGCTCGGCAATAATGTCAAAGATCTTCATTCGAGGGTTCATTGATGTATATGGGTTTTGGAATACCATCTGCATTTGACGACGCATTGGGCGACGTTCTTTTTCTGATTTGAGGCCAGTGAGGTCGATACCTTCAAAGGTAACGTGCCCTTCGTTAGGCTTGTACAATCCAGCAATAACCCGTGCAATGGTTGATTTACCCGACCCTGATTCACCAACTAAACCAAACGTTTCACCTTCAAACACCTCAAAGCTAACGTTATTCGAAGCTTGAACGTACTGACGACGACTCTCAAACATCGAATCTTTAGTGATGAAGCGTAAGCTAACATTCTCAACATTTAGCAGTGGGCCAGTGTACTCACGGTGATCTTGACTTTGACCTAACCAATGATTTTTGACGTCCAGTTGCTCCATTTCATGCGCTTCTTCGATATAGCTAACAAGCGGGAATCGGTCGAGTTTTACATCTGAACGAGGGACTGCGGAAATAAGGCTGTGCGTGTAAGGATGTTCTGGTGTTCCTAAAACTTTCGCGGTTGGGCCAAACTCAACCAAATCACCACGGTACATGACCGCCACACGATCCGTCACGTTCGAAACAACACCCATATCATGGGTCACTAACATACAGCCAACGTTATTAGTCACGCATAACTCACGGATAAGGCTTAAAATCTGATCTTGAATTGAAACATCTAATGCGGTCGTTGGCTCATCAGCAATAATAAGATCGGGTTCACCTGCAAGAGCAATGGCAATAACAACACGCTGTCGCATACCGCCTGAAAATTGGTGCGGATACTGCTTTAATCGGTTTTCTGGTTGAGGAATACCCACTTGGTTCATTAGTGACAATGCACGCTCAGATGCTTCTTCATCTGTCATATCCAAGTTCGCGTGAATCGTCTCTTTTAACTGATGTTCAACGGTGAATAATGGGTTTAACGAGGTCATCGGGTCTTGAAAAATAAAACCAATCTTAGAGCCACGAACTTTACGCATCTGCTCCGGAGTTAACCCCGAAACTTTTTCACCATCTAAGAAAACCTCGCCATCAGCAATAACACCTGGAGGACTTAATAGATCAATAACCGCGTTACCGACTGTGGACTTACCAGCGCCAGATTCCCCCACAACACCGACGATTTCACCACGTTCAATATTAAACGACAGCGATTTAACTGCCGCATGAACACCGTGACGAGAAGGGTATTCAATACGAAGATTTTTAACTTCTAAAAGTGACATTACCAGACCTCTACTGCTATGGCAGCTCTCTGCCCTGTCTGCAAAATTGGAATCCATTCACTGCCAGAACAATGTTCTGCCAATTTACAAGTCCATCAATTTGGCAAATATTTCACAGAAAAGCAACAAACATAGGATAAAAAATCGAGATTGCGCAGTTTTAAAGCACTTAATAAATATAGTTATGCCGAATTTGTGAATAAATTATCACTCTTTATTATTAAATGCTGAGCTTTCATACTTTACATTTATCTATTTTCGTACTTAATAGCCCTATTTCCTAAGAACAAGCGCCTATTCTCAGAGAAAAAACCAAACAGTTTTATTCACCATTAAGTTTTAACATTTCAAATACATAAACCATATAAAAAACTAAATACAACCAATAGGACTACCCATAAGTATAAATATAGTCATAAAAACCATATTCACATGGCGATTTAATACAAATAGTTTCAATCGAGAAAATACATAACGGGATTGTTCTCAATGAAACCAGCTTCTACACGAATGTAGAGCCGAGAAAATATTCATGAACATCAGGCGAACCCCTTCTGTTTCTCTTCTATAGCCGATAACTAAAAATCATTAATTCCACTGATCGCTAAACGAAAAAAAACCTCATCATTTCTGATGAGGTTTCTTCAAAGGTGATCTGTGAAGAGACATTCTTTGAACATCAGGCGAACCTCTTCTGTTTCTCTTCTATAGCCGACAACTAAAATCATTAATTCCACTGATCGCTAAACGAAAAAAAACCTCATCATTTCTGATGAGGTTTCTTCAAAAGAGATCAGTGAAGAGACATTCCTTGAACATCAGGCGAACCCCTTCTGTTTCTCTTCTATAGCCGACAACTAAAAATCATTAATTCCACTGATCGCTAGACGAAAAAAAACCTCATCATTTCTGATGAGGTTTCTTCAAAAGTGGTCGGTGAAGAGGGATTCGAACCCCCGACCCTCTGGTCCCAAACCAGATGCGCTACCAAGCTGCGCTATTCACCGACTTCTATTTTATTTTGACTTATCAAAAAGGGAAATCTCATTCACTACGTAAACTTGACTACCGAGTTAATGGGGTGGCTAACGAGATTCGAACTCGCGACCACCGGAATCACAATCCAGGGCTCTACCAACTGAGCTATAGCCACCACTAACTTTTTATATAACCGTTTAAAACGATTATTGAAATAGTGGTCGGTGAAGAGGGATTCGAACCCCCGACCCTCTGGTCCCAAACCAGATGCGCTACCAAGCTGCGCTATTCACCGACATTGTATTTTTTTACTTGGTTTGCGTTAGAGGGATACCCTCTGGTCCGCTTATTCCAAGGTCAGGATGCGTAACAAATCACGCTATTCACCAACATGTTTCGTTCCGATTCTAAGATAAATCTTGAATCAGCACTGGAAACCTTCATTTACGAATAAACTTGGTTACCAAAATAATGGGGTGGCTAACGAGATTCGAACTCGCGACCACCGGAATCACAATCCAGGGCTCTACCAACTGAGCTATAGCCACCACTACTTTTTGCCAATATAGTGCTTATTTTACTAAGCATCCGGATGGTACGCCCGAAAGGATTCGAACCTTCGACCTTTGGCTCCGGAGGCCAACGCTCTATCCAGCTGAGCTACGGGCGCATGCCCTATCGGCGGAGTGGAATAATACGTATATCACCCTATGCCGTCTAGTGTTTTTTTTACTTTTTTTTCTGTTTGTTCTCTTTTTCAGCAGTTCATATGCAATAAAAGCTTATATAGGATGTGATAGAGCCCTTGTCGCTGATAACTTGTTGTTTATTGCAACAAGTTATCAGGATATAATCACCCATTATTTACATTGATTTAACAGGTTACTGATGACCGATTAAGTCAAAACACAGTTTAACACTATAATTTTGGTAAGCATGTACTTACCTTGGGAATGTGAAGTGAGTTTAATGGATATGTCTCGACGAATCATAAGCGTTTTATTCGCTGCGTTAACTTTTTCTAGCGCTGCGTTTGCCACTACCGATCAAGCTGAATACGATGCAATAGCTGAACGCATCCAACCCGTAGGTCAAGTTTACCTTGCTGGCAGCGAACCCGTTAAAGCTGAACCAACAGGTCCTCGTGATGGTGCAACAGTATATGGAACTTTCTGTATTGCTTGTCACTCATCAGGTATTAGCGGAGCGCCTAAAACAGGCAACGCTGCTGAGTGGGGGCCTCGTATTGCTCAAGGTAAAGATGTCTTAAAAGATCACGCAATTAATGGCTTTAATGCAATGCCAGCAAAAGGGTCATGTATGGATTGCTCTGATGATGAAATCGTCGCAGCCATCGACCACATGATCAAAGGTCTATAAGGCAACTATCCACACCTACCAATGTGCCTAGTTAAAAAAATGCCCGTGAACTATCACGGGCATTTTTATTATTCCTATTGAACATCGCTATTTTTTGAACATCGCACGTAAGTTTGCGATATGCGCCTGTCCTTTTTCCATTCTTTCTTCTGCTGACTGCGGCTTTTTAACCGTTTCCCAATCCACATCATCATGTGGAAGTTCATCTAAAAATCGGCTCTGTGTCGGTTTAATAAGCTCACCATACTGCCTACGCTCCCGACATTTAGTAAAAGTCAGCTCTTTTTGAGCACGAGTAATACCGACGTACATTAAACGGCGTTCTTCTTCGACATTATCTTCATCAATACTTGTTTGATGAGGAAGGATCCCCTCTTCTGCTCCCATGAGGTAGACGTACGGGAATTCGAGTCCTTTTGAAGCATGTAGTGTCATCAACTGCACTTGATCAGCATCGTCATCGTCTTCACCTCGCTCCATCATGTCACGCAAAGTTAAACGCTGAACAACCTCTTTTAGACTCTTCTCTTCTTTATCGTAATTGTCACCTTCGAGGTCGGCCACAATCCAACTATAAAGCTCAGACACATTTTTCATTCGCATTTCAGCCGCTTTAGGGCTTGGCGAGCTCTCGTATAACCAATCTTCATAATTGATATCTCTCACCAAAGAACGAACCGCTTCTACGGTATTTCCACGCTCAGCATTATCTGAAATTTTTACAATCCATTCGGTAAAGCGACGTAAATTATCGAGCCCTCGACCAGTTAGATGCTGCTCCAAACCCATCTCAAAGCTTGCTTCAAATAAGCTCTTACCACGCATGTTGGCATAACTACCCAGCTTTTCGAGAGTAACCGGACCAATCTCTCTACGAGGTGTATTCACAATTCTCAAAAATCCGTTATCGTCGACAGGGTTAACTAACACTCGCAGGTACGCCATGATGTCTTTGATCTCTGCGCGAGCAAAGAAAGAGGTACCACCCGAAATTTTATAAGGGATCCTATTTTGCATTAATGCTTTCTCAATCAAACGCGACTGGTGATTACCTCGGTATAACACTGCGTAATCTTTATATTCGGTTCGATTCAAAAAGCGGTGGGCGATCAGCTCTCCCGTAATTCTCTCCGCTTCATGCTCTTCATTTTTAGCATTCAGTACTTTTATTTTTTCCCCATCCGGAATTTCAGAGAAAAGCGTCTTGGTGATCTCATGCGGGTTATTTGCAATCAGTATATTCGCCGCTCGCAAGATACGACTAGTAGAGCGGTAATTCTGCTCTAGCTTAATGACTCTGAGTTGTGGATAGTCTTTACTCAATAAAACCAAGTTTTGTGGTTTTGCGCCTCGCCAAGAATAAATCGATTGGTCGTCATCACCAACAACCGTGAGGCGACAACGCTCACCGACTAAAAGCTTCACTAATTCATACTGGCTCGTATTGGTGTCTTGGTACTCATCGACAAGTAAGTATCGAATGCGTGATTGCCATCTTTCTCGAACTTCTTGATTGGTTTTTAGTAGCAGAACTGGCATCGCAATCAAATCATCAAAATCCAATGCGTTATATGCCTTCATCTGCTTTTGGTACATATCAAAACAGAATGCAAAAACCTGCTGCTGTTCACCTTGTGCATAAGCTATTGCTTGCTCAGGTGTCAGCATGTCATTTTTCCAATTAGAGATACTACTCAGCAACTGACGCAGTAGATCTTTATCACCATCTAACTGTTTTTCGGTTAACTCTTTCAACAATGCTAATTGGTCTTGATCATCAAAAAGCGAAAATCCGGCTTTTAAACCTAATGCTTTATACTCACGGCGGATAATATTCAGCCCCATGGTATGAAACGTTGAAACCATTACCCCTTTAGATTCTTTCTTACCTAAACTTTGTCCTACGCGCTCTTTCATTTCACGAGCGGCTTTATTTGTGAACGTCACAGCCGCGATATTGCGAGCTTTATAACCACACTGCTGCACTAAGTAAGCAATTTTATTTGTAATCACACGAGTTTTGCCCGATCCCGCCCCTGCGAGAACAAGGCAAGGTCCAGATACAAATTTTACAGCTTCGTCTTGTCTAGGGTTCAGTTTCATTGAGTTCTCAACATGGTTTCATCAGGTTTTATGTGTATTCCTCTCTATGATAATGCTGCAACACAGGGAATGCTATGCTCTCGTATACAAGATTTTCACACATTAAATGCGAAACTCTATTATGTAAAAGTGTGATCTATACGCTATAATGAATGAACGTTCATTCATTGGTGGTAAGAAAATGACCATTCATAACCCTCAGGATAAACGCCTTCAGATACTCTCAGCAGCTGAAGCTCTCATTGCAGAGGTTGGCTTTCAGGGGTTATCTATGCATAAGTTAGCAAAAAAAGCAGGGGTCGCTGCAGGCACTATCTATCGCTATTTCGATGATAAAGAACATCTCATTGAGGAAGTTCGGATACATGTAACCCAAAAAATTGCAGACGCGATACAGGAAGGTGTTGACGATTCAAAGCCGATAAAACAACGTTACCGCACCATGTGGCTAAACATTTGGAACTTGGCGGGAACAAACCTTGATGCAATCAAAAACCGGATTCAATATGATTGTTTACCTGCAACAAATAGCACTACATTTAGGGAACTAGAGCGTAAAATGTTTGCCCAAGTGGAGTTACTATTTAATGATGGTAAAAAACAAGGACTATTTAAACCACTTGATAACGAAGTATTAAGTGGATTGAGCTTAGCGGCTAGTGTCTCACTCGCACGTAAGCATTCTTTAGGATTCTACCAACTGGACGAAACTGCATTAGATGCGGCTATTGAGGCTAGTTGGGACGCAATAATTACACACTAGATCGGAGTTCTGACAATAATGAAAAAGTGGACCTTCTTTATGTTACTTATCGCTTTGACCCTTTTTGGGAGCGTGATAGGTTTTAACATATTCAAACAACAAAAAATCGCAGAGTACATGGCTAATAGACCAGAAGCGGAGTTCCCTGTAACGGTAACAAAAGCACAACCAGTAGACTGGGTACCTGTGATTGAAGCTATTGGCTTTATAGAGCCTAATCAAGGGGTAACTCTTTCAAGTGAAACAAGTGGTGTAATTAGAAAAATTGCTTTTACTTCAGGTACGCAAATCGAAGATGACCAACTATTAGTAAGCTTAGATTCATCTGTTGAAAAAGCGAACCTAAAAAGTGCACAAGCAAAGCTTCCTGCGGCGAAAGCAAAATACAAACGTTACAAAGGCTTGTTTGCTAAAGGTTCAATTTCAAAAGAATCTTACGACGATGCAGAAGCGAGCTTTTTCTCACTTTCAGCTGATATTGAAAGCTTAAAAGCAGCAATTGAGCGTCGTGAAATCAGAGCGCCTTTCTCGGGTATTATCGGTATTCGTAAAGTTTACTTAGGTCAATACTTGCAAGCCGGAGATGAAATTGTACGTTTAGAAGACACCAGTGTTATGCGTCTTAACTTCACTGTACCTCAAACTGATATTTCTCGTATTTCAATAGATCAAGCGATCGATATCTTTGTCGATGCTTACCCAGATCAACCTTTCCAAGGAACAATCAGTGCGATTGAGCCTGCGGTTAGCATTCAAAGTGGTTTGATTAGAGTCCAGGCAGACATTCCAAATAGCGATGGTCTACTTCGCAGCGGCATGTTTGCTCGTGCGAATATCATCCTTCCTGCGCTGACAGATCAAATTACGCTTCAACAAACTGCGATTACGTTCACTTTATACGGAGACAATGTTTACATTATCTCTGAAGAAGATGGTGTGAAACGAGTGAAGCAGCAAGTTGTAAAAATTGGCGAACGAACAAAAGATAAAGCTCATATCTTAGAGGGTGTTAAGGCTGGAGATATGGTTGTGACATCAGGCCAAGTACGCCTAAGCAACGGGGCAAAAGTTAAGATTGTAGAAAACGATACAATCACCCCACCATCTGAAACACCTAAGCTGTAATTTGGAGGCATAATGCGCTTTACTGATGTTTTTATTAAACGTCCAGTTTTAGCGGTATCCATCAGCTTTTTGATCGCATTGCTTGGATTACAAGCAATCTTCAAAATGCAGGTGCGTGAATACCCTGAAATGACGAATACTGTCGTTACCGTTTCGACCGGTTACTACGGTGCAAGTGCGGATCTTATCCAAGGCTTTATCACCCAACCTCTCGAACAGGCGGTGGCTCAAGCGGATAATATCGACTATATGACTTCCTCATCGGTTCTCGGTAAGTCAACGATTACGGTCAATATGAAGTTGAATACGGACCCTAATGCTGCGCTGTCTGATATTCTAGCCAAAACAAACTCTGTTCGGTCTCAACTTCCTAAAGAAGCAGAAGATCCAACAGTAACGATGTCTACAGGCTCAACAACGGCGGTGCTGTACATCGGTTTTACCAGTGATGAATTAGTCTCTAGCCAAATTACTGACTATCTTGAGCGAGTGATCAACCCTCAACTGTTTACGGTTAATGGTGTTTCAAAAGTCGACCTTTATGGTGGCATGAAGTACGCGCTACGTATTTGGTTGGATCCAGCAAAAATGGCGGCGGTAGATTTAACGGCAACAGATGTCATGTCGGTTCTAAACTCGAATAACTACCAATCAGCAACTGGTCAAGCAACAGGCGAATTTGTGCTCTATAATGGCAGTGCAGATACTCAGGTATCGAACACTGAAGAGCTTGAAAACTTAGTGGTAAAAAGCAGCAAAGCTGAAGTTATCCGTTTAGCAGATATCGCTAAAGTATCACTAGAAAAAAGCCATGATGTTTACCGTGCGAGTGCGAATGGTAAAGAAGCCGTGGTTGCAGCGATTAATGCAGCTCCAAGTGCTAACCCAATAAACATCGCAGCGGATGTGCTGGATCTTCTTCCTCAGCTAGAGAAAAACCTCCCAAGTAACATTTCTATGAATGTTATGTATGACTCGACAATTGCAATTAACGAGTCAATTCAAGAGGTAATTAAAACGATTGTTGAAGCGGCGCTTATCGTATTGATCGTCATTACGCTGTTCTTAGGCTCATTCCGTGCGGTTCTTATCCCAATCATCACTATTCCACTATCTCTCATTGGTGTGGCAATGGTTATGCAAGCGATGGGATTCTCGTGGAACCTTATGACGCTACTGGCCATGGTACTTGCCATCGGTCTTGTGGTTGATGATGCGATCGTTGTACTAGAGAATGTCGATAGGCATATTAAACTTGGCGAATCACCTTTCCGTGCGGCTATTATTGGTACGCGTGAAATTGCGGTTCCTGTTATTGCGATGACCTTAACGCTAGGTGCGGTATATGCGCCTATCGCGATGATGGGTGGTATTACTGGTTCTCTATTTAAAGAGTTCGCATTAACGCTAGCAGGTTCAGTATTTGTTTCTGGTATTGTCGCATTAACGCTATCACCAATGATGTGTTCAAAAATGCTGAAAGCGCATGCTGAACCAAGTAAGTTTGAACAAAAAGTTCATTACGTATTGGATGGCATGACAAATCGCTATGAACGCATGCTCGGCGCTGTAATGCAGCATCGCCCTGTGTTTATAGGTTTTGCTGTCATTGTATTCGCCACTCTTCCGATGCTGTTCAAGTTTATTCCTAGTGAGCTTGCACCGTCAGAAGATAAAGGCGTAATCATGCTAATGGGTACAGCACCATCAAATGCTAACCTTGATTTCATGCAAAATACCATGGATGACGTGAACGAGATCCTTTCGGCTCAACCGGAAGTGGCGTATGCACAGGTATTTACAGGCGTTCCAAGTGCTAACCAAGCGTTTGGTATTGCTTCAATGCTACCGTGGAGTGAAAGAGAAGCAAGTCAAGCTGAGGTTGCTGGGCGTGTTGGCCAACTGGTGAAAGAAATTCCAGGTATGTCAGTAACGGCCTTCCAAATGCCAGAACTTCCAGGTGCAGGTTCAGGTCTACCTATTCAGTTTGTTATCACTACTCCAAATAGCTTTGAAAGCCTATTCCAAATCACAACGGATATTTTAACCGAGGTATCTTCAAGCCCATTGTTTGTCTATTCGAATCTAGATTTGAATTATGACTCAGCAACAATGAAGATCAATATTGATAAAGACAAAGCTGGCGTCTACGGCGTTACCATGCAAGATATCGGTATTACGCTTGGCACTATGATGTCTGACGGCTACGTTAACCGTATCGATTTGAATGGCCGCTCGTATGAGGTAATCCCTCAAGTTGAACGTAAGTATCGCTTAAACCCAGAATCAATGAAGAACTACTATGTTCGAGCTGCGGATGGTAAAGCAATACCTCTAGGCAGCTTGATCTCTATTGATGTTGTTGCAGAGCCTCGATCTTTGCCGCACTTCAACCAGTTGAATTCTGCGACAATTGGGGCGGTACCAGGACCAACAACTGCAATGGGTGATGCTATCGCATGGTTCGAAAACACAGCTGAAACGAAGTTACCAAGTGGCTACAGTCATGACTATATGGGTGAAGCTCGCCAATACGTAACGGAAGGAAGTGCTCTATACGCAACGTTTGGTTTAGCATTAGCGATCATCTTCTTGGTTCTAGCCATTCAATTTGAATCACTGAAAGATCCATTAGTTATCATGGTTTCCGTACCACTTGCTATTTGTGGTGCTCTTATTGCCTTGGCATGGGGCGCAGCAACCATGAACATCTATTCGCAAGTTGGTTTGATCACCTTAGTTGGTTTGATTACCAAGCACGGTATTTTGATTTGTGAAGTGGCAAAAGAAGAACAGCTGCATCACCATAAAAATCGAATTGAAGCTGTAATGGAAGCGGCGAAGGTTCGTCTTCGTCCAATCCTGATGACGACAGCGGCGATGATCGCTGGCTTAATCCCACTGATGTATGCAACAGGAGCGGGTGCAGCACAACGCTTTAGTATCGGTATCGTAATCGTTGCTGGTCTGGCAATTGGTACTATCTTTACTCTGTTTGTACTTCCAGTAATTTATAGCTACCTAGCAGAGCAACATAAGCCATTACCAATCTTTGTTGAAGATAAAGATTTAGAAAAGCTGGCGCGCGTTGATGAAGCGAAAGCGGTTCATCGTGAGATGGCAAAAAATAGCTAAATTCACAATCTAAACAAAAGGCTACTTCGGTAGCCTTTTTTATTATCTAAAGTAACGACTTTGCGTTGTGAATTACTTAGAATGTAACCAAAATAATAGGAGTTTAGCCCACTATGTTTGATCCAAAGAAATTAGAACAAATTGCAAAACAGATTCATGAATCAATGCCTCAGCCAGTGAAAGAGCTCGGTAACGATGTTGATCAAAAAGTACGACAAGTTATCCAAGGCCAGCTAAACAAACTTGATGTTGTAAGCCGTGAAGAATTTGATGTACAAACTCAAGTGTTGCTCCGTACTCGTCAAAAGTTGACAGACATGGAACAAAAATTGGCAGCACTAGAAGAAAAACTAGCAGATAAATAATCCAACCTAGTGGATCTGTAATGATTTATCCGTAACCTCAGTAACGGATTGATAAGCAGACAAAAAGCCTTTCTTTATTTACTAAAAAGCTCAACATTTCTGTTGAGCTTTTTTCATCACTTTAGCTAAATTACATAAACTAGCCGCCTACCGCGATAGTCTTCATATCTGTCATATAGCCACGTAATTCTTCACCAATGTACTCTACTGGGTGATTACGAATGGTATCATTCACTTCGATTAACTTCGCATTATCCACAAAGTTAGAAGTTTCACCTAAACCACGACCAATCACATCAGTATTCACATTAGGCATGAATTTTTCACGCAGAAGAGGTGTTGCAACGTTAGCAAATAGGTAGTTTCCGTATTCTGCAGTATCAGAAATAACAACGTTCATTTCATACAAACGCTTACGAGCGACAGTATTCGCAATAAGTGGTAGCTCATGCAAAGACTCATAGTATGCTGATTCGTCGATGATACCTGATGCGGTCATTGCTTCGAACGCAAGTTCAACACCTGCACGCACCATCGCAACCATCAAGATACCGTTATCAAAATATTCCTGCTCTGATATTTCAACATCTGACTCAGGATAATTTTCAAAAGCCGTTTGGCCCGTTTCTTCACGCCAACCTAATAAATTTACATCATCATTTGCCCAGTCAGCCATCATCGTACTAGAGAAATGACCTGAAATAATGTCATCCATATGCTTGTTATATAGAGGGCGCATTAAATCTTTTAGCTCTTCAGACAGATCAAATGCTTTTACTTTCGCAGGGTTAGAAAGACGATCCATCATGTGAGTTACCCCACCAAATTTCAGCGCTTCTGTTACGGTTTCCCAACCAAATTGTAGTAATTTACCAGCATAGCCAGGTTCAATACCATCAGCAATCATCTTTTCGTAACAAACGATCGAACCGGCTTGTAGCATGCCACATAAAATGGTTTGTTCACCCATAAGGTCAGATTTAACTTCCGCAACAAAAGAAGATTCAAGTACGCCAGCACGGTGACCACCAGTTGCAGCAGCCCAAGCTTTTGCAATCTCCAGACCATCACCTTGAGGATCGTTCTCAGGGTGAACAGCAATAAGTGTTGGAACACCAAAGCCACGCTTGTACTCCTCACGAACCTCAGTACCAGGACATTTAGGCGCAACCATTACAACCGTAAGGTCTTTACGAACTTGCATCCCTTCTTCCACGATATTAAAACCGTGTGAATAACCTAATGTGGCACCCTCTTTCATTAAAGGCATTACGGTCTCAACAACATTTGTGTGTTGTTTGTCAGGTGTTAGGTTAACAACAAGGTCAGCTTGAGGAATAAGCTCTTCATAGCTTGCTACTTCAAAACCATTTTCTTTCGCATTCTTGAATGACTGGCGCTGTTCGTCAATAGCAGCCTGACGAAGAGCATAAGCAACATTCAAACCAGAATCTCGCATATTAAGACCTTGGTTTAAGCCTTGAGCACCACAGCCTACAATGACGACTTTCTTATCTTTTAGATAATCAGCTTCGCTCGCAAATTCTTCACGATCCATGAAGCGGCAGCGGCCTAGTTGATCCAATTGTTCACGTAAGTTCAATGTGTCGAAATAGTTAGCCATCAGGGCTCTCCTTTATAAATACTGTCCGTTTGGTCGATATCTTACTATCGAATGACTTCATACTAAATCAGACGTAAAGTTGCTTAAAGTGATATATTCACAATTAGTCATTGCAATAAATGCAACATGGAAGATTTAAGTAAATGAATATAAAAAGCCTTCAACTCTTTATTCACTTATGCGATAGCAAGAATTTTAGTAAAACGGCAGCAGCAATGCATGTAAGTCCGTCCGCCCTCAGTCGCCAGATCCAAAAACTAGAAGACGATACTGGTCAGGCTCTATTTGTAAGAGATAACCGAAGTGTAGAAATCACGCCTGCGGGTAAAAAGCTACTTCCTATCGCACTTAATATCGTTGGTGAGTGGCAGCAATATAGTGCGCAGTTAGCAGGTAATGAACATGAGCTTAAAGGCGAAATACGATTGTTTTGTTCGGTCACGGCCAGCTATAGCCACCTACCTGAATTACTGTCTGAATTTAGAGTACGACACCCTCATATTGAATTTAAATTAACCACAGGCGACCCTGCTCAGGCTATAGATCGTATTATTAACGATATGGCTGATATCGCTATTTCGGCAAAACCCGATCAGCTGCCATCAAAAGTAGAGTTTGAGAAAATAAGCGAAATTCCACTCTCAGTCATCGCCCCTTCCGGTATAAATAGTTTTACTCACTTACTCCAAGAAGAATCGATTAATTGGTCTCAGATACCTTTTATTGTTCCAGAAGCAGGTACTGCTAGAGAAAGAGCAAACTCTTGGTTTAAAAAAATGAAAATCAAGCCGAATATCTACGCCCAAGTATCTGGACATGAAGCAATAGTAAGTATGGTTGCTCTTGGATGTGGTGTTGGTATAGCCCCAGACGTTGTGATTGACAGTAGCCCGGTAAAAGAACGAGTAGAAAGGTTAAAAGTAGCGTCAATCAGACCTTTTGAATTGGGCATCTGTTGCAAACGCTCTCAACTAGAGAACCCATTAATCAAAGCTTTATGGGAAGTAGCAGAAGAAAAACATTAATTCAAAATAGTACAGACGTAAAAAAGCCCTAATCTTTCGATTAGGGCTTTTTTAAATCAGTGGCGGAGTGGACGGGACTCGAACCCGCGACCCCCGGCGTGACAGGCCGGTATTCTAACCAACTGAACTACCACTCCGCAGTGTCTATTCAGCTTACGCTATTTCTTTTTACTGTTTTATAAACAATAAAATAAATTAAAGCCTAGCAATGTCCTACTCTCACATGGGGAAGCCCCACACTACCATCGGCGCTATTACGTTTCACTTCTGAGTTCGGCATGGAATCAGGTGGGTCCGTAATGCTATGGTCGCTAAACAAATTCTTAATACATCGATAAATGACGCATTTTAATACTGGTGCTGATACCCAGACTCGAACTGGGGACCTCACCCTTACCAAGGGTGCGCTCTACCGGGCTGAGCTATATCAGCAAACAACAAAAACTCGTTTATAACGAGTTTTTGTTTAAATTTAAAGCCTGGCGATGTCCTACTCTCACATGGGGAAGCCCCACACTACCATCGGCGCTACTGCGTTTCACTTCTGAGTTCGGCATGGAATCAGGTGGGTCC